>JAEDGP010000126.1 GCA_016297405.1 Treponema sp.
ACGTAATATTAGTGTTTTAGGAAAAAAATAGACGTCCTGTCTATTTTTTTCCATGAGGCTGTCCAATAAGTTTGCATTACGGTGGTTGAGTTTATCGAAACCACCACATTTAGTGTAGCGCTCATTACTTTTGGGACAGCCCCGGCAATGCACCCACGTCCTGTGGGTGTATTGGAAAGGCTTTTCTAGCGGTCTGCCGCGGATTTGCCTTTGCTGTTGTTCAGTAATCTTTTTTTTGCTATAGTCAATTTATGTTTGATGAAAAAAATGTAAAAATGATTATAGCCTTGCTCAAGGCTTCTGGTACTACGCTGGAAGTCTTTTTTCTTACCTTGCTTTTTGCTATTCCACTTGCTTTGCCAATTACTATGGGCCGCATGTCGAAGAATAAGCTTCTTTCTGGTACAACCAATTTATTTCTTCTGATTATACGTGGAACTCCCCTTATGCTTCAGCTTCTGGTGGTGTATTTTGGGCCTGCGCTTCTTATCTACTGGTTTAAGAAAAACGGATTCGAAGTGATGTTCAAATGGGAACGATTTCCTGCGGCCATTATCGCATTATCCATAAATTATGCTGCATATTTTGCAGAAATCTATCGCGGTGGAATCGAATCGATTCCTAAGGGCCAGTACGAGGCCGCAAAGGTTTTGGGCTATACCCGCAGTCAGTGTGCATTTAAGATAATTTTGCCGCAGGTGGTAAAGCGCATTGTTCCTGCCATGGGCAATGAAGTAATCACATTGGTAAAGGATACGGCCTTGGTAAGCGTTATTGCTGTTTCTGAGCTTTTGCTTGTTGCAAAAGAAAGACAGTCTTCAATGAGCTCATTCATTCCGCTTTTTGTTGCCGGTGTGATTTATTTTGTAATGAACTGGGTCGTTTCCCTTGTATTTGCCCGGTTAGAGAAAAAACTTTCATATTATAGGTAATCGAGATGGAAAAAGTTATCAGTGTTTCGAATCTGGAAATAAAATTTGGCGATCTTCATATTCTTAAAGGCGTAAGTTTTGATGTGCATAAAGGTGAAGTGCTTTCCATCATTGGACCTAGTGGAAGCGGCAAATCCACGACTCTTCGCTGTATCAGTCAGCTGGAAAAGCCGAGCATGGGAAAAATTGAAATTTGCGGAAAAACCTTGATAGAAGACGGCATTTATGCACCAAAAATTGATCTTCATGAAATTGCGCTAAAAACCGGTCTTGTTTTTCAGAATTTCAATCTTTTTCCACATTTAAGCGTTTTGCAGAATGTTGTGCAGCCTCAGGTGACTGTGCTTAAAAAGCCTGTTGAAGAAGCTGTGGAAACTGCCATGGCTTTGCTTAAGCGAATGGAGCTGGAAACCAAGGCTCAATCATATCCATGCCAGCTTAGCGGTGGTCAGCAGCAAAGGGTGAGCATTGCCCGGGCTTTAGCTTTAAAGCCGGAAGTTCTTTTGTTTGATGAGCCAACAAGTGCATTGGATCCTGAATTGACGGGAGAAATCCTTGCTGTAATAAATGATCTTGCTAAAGAAAAGATGACTATGGTGGTTGTTACTCATGAGATGGCTTTTGCCCGGGATATAAGCGACACAGTTATCTTCATGGATGATGGAAACATTGTGGAAATTGGTACTCCACAGGATGTAATCATTAATCCTAAAACAGAGCGGGCAAAAGCGTTTCTTTCTCGCTTTTAGTGATTGGCTGATGTAAAGCGCAAAAAATAAAAAAAAGCCGACGTTTTCGATTGAAGGTCACTTCAAAGTTTTATGAAAACGTGGGCTTTTTTTGCAGCTTACATCTGATTATGGCATAAGATAATTTGCTTTTTCTGCTACAAAAGTTTTGCCTTTGGTGTTTACATAAATGTTTTTTCCGTGATCCAGAAAAACGAAGATATCATTTACTTCATCGCCAAAGTATTCAAAATCCCGATCGCAAAGGGGATTGAATGAAGAGTCGCAAAGTGTAAATTTTGTTTTGCCGTCTGGGAATTTTCCAAAGGTTGCCATGTATTTGCTTGAATTGTTTGATATGAACAGCTCTTTAGATGAAAGTTCTCTTGTTTTCAGATTGAATGCATAGCTGTTGAAGTTTTTATGTCCATAAAGGGTAAGGTAGCTGATTCCGTTATAAACTTTCGTTGCCGAAACTATATTTTTGGGGCTTAAAATTTTTCCATATTTGTTGATAATCATGTAGTGATAAGGGTTTTCTGGATCTTCAGTAAGGAAGGCTCCTTCTCCAAGATAGGATGTGCGTCTTAGTTCTGTGGGAGTCAGGAATTTTCCAGTTTTGTCGATGATTCCATAAGATTCAAAAATGTTTTCTACAAGAGCAAGTCCATTATGGAACTCGCGTCCTTTTGCTTCATCAATGGAAAACGCTACAGTTCCGTCCGGCTTTATGTAGTCGATGCGTTCATAGTTTCCCTGGGTAACACCTGCAAGACCTTGTGAAAATTCACTTGCATAAACGGCGTCTTTTACAAGGTATTCGCCTTTTTCGTTTACAAAGCTGTATTTTCCATCAGTGCCGATCATAAGGCACCATCCGCATTTCATAGGTTTTAGTTTATCGCAGGTAAATCTGATGATTTCTTTATTGTTGATGTCCACAAGAGCCCACTTGTTTTGTGCGACTTCTACGTTTGCGCATTTTCCGGTGAATTCACCGGCTGAAAGATATTCTGCTGGAATCACGACCTTAAGGTTTTCATCGATGATTCCCCATTTGTCACCGTTGTCCATGTAAGAGCGGGTTTTGATCTGGGCAGAAATTGAGCTTGTAGCCGCCAAAAATGATGCGGCGAAAATAAAACTTTTGATTCTAATCATTTAAATCTCCTAAATGAGGCTGTCCAATAAGGTAGCATTACGGTGGTTGAGTTTATCGAAACCACCACATTTAGTGTAGCAGTCATTTCGACTATCTCAATGAGCGCTACACTCATTACTTTTGGGACAGCCCCATATATTTTATAGAAA
>JAEDGP010000127.1 GCA_016297405.1 Treponema sp.
AAACATTTGCAATAAATTTCGCAGAACCATCAGGTTCATCACCAGCACTAAATCCACCAGAAAGTGCCAAAATCTGAGTATCTTTAAGTTCTTTTTCCAATTCCAAAAGACTTTCTGCAAGAACATCAGGATTTTTGTTCTGCAAAACTACAATTTTTGTATTTGCACCAGCAAGATTAAATGCCCTTGCCATATCAAATTCACAGTTTGTGCCAGGGAATACTGGAAGCAAAACTTTAGGCTGAGCTTTTGGCTGCACAAATGCAGGAGCTTTTCTTATATCACTCAAAGATTTGTGAACAGAAGTTGCCCATTGTGGAAGTTGTTCCTGCGAAGGATAATCAGAAACAGGTGGATAAACTTCTTTTAATTTATCTTCCCAAGAAGTAACACAATCTTTCAAATCAATTTCAACACATTCATTTATGATTTTATTTATCGTTACATTTTCAACTTTGATTAATCGTTCTTGAATTGTTTCACCAATTTTTGCAATTGTACCTTTTTTGAATCCAGCTTTTGATAAATCCTGATCAGTTTCAATCAAAATATTACCATAAATCGGGATAAATAAAGCTTCAACTCCCCGTGTAGAATAATATTTTCCGACAGTTGATTCATAAGCTTTATTTACAGCCTTACAGTCAATCTTTGCACCAATCATATTACCCATTGCCATTTTTGTAAGGCTTTCGGCAATACCGCCAGGTCCCACTGGATACATTGCTTTAATTTTGCCAGCATTATTCAAATCATAAATTACATCAGAATTCTCAAGGAAAGTTTTGTAATCAGGTTCAAGTTTATCAGAATATGGAACACTTACCATATAAATATTGTTACCATTAGATTTGAAAGCTCCACTTACTACATTTGAAACTTCGTCATGAGTAACAGCAAAACTTACCAGGGTATGAGGAACATTAATATCCTCAAAAGTTCCAGACATTGAATCTTTTCCGCCAATTGAAGCACATCCTGATTCCACCTGAGCGTCAACAGAACCAAGCAAAGCAGCAGCAGGATATCCCCATCGTTTTTCGTTTACAGCACGTCCAAAGAATTCCTGAAAACTTAATCTTGAACTGCGGGCTTTTCCTCCAAGACAGGAAATTTTTGCAAGAGAAGATAAAACCGCAATTTTTGAACCGTGCCATGGCGACCAGTTTCCAATTCTTGGGTCAAATCCATAAGTCATCAAACTTACAGTTGAAGTTTCACGAGGAGAAACAACTGGAATTTTTGCAGACATACCTGCTTCTGGTGTATTCTGATATTTTCCTCCATAAGGGAACAATACAGAAGAAGCACCAATAGAACCATCGAAACGTTCCCCAAGACCACGCTGACTGCAGCAAGCCAAATCATTCATATTTGCAAGCCATGCTGATTGTAAATTATTGCTTACACAACCTTTGCATTTTACTTCTTTGTTAAGTTTTTCACTAACACTTTCCAAAGGATTTAAAACAGGAGATTTTTCAGGTTCAGCAGGACTTTCAATCAATGCATTTGCTTCGTGATGAGCTCCCGCCGCATCAAGGAATTCTCTTCCTATATCAACAATAGTTTTACCACGCCATTTCATAACAAGACGGTTTGTATCTGTAACTTCTGCTACCACAACGGCATTCAAGTTTTCTTTTTGTGCAGCTTCAATAAAACGCTCAACATCAGCTTTGCGAACAACAACAGCCATTCTTTCCTGACTTTCAGAGATTGCAAGTTCAGTTCCATTCAAACCTTCATATTTTTTTGGAACTTTATCAAGGTCAATTTCAAGACCAGGAGCAAGTTCACCAATTGCAACAGAAACACCACCAGCTCCAAAATCATTACAGCGACGAATCATCAGGCTCACTTCTTTATTGCGGAAAAGCCGCTGAATCTTTCTTTCTTCAACAGCATTACCTTTTTGAACTTCGGCAGCAGCAGTTGTAACAGATTTTTCAGTATGAACTTTTGAAGAACCTGTTGCACCACCAATACCATCACGACCAGTTCCACCACCAAGCAAGATGATAATATCACCAGGCTCAGGACGTTCACGGATAACTGTATCCACAGGAGCAGCAGCAATAACAGCTCCAAGTTCCATTCTTTTTGCAACATAACCAGGATGATAAATTTCCTGCACCTGACCAGTAGTTAAACCAATCTGATTTCCGTAAGAAGAAAATCCCTGTGCTGATTCACGACAAAGTTTCATCTGTGGGAGTTTTCCTTTTTTTGTTTCATTTAATGGAACAGTAGGATCAGCCGCTCCAGTAATTCTCATAGACTGATAAACCCACGAACGACCAGAAAGAGGATCACGAATTGCACCACCAAGACAAGTTGCAGCGCCACCAAAAGGCTCAATTTCTGTAGGATGATTATGAGTTTCATTTTTAAACATCATAAGCCATCGTTCTGTAGCTTTTGGATCGTCTTTTGCCAGAGGTTTTCCATTTTCATCAGCTGTATAATGCACGTCAATATAAACAGAACATGCATTATTTTCTTCAGACACTTCCATATCTTCAAGCATGCCGTGTTTTTTCAAATATTTCATACCGATAACAGCCATATCCATAAGACAAACAGGTTTATCGGTACGTCCTGCATACAAATCTGTACGCATTTTTGTATAATTTTTCAGGGATTTTTCAAAAAGTTTTGAATAAGGTCCTTTTTCAATTTTTATATCTTTTAATTCTGTCAAAAAAGTTGTATGACGACAATGATCAGACCAATAAGTATCCAGAACGCGGATTTCAGTTTCAACAGGGTCACGACCTTCACCAATAAAATAATCCTGCAGGAATTTTATATCAGCATGATCCATCGCAAGTCCCATTTTATTGCGATAATCTTCAAGAGCTGCATCGTCCATTTTGATAAATCCTTCAACAACAGGAATATCATCAGGATTCGTAATCTGCATTTTTAAAGTTTCTGGTTTTTTATCGTCTGTTAAACGTGAATC
>JAEDGP010000009.1 GCA_016297405.1 Treponema sp.
GGCTCCACAGAACCGCCATCCATCACAATTTTTTCCAATACCGGAAACTCAGTCAGATGTTTTTCAATATATTCCATAATCTGCACATGACTCATGGAATGGCACATATGAGTTAACCAGGTGTGTTTTCCGCCAATCCGGTTCGCCGCTTCCATCGCCTGCAAATACGAAAAATGAGTCTGATGAGGTTCCTCCCTTAATCCATCAATCACAACATGATCGATTGTTCCGCCAATTGCCGCTATTCTTTCAAAACCAGTTTCCTTTATCATACTGCAATCTGTAAGATAGGCTATTGAATGTTTCTGCTCTTTTTTATCCGTTACAGTAAAAACGTAACCGCAAGATTTCTGGTTTCCATGCATCATAGGAATGGGAGTTACTGCAACATCACCTGTTTTAGGCTCTTTCCTTTCCATCAAATCCGAAGCAACCTTCAGAACAAGCTTAGGTTTTCCACCACCAATCTGTGTTTCCTTAAAAATATAATCAAAGCGGTTTTTCAAGTCCCTTAAAGTTGAGCGGTTACCATAAACAGGAAGTCCCTGTCCAGGAGTTTCTTTCCCTCTGGCACAATTGATTTTATTCGCACACGATGCTGTGTGACTAAAAATGCGAATATCATCCAGTCCATGAACATGATCCGCATGAGAATGAGTAAGCAAAAGGCAATCTACCGCTTTTATCTTCCTTCTAAGCGCTTGAATACGAAATTCAGGTCCTATATCCACAAGAATACTGGAAACAGTTCCATCCTTATTCTTATTGGTAACATAAGCGCTGCACCTTAGCCTTTTATCCCTTCTGTCTTTTGATCTGCAAACGTCACAATCACAGGCAATACACGGAATACCATGACTAGTACCTGTTCCAAGCAAAACCATTTTCATAAATTCACCTATATAATCAAATTTAAGCCCAACTTTATTTCATGATACACATTTTCATTATACATCAAAATATCATAAGACATTCGGAAAACCGATGAAATGTCAGGTATCAATGCAGAAAAAGCAACTCCCCATTCAAAAGCCCGGTTCCAATCTTCGCACAATCTGACCTTATCTTCATCCCAGTCATACACTCCAAAGCAGCTGTGTTTTGAAAACCAAAAATCCAATGATGTAAACAAGGAAGGATACACGCAAAGCACAACACTATTTTTCCATGTATTATCGCCCACCAGATTTGAAGAACCGCTTCCGAACACAAACTGGGACGTTGCTCCAGCAAAACAATTTGGACCGTCGAATCCAACCATCAATGCAGTCCCCAGCCCCAAGTTTTTGGCAGCTCCATAAGGTTCATAGATTCCGCCACCCATTCCGCCGTAACTCAACGCAAACCCATAGTTAAAACTTTTATCGCCATAATCAAAAGGAAACGAAAAAAGCCCTTTCACCCCAATGGAAGCGCAAAAGCTTCCATCATCCAGCGCAGGATATATAATTCCCCTAAAACATGCTTCAATATTTTTGAAAAATGAACAGGCCACATTTATCTCAACAGGCAGATCATAAAAACCCTGAACTGAACTAATTGTAGGCGAAAGTGCGAATCCCAACGAAACATTCCCGGAAGGAATGCCAAAAGCGCAAGGTATACTTCCAACACCAGTACCAGCCACTGTAATATCAAAAGGACGATAGATTGGCTTTGAAACGATATCCACAAAACAGCTTTTTTCAAATCCATCAGCAGAAAGCCGAACTTCGTAACGACCAGGAACCATAGCAAATCCATCCGAATCAGTTCCATCCCAATTCAGGGTGCAAAGCCAATCAGAAAGCTGTAAATCACGCTTATAAACAACATTATTGTTCATATCAACAATGCTAACAAAAACTTTTCCTGGAGCCAAAGACGAAACCCCAATAACACAATTGCTAAATTTCCCTTTATACAATGGATTTATACAGTTCTTCGAAACAGTAAAAGACGTGATCTTAAAATCCTGTTCTATCCAACCAAGTTCAATCTCATAGACACGGGCGGAACGCACTTTCAAATCCACTACATTAGGTTTATATCCATAACGAAAAAACTCAATACGATGCTTTCCAACAGGAATTTCATAAAGTCCGGATACGTCAGTTTCATACACATGCTGGCCGTCTACAAGAAAATATGATTTTTCTGGCAAAACAAAATTCAAATAACCGGTTGCCTTCAAAAGATTCACATAATACGAATATTCCTTGCCAAAGTCGCTTCTCAAAAGCCCTTTGTAACCCACGTAACCTTCTTTGCGAACATTCAGCCTATATACACCCGGCGCCAGATTTGAAATATACAATGGAGCCTTTCCCTGATATTCGCCATTTAAATATACTTCAGCATCCTGGGCATTGCAATCAATACGGACTGCAGAAGATTTTCTTGCAATTTCAACAGTACGCTCAGCTTTTTTTTCCTTAAAATCCGAAGAAAAACCCAAACTCGGACTCTTCTCAGCAAAGGAATTGTAATCACGTTCCACAATCACATTACCGGATTGCCTTTCAACTATTGAATCATCAATGACAACCTGTTTATCCAATAAAACATCAGCTGAATTTTCAATCTGAAATTCCTGTTGTGCAAATATTTCATTTTCGCCAGACAACGAAAAACAACATAACACAGCAGAAAACAAAATCGCCTTCCTGCTCATAGGTACATTATAACTGAAATCAGTCTTCAAACAACAGCTTATTTTCCATAAAACTAAAATATGAATTGCTCGAGAACACAATATGATCCAAAAGCTCCACCCCTAAAATCTCTCCAGCCTCCATAAGCATGCGAGTCACATTTATATCTTCTTCAGAAGGATCCGTATTCCCGGAAGGATGATTATGACACACAATGATTGCAGCAGCCTTTTCCATTAAAGCATCACTAAACACTTCTCTAGGATGCACAAGAGTTCTATTTACTGTACCTATCGTAACCACGCGCACCTGAATAATTTCATTACCTCCATTCAGGGAAACGCAAATAAAATGCTCCCGACTTTCCATTGAATAACGTTGCACAAACGGAAGTACATCCCTTGGAACATGAATTTTTGCATTTTTAAAGTTATTACGCCTGCGTCCAAGCTCCATTGCCGCCGCAACACTCAAAGCCTTGCCCTTGCCCATGCCGTTGATTTTCATAAGGTTTTCCACATACTGCTCAGGTTTAGACTTATTCAGCATGCGATTCACTTCACCGGCAAGTTTTTCAACATCAACACCCTTAATGCCACTTCCCAAAATCAACATCAAAAGCTCAATATCCGTTGGATATGAAATACCGTGAAGCAAAGTCTGTTCCCGAATATCCGGTTTATAAATATCGCTTTTCATCATCACTTACATATAGTAATTTTTTTTAAAAAAAATGATAAAAATCGAACGCCACAACAAAAAAAAAGGAACGCCGCAACAAAAAAAACAAAAAAAATCCGAAGAAAACCAGGGTCTTCTTCGGATTCTCAAACTCAAAGTACAATATCTTTAATTATTATTTTTTTGATGAAGCAATTTCCTTTGCTCTATTCAAAGCGCCGGCAATATTATCAAAAATATTTTCACGACCAATGCGATCAGCTTCTCCAGTTTTTTCCATAAGCACATAAGGCTGGGTATGGATTCCAGAAATAATGATAGAAATGCCCTTTCGGTCGCACGCAGCCTTACACTGTTTTAGAGCCTGCAAACCACCAGCATCAACATAAATAAGGTTACGCATTCTAAGAATTATAGCCTTGCAATCAACACCTGCACGTTCTGTAGCCATTTCAAATTTGCGAACAGTACCAAAGAAAAGAGGACCTTCAATCTCATAAACTAAAACACCCTCAGGAACTTCAAGCTGTTCCTGTTCGCCAGTTCCAGATATACCACCAATAATATGCTCCCGCTGAGCCTGAACTTCGCTAACATCAATCATTTTCTTAATGAAGAAGAATGCAGCAAAACCAAGCCCAACTTCAATGGCAACAGTCAAATCTACAAACACAGTAATTATTAAAGTCACAAAAAGAACAGTTGTATCAGACTTCTGCCCCTTCATCAAAGTGCGCACAGCCGGAACTCCAGCCATATTCCAGGAAACACTCATCAAAACAGCGGCCAAAGAAGGCATTGGCACATATTCAACATAAGTACCAAAGAAAATCAGGATAAGCATCAAAACAATTGCATGCACAATGCCAGCAACAGGAGTTCTACCCCCATTATTGATGTTTGTAGCAGTGCGGGCAATTGCACCAGTAGCAGGCAAACCACCAAACAATGGACTTGCAATATTGGCAATCCCCTGACCAATCAATTCGTTATTTGAATCATGTTTTGCACCAATCATACCATCAGCAACAACAGCAGAGAGCAAAGATTCAATAGCAGCAAGCACAGCAATGGAAACAGCTGTAGGAAAAACAGTAGTAATAGTTGAAATGCTAAAATCAGGAAGACTTGGAGAAGGCAAAGAATTAGGAATCTTGTAATGATCCGCACCGCTTGCCATTTTTCCGATTGTATCAACCTTCAGCGAACCATTAGTAGCTTTATCAAGAATTATGCTTACAACAGTAGCAAGGATAATTACAATCAAAGAACCTGGAACCTTTTTTGTAACCTTTGGCCAAAGGAAAATGATCACCAGACATACAACAGCCATAATTGTGGAATACAAATCAATTGAAGAAAGGGACTGAGCATAAACGCCAATTTTTCCCACAAAAGTTCCAGGCATTTTTGTATACTCTGTTCCAAAAACAGTAATTGTTTTCTGAACCTCAGAACCATCTTCCAGCACCTTCATGCCAAAATCAGGATGCATTCCAAAAAAATCACCAATCTGGCCAGTGGCAATAGTCACAGCGATACCGGCAGTAAAACCTATAACGATTGTATAAGGAATAAATTTTACAAGACCACCAAGCTTAAAAACCCCAAGCAAAATCAAAAGAACACCAGCAATCACAGTAGCCGTTCCAAGACCAGCCACACCAAGGCTAGGGTTATTTACGATAGCATAAATAATTACAGTAAAAGCACCAGTTGGACCGCCAATCTGACACTTAGTTCCACCAAGAGCCGCAATACAAAAACCCGCAATAATAGCCGTATACAGACCAGTTTCCGGACTACAACCAGATGCAATTGCAAAAGCTATAGAAAGTGGCAATGCAACAATACCAACGATAATGCCGGCAATAAAATCAGTAATAAATTTCTTGCCATCATACCCTTTCAAAGAGTTTATAAGCTCAGGCTTATACATAAAAACCTCAATCGGAAACGCCATTTTCAAAACTTTCAAAGCAGCGCCCCATAGAATTAATTTTTATGACAAAATACCATTTTTTGTCATAAAAATCAACGAAGTTTGTATTTTCTGGTGGCAGCCCGTTTCGCAAGCGGGTGTTCCAGGGCCCGCCAACGCTCGGTCAAATTGTGGCCAGGCCACAATTTGACTGGCTTCGCCACCCTTCCATACCCGTGCCAGGTCCATTCTGCACGCATACCCCTTCGCTAAAAAAAACTTCCTGCGCATAAAAAATGGCCGGTTCCTTCGGAACCGGCCATTCATTCACTTATCAGGCTCACGCCTGAAACATAGCTTATTTCTTAGAAGCTGCCTTTTTTGCAGGAGCTTTCTTTGCTCCATTTACTGGACGAGCAACTTTCTTAAGGTGCCAGATGTCACGTACGTAATCTTCGATTGTACGGTCAGAAGAGAACTTACCGGCATTAGCAATGTTCTTAAGACAAGCCTTAGCCCAAGCCTTCTTGTCAGCATAAAGCTTTTCAACTTCATCCTGAGCACGACAGTAGTCATCAAAGTCAGCAAGCACGTAGTAAACGTCTGCGCGGTTACCTTCGATACCATATACAAGTGAATCATACAATTCCTTGAACAACTGATGAGTTGGATCGTAAGTACCGTCTACAAGCTGATTTACAACCTTTGCAAGACCAGGATTTCTTTCAAGATATACCTGTGGGTTGTAGCTGTGTTCACGTTCAATCTTCTGAACTTCTTCAGTAAGAAGACCAAAGATAAATGCGTTTTCTTTTCCAGCTTCTTCAACGATTTCAATGTTAGCACCGTCCATTGTACCCATTGTCAAAGCACCGTTACACATGAACTTCATGTTTGATGTACCAGAAGCTTCAAGACCTGCTGTAGAAATCTGTTCAGAAACATCTGCAGCTGGGAAAATCTTTTCTGCAACAGATACACGGTAGTTTTCTACGAATACTATGTGGAGTCTGTCGTTTACGCGGCGGTCATTGTTGATTCTTTCAGCAACTGTGTTAATCAATTTAATGATTGATTTAGCGCGACGATAACCAGAAGCAGATTTTGCACCAAAAATGTAAGTCTTCTTAGCTGGTTTGTAGTTAGGATCTTCAAGCATCTTGTTGTAAATATACATGATGTGAAGAATATTCAACAACTGACGCTTATATTCATGAAGACGCTTAACCTGAACGTCGATAATTGATTCTGGATCAATAATTTCGTTCTGAGCATTCTTGAGGTATGCAGCAAGACGACGCTTGTTGTTTTCCTTGATTGCCATAAGTTCTTTAAGTGATTTGTCATCATCAAGGTACTTTTCAAGACCCTTAAGCTGTGAGAATTCCTTCTTCCAGCCGTCCCCGATACGATCTGTAATGAACTTTGAAAGTTCTGGGTTTGAAGAACAAAGCCAGCGGCGCTGTGTAATACCGTTAGTCTTGTTATTGAACTTAGATGGATACAATTCGAACCAGTCTTTAAGTTCAACTTCCTTAAGAAGTTTTGTATGAAGTTCAGCAACACCGTTTACGCTGAAACCTGCGTGAATAGCAAGCCAGGCCATGTAAACTTTTCCGTTGTTGATGATAGACATACGTCCCTGCTTTGCATAATCGTTTGGATATTTTTCGCGAAGTTCGATCATGAAGCGACGGTTGATTTCTTCTACGATCTGATAAATACGTGGGAGAAGTCCCTGGAAGATTTCAATTGGCCACTTTTCAAGAGCTTCTGCAAGAATTGTGTGGTTTGTATATGCGAATGTATGTGTTACAACATCCCAAGCTTCATCCCAACCAACATTATATTCATCCATAAGGATGCGCATAAGTTCAGGGATAGCTACTACCGGATGAGTATCGTTAAGCTGGATTACATGAAGATCAGCAAATTTGCTGAAATCAGTTCCGTGATCAGCTACATAATGGCGAACCAAATCCTGCAATGAAGCAGAAGAGAAGAAATACTGCTGCTTAAGACGAAGAGCCTTTCCAGAAGGTCCGTTATCATTTGGATAAAGAACAGCAGAAACATTTTCAGCAGAGTTCTGCTTTTCTACAGCACGGTTATATTCCATGTTGTTGAAGAGCTGAAGGTCAAAACCGTTAGCAGAAGAAGCCTGCCACAAGCGAAGAGTATTTACAGTACCTGTTCCGAAACCAACGATTGGCATATCATAAGGAGTAGCTGTTACTTCTTCAGCATTTTCAATATAGTAACGGTCGCGTCCGTCTGGTGTCTTACCGTAAGCAATATTTCCACCGAATTTTACAGTAACTGCAAGGTCAGAACGTTTGATTTCCCATGGATCGCGGTGAGCGAGCCAGTTGTCCGGGTATTCAACCTGATAACCGTTTTCGATTTTCTGTTCAAACATACCATAGCGGTAGCGGATACCATATCCATGTCCAGGATAATCAAGTGTAGCAAGAGAATCAAGGAAACAAGCAGCAAGACGACCAAGACCACCGTTACCAAGACCAGCATCTGGTTCCTGATCTTCAATCATGTCATAGTCAATATTCATTCCCTTAAGGACTTCTTTTACCTGATCTGCAATTTCTGCGTTGATAAGGTTATTACTCAAAGCGCGTCCCATAAGGAATTCTGCTGACAAATAATAAAGCTGTTTAGTTGGCTTTTTTTCATATTCCTGGCGAGTTGCCATCCAATTATCCATGATTACTTCAAGAGCTGAAGCGGATACTGCATCAAAAAGATCATGTTTGTTGGCCTGAGAAATATCTTTTCCGTACTGTCTTCTAAGACGACCTGAAAGATTTTCTTTAAACTGTTCGGCATCAAACTTCATTTGTAACCTCCAATGGTTAGTTACGTTAAAGCCTAATGAAAAATTGATTTTTTTTCAACCATTAGAGAGTTAATAATTAGTTTTATTTAGCAATCAGAATACAGAAACTTCCAGCAGGCAAAACTAAATGAGTTTGATTTGGCAAAAGCATTTCGCTTCCTTCCTTTGCAATGGTCTCACCACTATTTATTGAAGTATCTACAGCAACGTACCATCGTTTTCCTTTAGAAGGGTTTGGAACACCAATCGTCATATCATAGATATCCGTATTGCAGGCAACATAAAAGTCATTGTCAGCAGGAGTAGTTGCAGTCTTACAGCAAGCTCCATTCAATCTGAACCCCAGGAACCGTTTCATTGCCGACCAGTCAGGATTTTTTGCATCTGCATCAAACCATTCGATTTCGGGATTTGATGTAGAAAAGAAACGCTCGCGGCGGAATATCGGATGCTTTTTACGCAACTCAATCATGCCTTTCGTAAAATCAAGCAGATGCTGATTTTTTCCGCACAGACTCCAGTTTACCCAAGTTATCTCATTATCCTGGCAATATGCATTATTGTTGCCTGACTGGGTTCGTCGGAATTCATCTCCGGCAAGCATCATTGGAACACCCTGCGAAATCAGAAGACACAACATAAAGTTCTTGATTTTCTTAAGGCGAAGGTCCTCAATTTTTGGATTTACAGTACTTCCTTCAAAACCATGGTTATAGCAGTTGTTGTCATCGGTACCATCCCGGTTACCTTCGCCGTTTTCCTCATTGTGCTTGCCGTTATAGCTTACCACATCATTCATGGTAAAACCGTCATGACAGGCAACAAAATTGATTGAAGCTGACGGATGTCTGCCAGAATGATTGTAAAGATCAGAACTTCCGGCAATTCTAGTTGCAGCAGCTGTAGCCACACCTTCATCACCGCGAACAAAGCGACGTATATCATTACGATAACGGTCATTCCATTCGCTCCATCTGCCGCCAGGGAATCCACCTACAAAATAGCCGCCGCCACAATCCCATGGTTCGGCAATGATCTTTGTTTTGGAAAGAATCGGATCTTCAGAAATAGCATTCGTAAGGAATGGAAATCCCTGCATATTTCCATTCTGATCGCGACAAAGCGCTGCCGCAAGGTCAAAGCGAAAACCATCTACATGCATTTCCGTTACCCAATAGCGCAAACTATCAAGAATCAAGCGGGTAACAACCGGATGGGCAGCATTCATTGTGTTGCCGCAGCCAGAAAAGTTCATATAGTACTGTTTTTCATTATGCGGAAGCATATAGTAAACGGAATTATCAAATCCACGGAAACTGAATGTATAGCCACGTTCGTTTCCTTCCGCAGTATGGTTATATACAACATCAAGAATGACTTCTATGCCTGCCTTGTGCAAGGAACGTACCATTTCCTTAAATTCACGAACAGAACCACCAGGTGTTTTGTCTGACGCATAGCTTGTTTTTGGACTGAAAAAATTCACTGTGCTGTAACCCCAGTAATTTTCAAGCCCTTCACCAGTCTTTGGATTCACATTTCCGTTTTCATTATGATCGAATTCAAACAAAGGCATAAATTCAACTGCAGTTATGCCAAGATATTTAAGATATTCGATTTTTTCCGCAAAACCTTTAAATGTTCCCGGATTCTTTACTCCAGATGTAGGAGAATTGGTATAACCTTTTACGTGAGCTTCATAAATTACAGATTCACTCAGCGAAATATTAAGCGGTCTATCACCCTGCCAGTCAAATTCGGAATCATCTACTACAACGCACTTTGGAAAATCTGATAAATCAGAAAGCTTGCCGTTTTCAACACCCGCAAGCCCCATTGCCATCTGCTTATTGTAAGATTTAAAAACTGATCCTTCGGTCAAAGCTTTCGCATAAGGATCAATAAGATATTTGTTCACATTGAATCTGTGACCTTGAGGCGGATTATATGGCCCGTCTACACGATAAAGATACAGTCCGTTCTTATGCATGCCTTTTACAAAAACATGCCACACATCGCCGCTTCTATTCTTTACAGGATCAAATTCATAAGAAACAGAAGGTTGCTTATCAGAAACATTTTCAAATATATCAAGAAACACCTTCTGGGCGTTTTTACTGAACACGCAAAAATTTACGCCATCTCCACATGGAACAGCGCCGAAAGCACCAGGCTTTCCTTCAAGAAATTCATAATTGTTCATAGCAAAGAGTTTAGCATAATTGTTTTTGCATTTCCACAAAAAACAATTCGTTATTTTATCGAACTTCTAAAAATTATAATTTTTAATAATACTCTCTATTATTCCAGCCAATATTTTACTTAGCAATTAATCTTGTAAGAGTAACATCTTTTTGTCGCCAGTTCTTATCAACTTTTACTTGAAGATCAAGTTCAATCTTGAAAGGAAAAACATCTGCAATCTTATGAAGGGACGCCATTCTGATTTCCTTTATCATTGCGGCACCTTTTCCAATCACAATTCCTTTCTGACTTTCCCGTTCAACACAAATGAAAGCCCGAACCCAAAGCTTTCCGTTCGAGCCACGACTTTCAACATCAGCAACAGAAACATAAAGACAATGAGGTAATTCCTGGGAAAGACGATTAATAGCTTCGCCCCGGATAATTTCGCTTATACGGAACGCGATATCCTGGTCGGTATACATATCTTCTGTATAAAGCGCCGGAGCTTCCGGAGAAACCGCATAAATAGCCTTCAAAACCTCATTGATACCTTCGTCATTTTTTGCAGACATTTCAAGAATACGCTCACCTGGAACCTGAGGTAAATAAATAGAAAGAAACTGGCGGCATCTTTCACATTTAGAATCATGTGCATCAGTTTTGTTCAAAGCAACAACCAGATTGTCAGCATATTTTGCAGCAAGTTCTGCATTCATTTTCTCTTCATCGCCAGGTTCCCTAGTTGTATCGATCACATACAAAAGACAATCTGCACCGGCCAGAACATCTTCAGTAACAGACTTCAGACGAAGATTAAGCTTTTTGTCTGAATCATGATATCCAGGAGTATCCACAAAAACCAACTGACCAAGGGACGTATTTACAATGCCACGAATGGCATTTCGTGTTGTCTGAGGAACAGGAGAAACGATTGAAACCGGCTCCTGGCATGCCGTATTGATAAAAGTGGATTTACCCGCAGACGGGCGACCAAGAATGGCAACAAGAGCTGTCTTGCTGCCAATGCCAAGAGAATTTTCTTCATTCTGATTTGTATTTTCTGTCATGCAAGAAGAATATCAGATTTGCGAAAGAAAATCATCAGATGCACAATCTATCTGGATTCAAAGCCACAGAAAGAAAAAACAGAAGAAAAATATTCATTATATTCTTCTGCAGATCCGATTTTTTTTGCCACATATTTTTTTGCATATTCCTGTTCAAAAAGAATGGCATTGAAAAATCTGACTATATTCTTTTCGTCATCTCCAAGTTTATTCCACTTTACTTCCGGCATCTTCAAATCTTCTGCAAGATAAGCCTGGGCGCCATTAAAAACATCCTGCAAATAATAGCAGAACCGTTCATCAACTGAAGTAGGATCATTTAACCCGTTCCCCCAAATGAGCCATGGAAAAATATCCACCAGGAATTTATTGATTCCGTTATTGTAACTGCCATAATTGAAGCTGCCTTTATTCCAATCATTTTCAACAAGATTTCCGTCTTCATCGAAAACAGCTTCACGGCCGTCTTTGTCCACATAGACCTTATTACCGTCTTCACCACGCATGCAATGAATGCGGTTTTCATAGGTATAATTCAAAACCAGCTGAATGGCATTCACCCTATCCGCCGAAATCTTGCTTTTTGGGTTTACCCCCATATTTTCTACCAGAAGCTTCAAGCCATCACGCAAATCAAGTTTATCCTGAGCGTTCAGTTTTTTTACCATCAAAAGATAATCCACAACAGAAGATTTCAAAATCTGAACTGAATCAGGCTTTGCAACCTGAACTGCATCATCAGCTGCATTAGTAACACTTTGGGAAAACCCTTGATATGATACTCCCAAAAAAAATGCAAAAAAAGCCGCCATAGCCAATTTAGAAGAGCGAAAGCATCTTTTTTCAATCATTTTTGCCATCTGCTAATTAAAAAGTCTGCGGCATTCCAGGTAAAAACGCTTTTCATCAGCTTCACCCATAGAAAAGCTCTTTCTTGGAAGAGGTCCGCGTCCATTAATCGTGGCAAAAAAACTGTCTTTTGCTACTGGCGGAAGCAAAACGGAAACCGCATTATCCATTGAACCAAGGCGGCGAACTTCTGCGCTGCCATGAATGTAGTCAATGGAAGCGTTGCAATCATTTTTTACAACTTCATCAAGAACCGGCTGGAACATTGCAACAGCCAGATCAGTGATTTTTGTTTCAAGCAGCACAAACGTGTCTTTTCCGTTTTTCTTGAACACAAAGCCAAAGTCTGTCTTAGATTCATGCACAGATTTTTCCAGCTCTTCAAACGAAGCAACGAATCGCACCTTTCCTTCAAGCTTTGATTCAACTGCAGAAACAAGATTTTCTCCATCTATTCCAAATACCACACGATGAATTGGTTCAAAAGTCAGACCTTCATCATAAATATTTACGATTTCCACCAGGGCATAGCGAACAGGCGATTTGGCAATTTCCTCATCAGAAAGCCCCTCTGCCTTAAGCTTTTCTTTGGTTTCATCCCAAACTGCCTTTGCTGTTGCAAGAGAATGATTTCCATCACCTACAGCAAAAAGGAATGTTGAACCGTCAGCAGCTGTATTTGCTTCAAAAAGCTTTTCCATAGCCTTACGCACGCCTTCAACTTCTGCCTCGCTTTCCAAAAGCCAGCCAGAAATGCTCCCGCTTTCCATCATCAAGTCACCGCAATACAAAGGAACTTTTCCACTTTCTTTAGCAAAACCACCAGCCTTTTCTACAAGTGAATGAAGCGGGTCATTTACTAAAAGCATTATATGAGGCAACTCCAAAGAAGCACCACGTCTGATTTCCATTCTTGGAGGAATACGATCTACAATCGTAGCTTCCGTAGCACGAATCAACGCTTTAGAAAAAGGCTTCCATTCGTAAGTTTCCAGATCAATAGAAACAACCAGGCCTTTGCGGGTGCGTCCGTATGCGGTCTTTCGCTCCACATAGACAAAGCCGTTTTTTGGCTGCTCAAAAACGCCATCATCAAGATACTGCTTCATTTTAAGCCCGATATTCTTGATTCGATCACTTTTATCATTATCATTCAGATAAACTTCAGGTAAAATGATGTTCAATGTGGAAGGTTTGGAATCAGCAATCTTCTGAACCTGAGCCCAATAATCTCTGTCCTGTGTATACTGGTCACATGCAACGACAGACCAAGTCTTTACGTCAATATTTTTTGGAATAAGAATTTGTGGGATCTGCACACCCATCTGATCAAATGTTTTCATAGCTGAATTATAGCATTTAAAAATCACTTGAATAAACAGTAAAAATCAATTTTCCCATATTCGCAAAAAAATGTTATACTAAAACCATGCCTGACATACAATTCAAGCAACACCAGAAAACTTCTCAAACCCAAGTCCAAAGGCTTTCCCAGCTCCAGATTCAGACATTGAATCTTATTGGCATGAGCAGCATGGATTTGCGAAACGAAATTCTTGAAAAAGCAGAAAAAAATCCGGCTATAGAAATTACACAGGATTCTTTTGCAGAAGGCGTCCAATCAACCAGACGCAATAAGCTGGGTTCAATTGATCTGCGGCTAAACATCAAAACAAAAAACGCATCAAAGGCATCTTTAGAAGCAGCTGATAATTTTCAGGCTTTACTGGAAAGCTCTCCGGACATGCGGGAAACATTGCAGGAACACCTGCTTTTTCAACTGGAAGTTTCCAATCTGGACTATCTGCGAAAAAAAATTTGTGAGCATCTGATTTACAACCTGGATGAAAAAGGCCACCATATTCTGGCTCCAGACACAATTTTAACAACAAATGAAATCGTGAATCTTACAAAAGACATGAATATGGAAAGCAAAAGAAGAATTTTTGCAGAATGCATAAATACGGTCCAGCATTTTGATCCGGCAGGAATTTGCTGCAAAGATGTTCAGGAAAGCCTGGAACTCCAGGCAAAGCTTGCAGGAAACATTCCGCCGCTGGTGCTTTTTTTTCTTCACGGAAACCTGGAAATCCTTGCCACCCCTTCAATCGACTCCATTCAACGAAAGCTATTCACAATCAAAAAAGATATGGAAAAACTGGCTTTCCAGAAAGAAGACACAGACGAGCATTTCCTGACAACGCAGGACATCACAAAGAAAAATATAGAGCAAGCCATTGCTTTCATCAAAAAGCTGGATCCGTTCCCAACAAAGCAATTCGGATACAATAATAACATTTCATACATCCGACCGGACATAACAGTTACCCGACACAGGGGAGTAGTCGACAGGGAAGACTTTGAACATGGAATTATAATAGATAGCGACAAAAGCTTTTTCCGCATTCTTCCAGTTACGAACATCATCCCAAACATAAGTATTTCCTCTGACTTTGCAAATATTGATGAAAAAAAACTGACTTCCGAAGAAAGAGAATCGGTGGGAACAATGATTAAAGATGCAAAGGCATTCATGGACTCACTGGATTTCAGGCAGGCAACATTGATTCAATCCATGAGCCAGCTTGTTCATTTGCAGCTGGATTTTTTCAGGCATGGACCTGGAAACCTAAAGCCCCTGACCCAAAGGGAATTTTCTGCACTCATCAACGTTCACGAATCTACGGTTTCCAGAATTGCAGACAACAAATACATCAGCTGCCATTGGGGCATTTTCCCTGTCAAATACTTCTTTTCGACTGCCATCCAAAAAAATCCAGCTTTCATTACATCAGCTTCACAGTCCGTTTCCAGCGAAAAGATTCGTTCAGAGATAAAAAAAATTTTGGATGCACAAAAACAAGGCGAAAAACCCCTTTCCGACCAGAAAATTTCAGATATTCTGGCGCAGAAAGGTTACAAGGTTGCCAGAAGAACTGTTTCCAAATACCGGGCAATGCTGAACATAGATTCATCCTACACCCGCTAGCAAACAACGTACATTAATTTCATAAAACGAAAAAAAAAGCCGCAGAAAGCGAAAAAATTCACTTTCTGCGGCCATCTATGACTTTTTAGCCACTAAATCCAGGGATTACTTTTTTTCCTGAACCTTATCTTTTTCCTTTTTAATCTTGTTATCAAGAACATCCATCATCTTGTTCAAAGATGCAGCAAAATCAAAATCTTCTGCTGTAACATGTCCCTGAGCACCCCAACGGAAATTAACTGTAGCATCAAAATCGTATGCTTTGTCATGTTTTACATGTACAAGCAAATCGACGATGAGGTCATCTGCATAAGACAACTTCTTCAATTTTGATTCAATCATGTCCGACTGCTTCTGATCTAAAGTAAACCCAACTGCCTTAACTGATGTTGTCATAATTATCTCCTTGATCGGACTTACGCCCAAACTATTAGCCTGCAAGCAAGCTTTTATTTAATATACAACGGGAATTCTCAAAACGCAAATTAAATTTAAAATTCCAATTATTAAGTTTTTGTTATAAAAATTATAATTAAAATTTTCAAATTTGCAAAACCCATGATATAATTTATAGCATTACTTATTTTTCAAAAAAACCGTGGAGGTTAGAAATGAAACTCAAAAATCTGCGATTACCAGTTGCTTTAAAAGTCATCTCACTTGTAGTCATTGGCATTATTGCCTATACGGTAATCCTTTTTAACATCATCAGTCATAACATCAGGAATGAGATGTATGCCTTCTTTGAAGAAGATATCATCAAAAACGAAGATATGGTTTCCGAGAAACTTAACGAAGTCCAGCAGAGGCTGGATGATTCCACAAAACTCATCAAGGAAACCATTGAGTCAGTGATAGCTGAGGATGCAGGCATAGATGTAATCGAAATACTTGCAAACGATCTTTGTAGAAATGCAGTTGATGTTTCAAAAGTTGACTACATGCTCGTTTTTGATGGTGACAGCAATCTTATTTCAACTGATTTCGAAGGAACTTACTTCACTGAATCTGAACTTAACGATGCCTTGAATGGAAAAACCGTTAATACAATCGTAAAAGAATTTTCCGAACTCTATGCAGTTTCTGCCTATCCAATAAACGGCGGTTCTGATGGTGCGGTTATTTCCCGCAGAAAAATTTCTACCGACTCTTTTGTAAAAGAAGTAGCAGACTTCGTAAATCTTGAATTCACAATCTTTGACGGCACAAACCGTGCCTACACAAGTATCGAAGGCATGAAGAATGTAGTTCTTTCAGATTCTTCCGTCATTGATGACACAATTAAAAATGGTCGTACGATTCTTGAGACAACAATTTACGGAAAAAAATACATAGGTGACTACTACCTGTTCAAAGACAAAGTATCAGGCGAATTAATTACTGTTTTGTTCCTTGGTATGGAGATTTCTGCCGTTGACAATGTAGCAAATGCGATTTTCTTGCCTCTTATCGCTACAGCTATTACATGTTCTGTAGTTCTGATTGCTGCAATGATTGTAATCATTACATTCTTTATCATCAAACCTCTTAGAAATGTTGGAAAGGCAATAAACGATCTTTCTTCTGGAGACGCAGATCTTACAACTCGTATTCCAGTTAAAGGCAATGACGAATTTGCAGACCTTGGAAAGGGTGTAAACAAATTCATCGAACTTCTTCAGGGTATCATAAAGAAGCTTCGCCAGGCACAGGAATCCCTTGTTGCAATCGGTGAAAATCTTGGAACAAACTCACAGCAGTCTGCAAGCGCAACTGCCGAAATCATGGCTAATATTGAAGGTGTTAGAAAACAATCACAGAACCAGTCTGATGCAGTTGGAAATACTTCTGCAGTTCTTTCACAGTCAACAAACGCAGTAAATAACCTTGGCGATTTGATTACAGAACAGGCTGCCGGCATTACTGAATCTTCTGCGGCTATTGAAGAAATGCTTGGAAACATCACATCTGTATCAAACTCTGTTCAGAAGATGTCAGAAAGTTTTGCAATCCTTTCAAAGACCGTCGACACAGGTAACCAAAAGATCGGCGACGTTTCACACAAAGTTACTCAGATGTCTGAACAATCAAACATGTTGCTTCAGGCAAACGAAATGATTTCTCAGGTTGCAGCTCAAACAAACCTTCTTGCAATGAATGCAGCAATCGAAGCCGCACATGCTGGCGAAGCTGGAAAGGGATTCAGCGTTGTAGCAGACGAAATCAGAAAGCTTGCAGAAACATCAAGCGCTCAGTCTAAGCACATCAATGAAGAACTTAAAGAAATCTCTGGTTATATTCAGGATGTTGTTGTTCTTACAAAAGATTCTCAGGTTGCATTCCAGGAAATCGTCTCTCAACTTGGCTCAACCGATACAATCATCCGTCAGATTGGAAACGCAATGACCGAACAGGACAATGCTTCACACCAGATTCTGGAATCTTTGAACGATATGAGAAACCAGTCAATACAGGTAAACGAAAAGTCACAGGAACTGAACACTGGTGTCACAAGCGTTACAAACGATATGACTACAGTTTCTCAGATTTCAGATACTATTCTTGGCAGTATGGATGAAATGACTGCCGGTTCCCAGGAAATCAACGCTGCTGCTCAGAATGTTTCTGACCTTGCACAACAGACAAAAGACAACATTGAAACAATGAATGAACTTTTGAACCAGTTCAAGATCTAAAAAAATCATAATAAAAAAGCCTGCAGAAGAAGCGAAAAAATCAATTCGCATTAACTGCAGGCTTTTTTTTGCCAAAAATATCCACAAAACATTACCATTCAACAGATCTGTAGAAAATTACTTCACACTCAATCGATATTCCAAAATTTCGTCATCAGTGCCCAACACAACTTCCATGCGCTTTAAGCAAAGTTCGGAAATTGTAGCAAAACTGGAATCTTTTTTGAAAATTTTCTGAGGCTCTTGAATTATTATACATTTGCGGCACCCTCCATCCAGTTTATTGAGATTGAGAA
The DNA here is from genome assembly GCA_016297405.1 of Treponema sp. GTDB lineage: Bacteria > Spirochaetota > Spirochaetia > Treponematales > Treponemataceae > Treponema_D. The sequence goes on from JAEDGP010000009.1 coordinate 18,153, forward strand.
CCGCTTCAAATGTTGTGCCGCTTCCCCCAAAAAAATCCATTATTATAGCATCTTTTTTCATTGCGGTTATCTGCAAAAGGTGGCGTATCAAAGCCACAGATTTTGGATTGTCAAAGGATTTTTTTTCGCCCAAAAGCTCATCCACATGGGATTGAGCCTGCCTGGTAGATTCAGCAAATTCTATCATATTCCTGGGAATAATCTTGTTTCTTTCCCCGTTAAAAATTTTACGGCGAGGCACATTGGAAAAATCCGGGGCCTTACCAAAATAAATCATATTGTTCGCCAAAAGGTTATCCATCTGATTTTTTGGCAAAAACCACTGGCGTTGCCATTTTATGCCAGATGGCGAAATAATCTGATAGAAATTCGGATGTGATTTTGAAGACCTTTCTTCGCTAAAAGAAATGCTTCCAGAAAACCAATTACCCCGGGCATCCCCATCCGCATTATCCGTGGCCCAATCAGTAACTTCAAAATCTTCAAAAGGCGCAAGTCTTTTTTTGTTTTTCGCATAGCATAAATTAGATTCTTCAAGAGTCCGACTCCAGGAATCTTTTTTGCCTTTTCCATGAAGCCACATGAAATCATTTATGAAATTGTCTTCACCAAAAATCTGATCGCACAAAAGCTTAAGCTGATAAAGTTCTTCATTACCAATAGCGATGAAAATGCAACCCGTATCCGAAAGCAAATCTTTCGCCGCTAAAAGTCTGCGCTGCATAAAACTCAACCAGGCCGAATGTCTGTCAAAGCTTCGATCAAAGCTTTTTCCAGTGGAAAAACGCGCATCATCATAAATAAATGAAGTTTTCCCAGTATTATACGGAGGATCGATATAAATCAAATCAATTTTTTCTGCATATTCTTTTTTCAAAAGTTTAAGGCACGGATAATTGTCGCCATGAATAAAAATATGGGAAAGCGATTTAGCTTCATACTGTTCATATTTTTTAGAAACAGAACCATCACCTGCATTCAAAGCTTGCGCTGTTCTTTTTGAAACAAAATCCAAAGCACAGCGGTTCACATAGTCATTGGAATCGGCAAGCTCTGGAACATCATCCCATTGAATAGAAAAACCCATGGCTTATATTAACATGAATGGGCAAAAGTTAAAAGCCATGGGTCTAAGATAATTTGAAATATTCCTTTGCTTAAAATTAAACTTTCATTTTAAGCATGCGCATTGCATTCAAAACTGCAAGCAAAGAAACGCCGACATCACCAAAAACCGCAAACCACATGTTGGTAAGGCCAAATGCGCTGGATACCATAATTGCAAGCTTTACGCCTATGGAAAAAGCTACATTCTGTTTAACAACGGCAAGTGTCCGGCGGGCAACTAAAATCGCTTTTGGAAGCTTTGAAAGTTCGTCATTCATGATTACAACATCTGCAGACTCGATTGCCGCATCGGCACCAAGCCCACCCATTGCAATACCCACATCGCTTCGGGCAAGAACTGGAGCATCGTTGATTCCATCGCCGGTGAAAGCCAATGTGCCTTCTGACAAAAGGGATTCTACCTTAGAAACCTTATCTGAAGGCAAAAGGTTTGAGTAATACTGATCAATTCCAACTTCTTCACAAACTTTTTTGGCTGAAGTCTCAGAATCACCTGTAAGCATTACGATTTTTTTGACTCCGAATTTACGAAGCTGCGCAATGGCTTTTTTCGAATCTTCTTTTACTTCATCAGCTATAACGATACGACCAAGATAAACTCCATCTTGTGCCACATGAATCACAGTTCCTGCAAAAGGTTCCTGATTTTGCGAAAAACCTGACACTTCATGAAGTTTCATAAGCTTTTCATTTCCGCAAAGAACAGTTTTTCCGTCAAGACAAACTTTGATTCCATGTCCACTAAGCTCTTCTGCATCTTTTAGAGATATTTTAGCGCAGCATTCTTCATTATGAGCAAGCTTCAGGGATTTTGAAAGGGGATGATTGGAATAATATTCAGCATGGGTTGCAATCATTAAAAGTTCATCTTGTGTTACCCCACTTTCACTAGAAGGATGGATTTCTGAAACGCTAAAGACCCCTTTTGTAATTGTACCGGTTTTGTCAAAAACACAGGTTTTTACGCCAGCAAGACTTTCAAGACTTGAGCTTCCTTTTATCAAGATGCCGTTTTTGCTGGCTGCACCGATACCTCCAAAAAAAGCCAATGGAACAGAAATCACTACTGCACATGGGCATGAAACTACAAGAAAGCTCAGAGCCCTGTAAAACCATTCCGACCAATTCCAGCTGGTGATTCTTTCGATTCCAAGGGCGCCTTGTTCTGTACCTATGCCAAAAAGCCCCTGTACAGCGGTTGGGACAATAACCACAAGAAGAGAGAGAACACAAACAACTGGTGTATAGATTTTTGAAAAGCGGGTAATAAAATGCTCTGTTTTAGCCTTGCGCTGGGATGATTCTTGAACCAGCGAAATGATTCTTGAAGCAGCGGAATCTGTGGCCTGACGAATACATTTCAATTCAATGACTGCGTTTTTGTTCACGCTGCCAGAATAAACTTCCGAATTCTCAAAGACCTCAACAGGCACAGATTCTCCTGTCAATGTGGAATTGTCGATAAATGTTTTACCCTTTGTAACTACCGCATCTACAGGAATGCGCTCTCCAGGCTTTACCACAACCGTTTCGCCAATCTGCACCTGAACTGCTTCAACTTCCACAATTTTTCCATCGCGTAATACATTGGCTTTATCAGGGCAAATTTTCATAAGCGCCTTAATGGAATCCCTGGATTTATCAATAGCATAATCCTGAAAATATTCTCCGATCTGATAAAACAACATAACAGCAACGGCTTCTGAAAATTCTCCAAGGGCGCAAGCACCAAGGGATGCCACTGTCATAAGGAATTTTTCGTCAAAGAAATCTTTCTTTGAAAGATTTCTTGCAGCGCTAAGCACAACCGGGCGGCCACAAAACATATAAGAGCCAAGAAACAAAAGTCCACCCACAAGCCTTGGTGTAAGATTTGGAATTTCTTCAAAAAAATTGAAATGTGAACAAATCATTCCCAGAACAAACAGACACAAGGCAATCAAAATGCCAGCAAGGCCGCCCTCTTCTTCATCTTCAGATTCGTGATCATGACAATGACCACAACCGCAACCTGAAATGCCAGAATCTCCTTCATGCTCATGTTTGTGCTCATGTTTGTGCTCATGATTACAACAACATTCTTCTCCACATTCACTTTCCATCAGTTTTTCTGCTTCGATATTATCGTTATGTTCTGTCATAGCATGCTCCCTACTCTGCAATATGTTCCAATCCCTGACTCAAAATGGAAACCACATGATCGTCAGCCAAAGAATAAACCAGGGACTGACCTTCCCGTCTGTATTTCACAAGACCATTAGATTTCAAAATACGCAGCTGATGACTAACCGCAGATTGAGTCATCCCAAGCTTTTCTGTAATGCCATTTACGCTCATTTCGCTTTCATAAAGAACAAACAAAATCTTAATTCTGCTGGAATCTCCAAAAACTTTGAACAATTCAGCTAAATCAAAAAGAGAATCTTCATCTGGCATTATCCTAAGATTATTTTCCGAAGCCTGATTATCCATGAGTCCTCCGCCATTTATATTTAATTAATATATGAACATTTATTCATATATTAATTAAACTCTTCTCATATGTCAACAAAAAAAAAGCAGCATCTGCACAAAAACTGATATCCTGCAAACACTGCTTTTTGTAAAAAAAGATTTTATTTTCTGCTTTTTAGAATTTCGAGCATTCTGCGGAATGCACTGTCCTTTTTCTGAAGCTCCTTAGAGCCTCTTGTAATTTTGCACAATGACATATTGTATTTGCGGGCGATTTCCCGCTGCGTTACGCCAGAATCTAATTCTTTGACCAAAAGCCATCGCTCAGAAAAATTCTTTCTCTCCGATGGACTGAATATGCATTCAAAAAAGCTTTTTATAAAAGTTTCGTCGGTACAAGATGCAATCAATGAACAAAGCTCATCATAGCTTTTGCGTAATTCTTCTTCTTGATTCAAAGTTTCTTCCATAATATAAATTATACTCAAAAAACGAAAAAAATAAACTATTCCCCATCTTTTGGCTTCAAAAGCTGAACAGCTGCACTGCGCTTCCATCTGACCGCAGTCATATATGGAGTTTCTCCTGAAATATTCTTCACAGAAGTATCAAGCCCATATGAAAGAAGTTTTGATATAGTTTCAGCAGACGAAGTTTTTGCGGCATAATGAAGAATCGTATTGCCCTGAATGTCGCTCAAAGAACCTGCATATTTCACAACTGCTGCAAGAATTGCTTCATTGTTTTTTTCCAAAGCAATTACCGCTGGATTGCGACCTTTTTTATCAATCATAACAAATGGATTTGAGCCAGTTTTCAAAAGAAGCTCAGCAAATTCCTTATTGTTTTTTTCAACTGCGATTCCAAGAGGTGTATAACCATCTGAATTACGTGTATCAGAAGGATAGCTTGCGTTCAACAGCATAGAAAGCAATCTTATTGGCGCATTCTGTTTGACTATGATGTGTACAGGTGTATTTCCATCCGAGTCGGAAATTGTGGTATCATTGCCAAGAACCGCCTTGATCACCGATTCATCCATCTTCAACGAAAGACCAAACGGCGTATTTCCGTTTTTATCTCTTGCCAATGGATTTCCGCCTGCATCCCGAATAAGGGAAATAATGTTTACATCGCCGGTTAAAGCTGCCTCATGATAAGAGCTGCGACCGCTCAAATCCTGAATATTTGGATTTGCCCTGGAAGAAAGCAAAAGCTTTATTACATTAAGATTCTTGCAGCGAATTGCATCCATTATTATAGTGCGCCCAGCTGTATCGCTGGAATTAGGATCAGCACCTTTGAAAAGCAGCATTTTTGCCATTTCATACTTGCCGGCAATTACAGCTTCAGCAAGGGAAGATTTTCCTGAAACATTCTGAGCATCAATATCAATACCCAGCGAAATCAATTTTTCTGCGCTACCTGCATTTCCCCAGCGAACAGCAGTATGAATTGGCGTACTTCCCAGATTATCGCGAACATTCACTTTGGCACCATTTGAAACCAGCTGATCAATTACAGCAGGATTATCAGCTTTTGCGGCACTGAACAAAGGAGTTTCCCCATTTGCATTCTTAGCTTCTGGATTCGCACCTTTATTGATCAATATAGAAATGGCATCTTTCAATCCCCATTCCGAAGCATAGTGAAGAGCAGTATTACCGCTACCATCAGTTGCAACGATTGTCTGAGAAGTAATGAGCCAATCCATTACTGTTCCCCCTGCATTCAAAGCAAGACTCAAAGGTGAACGGCTTTTATTGTTGGTGGCGAAAATATCTGCATTTTTTGCTAAAAGCAATTCGCCAAGTTTCTGGCGATTCTTTAATACAGCCAGATAAAGCGCTGTATTACCATCTGAATTTCTGGTATTCACATCATCTGTAAGACTTAAAATATACTGTATCTTCGCAAGAGAAGTATCTGTCAAAATCGAAACAAGCAAAGGTGTATTGCCATCCGAATCATGAGAATTGACATTATTTGTGTTCAACACAAGCTCAAGAATATTGTCCGACGATTTCAACGCAAGCTTCAAAGGTGTATTTTCTTTAGTATCCTTTGAATTTATATCGGCACCATGAGAAGCATAGAATTTGATGTGAGCTGTATTGCCGTTCTCAATCGCCAAAGCCAATGGAGAAACACCATCTTTATTGCGGGCATTCACATTTGCACCAGCAGAAACAAGTTTTCCAAGAATATCCACAGACGCATTTGTCATTGTTGCAGTATGCAAAACAGTGTCGCCATAAGAATCTTTTATTCCCGTATCTGCACCGTTACTCAAAAGCAGAGAATAAAGATCATTACATTTATCTTCTGGAACTGTAATCAAAAGAGGAGTTTTTCCAATATTATCTTTTGCATTCACATTTGCTCCGTTCAAACACAAAAGTTTCGCTACCTGAACATTTCCATAACGAATTGCTTCATGTAATGGGGTAGCCCCGGAACTATCCTGCACATTTGTAAGGGCACTGTTTTCCAGACAATATTTTGCAATTGAAGTATGGCCAAGAATCGAAGCAAAATGAAGCGGCGTCTGGCCATCATCAAAACGATAATTTACATTTCGATTCGAGACTGCTGTCTGAAAATATTCATAATTACCGTCTACCCGTTCAGCACCGTTCATAATAAGTTTTGCGGCAATATCAACAGATGTTGAATCGTTTATATCTTCAAAAGATAATTCCAAAGGAGTCTTTCCATTATTATCAGGAACAGAAAGAGCAATTCCCTTTTTCACACAACAGTCGATGGCTTTTTCATTTTTTGTCTGAACAAAATAATGAACAATTGTGCGACCATCATCCATATCACGAAGTTCGCTAGTTTTTGTAGTGATGAAAACATCATAATACGCAGGATCCTTTTCAAAGCCAAGATCCATAGCTGTAATGCCTTCCCCATTTCTTGAAAAAATGTCAGCACCAAAAGAAACAAGCACTTTCGCAGCATCGATTGAATTGTTTTCGATTGCCACATGTAAAGCTGTCTGGCTATCATAATTTTTGAGCTCTACATCAGCTTTTTTTATTACAAGGAAAGTAACAAGATCTGCATCATTGATTTTTGCAGCTATATGAAGCGGTGTATTTCCGTTGGCATCAGTTTCGTTGATGTTGTATTTTGTATCAAAACGAGCCTTAGCTTCATCAATTCGGCCTTCACTAATCAACTGCTGAAGCGATTCTTCTTTTTGTGGAGCCGACTGGCAGCTAATATAGAGAAAAGAAAATGCTGCCAAAGCGAATAAAACCTTAGAATTCATAATTCCCCTCGTAGTAAAAATTTTCTTACTTTGAGTATCGGAATTTAAAAATAAGATGTTAAGTTTATTTTTCCATCAGCAGTTCTACTGTTTTTTTAAGTCGCTCAAGGCCATCCTGCAAAACTGTTGCAGGGCATGCAACATTGATTCGAACAAAACCTTTTGACAAAGAACCATATTGGCTGCCATTAGAAATATAAAGTCCAGTTTTTGAACGAGCAAAAGCACAAAAAACTTCACTGTCTTTGCAAACATCAGAAACATCCACCCACAAAAGGTAAGTGGCATCTGTTCTGGTAATTTTCAAGGCTGGAATCTGCTGTTCAATAAATGATGCAGCAATTTCCTTGTTTTTCTGAATATACATGTTCAGTTCGCAAAGCCATTCCTTCCCCTTTGTAAAAGCTGCAATGGCAGCATCAACGGCAAACACATTGCCTTCAGCCACTTCATCTGTATTGATTCCGCGATTTACAATATTAAAAAGCCTTTGATTAAAACTGTAAAAAGCAGCAGTCTGAAGACCTGCAATATTAAACGCTTTTGTAGGTGCGATACATGTTATGCTCACATCCCTGCAATCCTGGCTTACACTCGCAAACGGAACATATCTTTTGCCAGGCTCCACAATATCGCAATGAATTTCGTCGCAAATCACATTTACCTGATGCTTTTTACAAAGTGCGCCTATTTTTGCAAGAACCGGGCGGCTCCAGATTTTTCCCGCAGGATTCTGTGGATTACACAAAATCAAAAGCGTAGTTTGAGGCAAAGCCAGCTTTGCCTCAAGATCTTCAAAATCCATCTCAAAGTCGCCGCCCTCTTTGTCGTAGCGCAATGGATTTTCCAAAACTCGTGCGCCGTTATTTACAATAGAATTCTGAAAAATATTATAAACAGGAGTTTGAATCACTACATTTTCATTGGGTCTGGTCAAACGGCGCACTGCACTGGAAATCACAGGAATTACCCCTGTAGAAAAAGCAAGCTTATCAGAAGGAATTTCAAAATCATGCTCGTTTTTCCACCAGTCCACATACGCTTTGCTCCATTCTTCAGGAATAATCGAATAACCATATATACCCTGAGCAACTTTTAGTTCCAAAGCTTCTCGCACAGCAGGACAGCTTTCAAAATCCATGTCAGCAACCCACATAGGAAGCTCATTTTCCCCCACATCCCACTTAAGCGACTGAGTATCACGCCTGTTTACAATCTTATCAAAATCGTACTTCATTATTTTCTCTGAGTGATCAAAGTTTGATTCGGATTTATTTTGTCGCTTTCCAAAATGATTTCACCAATTTTATCTGCAACAATCATTCCGCTGATTGGATTTTTCACACTGACAATATCACCATCAATTTCAGCCTGAATATTTGCGCAATATTCAAAACACAGATTCGTATTCAAAAGCTTGCAGTTTTTCAAAACAAGCCCATCGATATAGCAAAGTCCTTGCAGACTTTCAATCACACAATTTTCAAAATACAGATTTTTAGAATTCCAGCCCAGATATTCACCACAAATGTAAGAATCTCTGACAATCACATTTTCACAATTCCAGAAAGCATCCTTTGTCAAAAGCTTTGAATTATTAATTTCAATATTGCTGCAGCTGTCAAATCCATAGTTTCCTGCAAGACTAAAATTATTGGCAACTATATTCGAACTATTCATGGCAAAATAGTCGCCCTTTGCCACTACATCATTCATCATAACTGCGCTGCACTGCCACAAAGTTTCACTCGCATTCATAAGCTGAACTTTTTCCAGAACAACATGCCTGCACTTTCGGAAAATTTTTGGAGCTTCAACAAGCGTATTCTTCATAAGAATATCGTTTGTATACCAAATGCCAGCCCTTGCCATCTCCAGAAAACTGCAATTATCTGCCACAACATTACTGCAATACCAAAGAGGATATTTCCACTGAAAATTAGTGCCATTAAGTTCAATTTCTGAACTTTCTTTTAATGGAGATTCTCCATCATCAAAAATACAATTGTTGAAGACACTTTTCTTCTCTGCAAACTTTGCTCGTTCTCCAGTGAAACGTTGATTTTCGTATATCATGATTTAAATATAATCAATTTCCATAAAAAAAAGAAGATCTTTGCTAAATATGCATTACAGCAGCGCTTTTTTATGTAATATGTGCCAAAAAATAGCAAAAACTTCCTGCGCATCTTTTTACAGCCAGATTAAAAGCAAATAGCTTAGAACAGTTGATGAGGACAAAAAAAAGCCACCTGTTCGGTGGCCTATAAGATGTCGTTCTCACATTCAAGTGGAAGACATTCGTATTGTGTGCTGCCCATACAGCTTGGGAAAGGTCTCATCGTTTAGCCTCGATAAGGCCTGCTATTTTTGTCGGAAATTGCATAACGCCTCCTGTCGTGTGCCGGTTGAAGTCCTCATCTCTTCCCCATCTCACACTTATAGAATACCACGTATTGAAAATTATGCAACAAAAAAATGTAAAAAAATCAACATTATTTAATATTGAGCAGGCCACCCGTTAATCTGCCGTTAAATAACAGCACACACTGTCTGAATAAAAGCTTTCAATAGCGTTTATCATGTAATCCACATCACGCTCACCTGCGCTTTCGTTAGGGGAATGCATTGCCCATTGAGCAAGTCCAATATCCACGGAACGTACTGATACCTGGCTTGTACTTATGTTACCAAGGGTTGAGCCTCCTTGAATATTGGAATTATTTGTAAACACCTGAAAAGGAACACCAGCTTTTTGGCATACAGCTTTGAACATGGCGCCGCTGATTCCATCGCTTGTATATTTTTGAGACGCATTGAATTTTATAACAACGCCTTGGTTTACTTTTGGTTGATTCACCGGATCTGCAGCCGAAACATAATTTGGATGCACAGAATGGGCGTTATCTGCACTTACCAGAAAGCTGTTTGCCACTGCTGCCTGATATTCCTGCAAAGAACCACCAAAACAAAAGTTTATGCGCTCAAGAACATCTTTCAAAAAAGTGGAAGCGGCGCCCTGGCGACTGGCACTTCCAACTTCTTCGTTATCATAAACAACATGCACCAGAACCTTAGATGCATTACAAGTCTGGCCATCATTTTTTGATGTTTGAGTATTATTGGAAACATTGCCACTATTGGAAGTCTGGCCAATTTTTGCGCAATCCATATTCTGGGCGCCCTTCAAAAAACCTTTGAAAGTTGTCCAGACACATTCCAGGTCATCCAATTTTGGACTTGAAATGAATTCATCGTTAGCGCCCCAAAATCGGCCCTCATCGCGATTATAAAGAAAAAGATCGTAGCCTTGAATATTGCTTTCTTCTATCTGGGCCGCGTCTGCCAGATATTTTACAAAAGAAAAATCTGGAGTTTGGGAAATAACTGGAACAATTTCTTTTTGCAAATCAATTTTTTTGCCGTCATTTGCATCACGACTCATATGAATTGCAAGATTTGGAATAAGAAGCAGATCTTTATCAATATTTACAAGCTTCTGGCAGATTTTTGTTTTGTCACCATCTTCCGTGGTATAGATGACGCGGCCCGCAAAGCTCAAAGGTCTGTCAAACCAGGGATTAAGTAACATTCCGCCATACTTTTCAACATTCAAGCGAACAAAGCCAGCAGCGTTCATCTCTGGATTTTCTTTTATTTTGAAGGAAGGCGAATCGCTATGAGACGCCGTAATCAAAAAACCGTCAAAATTACGCTTGCTTTCTTTTTTACCACAATCCGATGCTGGAATCGCAAAAGAAATGATTGAAGAGCCATTTCTGCATACAAAATATTTTTTTCCGTTTTCAATTTTCCATACATTCTGTTCAGAAAGTTCTTCAAAACCCGCTGAACAAAGCTGCTCCTTAATATTTGAAACAACGTGAAAACAACTTGGGCTTTTTTTGATGAATTCAAGCATTTCTTTTGCATTTTGGCTCATTTTTATCTCCGGATTTCAATTATTTGGGATTATTCATGCAGTAACTTTGCCAGTACAAAATCTACTGGTATTTTGCCCTTTCACCACCAATCAATTTAGGGCGCGAAAAAGCAGCAACAACAAAAGCTTTTCCAATACTGCTGTTTTTCAGATGAACAGGAACCGCTACATCTTTCAGATGCATACCAATCATGACAGAACCAATATCAAGCCCTGCGCTTGCTTTTACATGTTCCACAACCACAGCATCTTTCAAACCGTGATATGCAGCCGTTGCAAAAGAACCACCGCCTTTCAGCCATGGAACAACGCAAACCTGTTCATAACCAAATTTATCTGCACATTCCGCAGAAACCACCAGAGCCCGGTTCAAATGTTCACAACATTGAGATGCAAGATATATTCCGTTTTTTTTGCAAACTTCGTCTGCAGCTTTAAAAACCCATTTTCCAATTTCTTCATTGGAATCATGTCCAATTGAACCGCCGCCAATCTCACTTGAAGAGCAACCTATCACAAAGATGCTGCCCTTTTTCTGCGGATGGGATTTCAGAAGTTCCTGCATGCAATTCTTCGTCTGTTCATATATTTTCTTAAAATCAATATTTTCTGCCATTTCATTACCTTCCGTTTTTACATTAATAAAGTTATTTGCAACATTCAAGTAATTTTTTTTTATTCCATCAACTTTTGTTAAAGAAAAAAGCCGCTGTTCCAGACAAAGCCAGAACAACGGCCTGCTTAATGAATATGTCAATTCATCAATTTTTTATGGATTTAAGCTTTTTCAAACTATGGATTTTTCTTTGAAACCTGTGAAGCAAAAGTGCGCACACCTTCGATTACAAGAATCACCGCAAGAATAGCCATTGCCGCAGCAAAGCAGCACTGGAAATAGTGACCCCATGCAGGATCTGCAGCAGTGAATCCGCCTTTTGAGATAAGCTGAATCTGCTTGATAATTGTAAGTACAAGCTGAGTCAATGTAGCAGCAAGCATGAAAATCATTGGAATAATGAACATCTTGTTGTTTTTGCCCACCTGACCAAGCCATGCAGCAACAGCCATCAATGCAATTCCAGCCAAAAGCTGATTAGCTGCGCCGAACAATGACCAGATTGCAGCAAGCTTAAGCCCACCAAGAATACAGCCAACGATTACCATAAAGCAGGTTCCTACAAAAGGATTTGCAAGAATCTTGCGAACAGGATTTTTTGCATCCTTCCAGGTTGCTTCATCATCTTTAAGGAACAATTCACCAAACATGAATCTGCTCAAGCGAGTTGCAGAATCAAGTGATGTCAAAGCAAAAACAGAAACAGCCAATGTAAGCAAAGCAGCTATTGTTTTGAAAACAGATGAATCCACATTTCCAAACATCAACGCAATACCATCTCCAAAAGCCTTTGCAGGGCTTCCTTTGAAAGTCCACAAACCGTTAATTTCTGTAACGTAAGTCTGGCCAGAAACAGAACCTACAATCACACCTACAGCAATCAAAGAAATAATACCAAGTGCAGATTCAATAAGCATTGAACCATATGCAATAGGTTTTGCGTGCTGTTCAGCATCAAGCTGCTTTGATGTTGTACCAGAAGCGATCAATGAATGGAATCCAGAACAAGCACCACAGGCAACAGTTATGAACAAAGCAGGGAACATTCCGCCAAGGCTTGTTTCCCAGTCTGTGAACGCCGGCAAATCAAATGCAACGTTTCTTGAACCACCAGTAAATGCAATCAATCCGATTCCTGCAACTGCAATCAACATCATTGCATAAAGCAGGAACGACGAAAGATAATCACGAGGCTGCAGCATAATCCACACAGGAATCAAAGAAGCAACTGCAATATATACACCAATCACAACAATCCATGTGGTGCGGTCAAATGCAAGACCATAATTAAGGCCAAGCACTACGATACCTACAACGCCAGCAATTCCAAGAATTGTTGCAGGCAATGTTTTCAACCCAAAGCGATTTGTTGCTACGCCATACAATACGGCAAGAACAATGAACAGAACAGAAACCATTGCTGTTGTCTGGTTTCCATTTGGATTTGAAACAATACCAAACTGAGCTTTAACACCACAAGCAATCTGTTCGCTTGTTAAAGGAGCTGTAAGGAATGTTGCCGCAACAACATTTACAAACGATGCAATTACCAGAATCAAAACAAGAAGAGAGAAAATGATGAAAAGTCTTTTTGAAGTTTTTCCCATTGAAGACTTAATAATTTCACCAATAGTTTTTCCGTCATGACGAATGGAAGCAAAAAGAGAACCAAAATCCTGAACGCCACCAAAGAAAATACCGCCAACTACACACCAGAGGAAAACTGGTATCCAGCCAAAAACCGAAGCCATAATCGGACCGTTGATTGGACCGGCTCCGGCAACAGAAGAAAAGTGATGTCCCATAAGAACAGCAGGTTTTGCAGCAACGTAATCAACACCATCTTCCTTTTCATAAGCTGGAGTTTTGCGTTTTGGATCAATTCCCCACTGCTTAGCAAGCCAGCCACCATAAAGAATGTAACCGGCAAGCAACAAAACAATGGCTGCAATCAAAATCAGTAATGCATTCATTTTTCATTACTCCTAAAAAATTAAATATTAGAAAGTGTTTTCCTGAAAACCGTTCCCTGATTGTTGCAGAAAACTTTTCCAGAAGAAAGCTCTTTAACTACAAGTTTAAAATGACTCCAGCCGCAAAAGCTGAATTTATAAGATTTGTAATACCGCATTTTTTTTATTTTTTTCTTTGCTGCGTCATCAACAAAATCGGCAAGCACTACAAGAACCACGTCGGAATTTCTATGGCCAAAATATGGATTTATTTTGGAAATTCCATCTGTCCAGGCTTTATGGCATAAAGTATTCAACAGGAATAAATCAAGCTTTTCTCCCTGATGAAAATAAACATATTCATTTGAATCACTTTCAGAGATTTTTGCTGCACGAACAAATACATAATGTTCATCATGGGCATGAAATTCGGCCTGGGCAACAAAAGGCGCAATCACATTTTCTGTGCGCACATCATAATACTGGCCAAACGATTTCAACAGTTTTTCCATTGCCATACATCAATTCTCTTTGCAAAAAAACTCAATTATTCTGCAGCTTGCCGTTCATGCTGATAACCACAAACTTCACTTATATCTTATATATAGAAAATTATCACTATTGCAAAAGAAGTTCAACTTGATTAAAACTAAAAATATTTAATATTTCTAAATTTCAGTTACAAAAAAGGACTATCTCTCTTTCAATTTTTCGGGAATATCCCTTTACGGACAGAACAATAATTCAACTATAAAAATACTACCAGTCAGTCCGTAAAGGATTTTTTAGCGCCTGTTTTTTAAGCCCAGGCAATATTTCTGATCCAAAAAAACAGCGCAGAATATCCAAGTACAAAAATCACATACAAAAACAGTTTGAATCGATAGTGCCTGATCAACCTTCGTACAATTTCATCAAGTTCAGGAATGCTGCTAAGTCCCGGAATATAATCTGAAAACTTTTCAATTCCTGCATAGACTTTTGCCACACTTGGATATTCGTTTTTTACAAAATTACTGACCCCGGCAGACAAGCTTCTTGCTTTTACCACACATTTTGTAACCCGCAAACCGATTTTTCCATATTTTCGTAAATAAGAAACAACTCTGAAAGCCGTCCAGCCAAAAATCACGCTTGCAAGTCCTATTGCCACAAACGTTGAAGCCGGCTCTCCAAATACTTTGAACTGCAAAAGCATTAGAACAATCACGTTCAAAAGGAGATTTATCAGAACAGTGTGCAAATTGGAAAAGAATATTTTCTTAAGCCTTTCATCAATTTTTCTGTAAATTGAACCCTTCACTTTTTGGCCTGCCATGTTGATTATTTGTGGCAACGCATATTCAGAAACCTGCTTAAAAACAAAGCCGATAACCGCTACATCATCAATAAACCCAATACCAGGAATTACATCCGGAATACAATCTGCTGGAAGAATCAAATAAAGAAGAGCGCCAATAATCGTCAGCTTCAGTTTCACTGGCACTTCAGGTCCGGTGGCTTTTTCCCAAAGCAACAAAACTTTATCCCAGATTTTCCCGATCATTCCTCGATTCATAAAACCAAGCTTTGATTCAATCTTTTTAAGTGCCGAAGGAATATCTTTTACATCTTCACCAAGTTTTTTCGCTTTTTCCAGATATTTATCTTTATCCATAGCTGCATTTTGCCTAAAGGAAAAGTCTTTTTCAATATGCTTTTCATGAAAATGAGTCCAAAATCCTGATTTTCTGAGAACCCTCTCAGATTTCTCTCAATTTACTTTCATGCTTCTAAACTTTTACTGGTTTATATTGGAATCATGGAACAGCGAGAGAGGTTTCTGAGCCTGTCGAAGGGTGGTTTCTGAGCCTGTCGAAGGGTGGTTCCTGAGCCTGTCGAAGGGCTCAATGAGCACTACACTAATTACTTTTGGGACAGCCCCTTTTTTTTGCACTTTCTACATAAATCGACTGCAAATTTTTCATTTCATCCAAAGAAAGGTTTCTGTAGCTTCCTTCCATAAGGCTTTCTTCCAGACAAAGGCCGGCAAAAGCGGTTCTTTTTAAGTTTATGACACAGTTTCCCAAAGCGGCAAAAATCCGCCGCACTTCATGAAATCTTCCTTCTGTTACAGTTATTGAACAGCTCCTCTCTTCAAGCCACACTATTTTGGAAGGTTTTGTCACACATGGGCCGGCCTTTTTTTCCGCTGGCAAAAAAAGCCCCAAAGCACATTTTTCTGCATACAATTTTTGAGTTTGTTCATCAACCGGTTTAAAAAGCTCCACCAGATATGTTTTTGGCACATTGCTTTGGGGCGCTGTAAAATAATGGGAAAAAAACTGGTTCGTAGTAAAAAGCAAAAGGCCTTGGGTTTCCTTATCCAGTCTCCCCACCGAATGCAGATTTTCTTCTATATAAATGCGTTCTTCATCTGCTTTGCTTTCATAAAACTTTTCCAAAAGTCTGTAGACTGTGGGACTTTGATCGCTTACATGGGAACATACGTAACCGGAAGGCTTGTTCAGCAAAATATACTGGTGGGGAAAAAAGCGCATTTTTTTGCCATTAATTACAAGAACATCTGTTTCCACATCCACAGGGATTTTGCGCAACTGTGCCAAGCTTCCAAGCTTGTCTTTAAAATCCAGCTTTTGTCCATTCAATTCAATCAAATTATTGCGCAAAAAAGAGGCACTACTCCGCTCTGAACACAAACCATAGCTTTCCAAAAGCCTGTCTAATCGCTGGGGAAACATGAACACATTCTACCCTCCAAAAAGCGATTTTGCCAAGATCCTTTCATTTTTATCATGTTTTTGATTCCCCCATTTTTATATTTTCCACATTTCCCAAAGTTTTCTTCCTCCATAAAATAATTACCTTGTACAAACTACTTGCCATGGCATAAAATCATTTATATCAAATCCAGGGAAGTATTATGTTTCTTTTGTTCATTCAGATTACGGTTGCTCAATTTTTTGCAGAAATGGGAGATAAAACCCAGCTTATGCTTGTGGCAATGACAGAAAAACACAAAATGGCTGATATTATTCTTGGTACAGCTATTGCAATTCTTGTATTAAATGGAATTGCAGTTCTTGCTGGCGGTGCAATCGGACAGTTCATTCCTTCCTGGATTATTAAATTCATTGCGGCAGCTGCATTTTTGTTTTTTGCCGCAACCACAATCAAAGACGATGATGAAGAAGATGAAGAAGGCGGCAATTCCAAAATCAATTTTGCACCCCTTGCAGTTTTCTGCACTTTCTTCATTGCAGAGCTGGGCGATAAAACTCAGCTTACAGCAATCACGTTTGGCGCAAACGAAGGGCTTTCCAACGCAATCATAGTTTGGCTGGCCTGTTCCATCGGACTTTTTGCCGCAGATATTCTTGGACTGGTAATAATTCATCTGCTTAAAGGACATATTCCTCAAAATTTCATCAAGCTCCTTTCGTTTTTGATTTTTACTGTTTTCGGAATTCTTACGCTAAATCAGGCTGCATCGATGATTTTTTCAGATAACACTTTAATATGGACAATCACCATCGGTTCTTCCGTAATCTTTGCAACCCTTTGCATAATTCTTTTTGTTCTCCAGCAAAAAAAACGCAAATCCAACTCCTGATTCTTATTGTGGAAAACTGACACTTTACTAAAAAATCACATAGTTCTAAAATATGAGCAGAGCAGTGACTGCGTCGCAGCATTGACTTAACCGGTGGAAACACCAGCAAAAAACACATCTTCAGACTTGACCAGAAGGCAGGTACTATGACTACATTAGATTTCCTTAAAGCAAAGCAGGAAAATCGCAAGATTTCCATGATTACATGTTACGATGCAACGTTTGCAAAACTCATCGATGAGACAGACATCGATTGTATTCTGATTGGTGACAGCTGCAGCATGGTTATGCATGGCGAAACCACAACAATTCCAGCGAAAATGGAATGGATGGTGGAACATACAAGAAGCGTTCGTAACGGAACTTCAAAATACATCGTTGCAGACATGCCGTTCCTTTCCACACGCAAAGGAATCCCTTTTGCCACAGAATGTGCAGGACAGCTTCTGGTTGCTGGCGCAAACTGCGTAAAAATCGAAGGCGTTTTTGGCCAGGAAGATGTTCTGCATCACCTGGTAATGAGCGGCATTCCTGTAATGGCGCATCTTGGCCTTACACCGCAATTTTTTCAGGCCTTCGGCGGACACAAAATGCAAGGCAAAACCGAAGCTGCTGCAGAAAAAATCATTGAAGAAGCAAAAAAAGCCGAAGAACTTGGCTGTTTCTGCGTTCTTTTGGAATGCATTCCTGCATCCCTTGCAGAAAAAATCTCAAAAGCAGTAAGCGTTCCTGTAATCGGAATAGGCGCCGGCGTAAACGTTGACGGCCAGGTTCTGGTCCTTCAGGATATGCTTGGTATGAGCGGCTTTAAACCACGTTTTGTTCGCCAATATCTGAACGGTGCAGAACTCATAAAAGGTGCGCTTAATCAATATGCACAGGATGTGCATGACGCATCATTCCCAGGCCCGGAAGAAATCAAATAGAGAGGCAAAAAAATGAAAATAATCAATACACCAGCAGAAATGAAAGCTGTAAGAAAAACTCTTGAAGGCAAAACAGTCGGATTCGTACCTACAATGGGCGGTCTTCACAACGGACACCTTTCCCTTGTGAACAAGGCAAAATCAGAAAACGAAATCACGGTTGTAAGCGTATATCTGAACGAAACTCAGTTCAACGATAAAAACGATCTTATCACTTACCCGGCAAATTTCGACGATGACTGTGCTCTCCTTGAAAAAGAGGGCGTTGATTATCTTTTTGCACCGAACTACGATGGGATGTATCCAGATGACTATAAATATATGGTTACTGAAAAAGATTTCAGCAAACTTTTATGTGGCGCAAAGCGTCCAGGCCATTTCGACGGAGTTTTAACCGTTGTCATGAAGCTTTTAAATATTGTAAGCCCAGCAAAAGCTTATTTTGGTGAAAAAGATTTTCAGCAGTTCAAACTCCTCAAAGGCATGACCCAGGCATTCTTTATGGACGTTGAACTTGTACCATGTCCGATTGTTCGCGAAGAAAACGGACTTGCAATCTCTAGCCGCAACCGTAAACTTTCAGCACAGGGACTTGCAAAAGCTCCAGAATTCCACCAGATTCTTGCAGAAAAAGGAACCACCGAAGAAAAAGCCGCAAAACTTGAGCAAGCAGGTTTTAAAGTGGACTACGTTACAGAACTTGATGGCCGACTCTATGCCGCAGTTTTTCTTGAAGGCGTTCGACTTATCGATAACCTTTAGTTTATAACTGACTGGGTGGGGGAAGTCTCCCCCTGCGGATGCAATTTCATTGCATCCTACCCTCTCTAGCGGGGGCAGATGAGGTTGCTTTAAGCCCCCGCAACGCCCCCACGTTTTTTTTTGTTTGGTTTATGGAGTAAAAATGAAAAATATTCTTTTGCACGTTACAGGATCAATTTCCGCATTCAAGGCCTGCAGCCTTATCAGCCTGCTTACAAAAAAAGGCTTTAATGTTCGTGTAATTGCCACACAGGATGCCCTTCAGTTCGTGGGGAAAGCAAGCTTTGAAGGCCTTAGCCACAATAAGCTTGAAACAGGCATGTTCAACAATGATGATCCAATTCCTCATATAAATCTGGCGCAAAACTGGGCCGATTTGATAATCAGCTATCCATGCAGTGCCAACACAATCAGCCGACTGGCCGCTGGCCTTGCGGATGATCTTTTTGGCGCAGTGTGCCTGGCAAATAATTTTCAAAAGCCTTTGCTAATTGCTCCTGCAATGAATACGCAAATGTTTCGCCATCCGGCTACCCAGGAAAACCTTAAAAAACTTGAAAGCTGGGGCGCTAAAATCCTGCCATGCGGCGAAGGCGAAATGGCCTGCGGAACAGTTGGAATCGGAAGACTTCTGGAACCTTCCCAGGTTTTTGAATTCATCGAAAAAGAACTTGATCTTTAGCAAAAGGAGCTAAAATTGAAAATTCTGGTGACGGGCGGCGGTTCAGAAGAACCAATCGACAATGTGCGTGCAGTTTGTAATTTCTCTACAGGCAGAACAGCTTCGTTTCTTGCAGATTATTTTGCATCCCAGGGACACAATGTTACTGCAATCATGTCGCAAAAAGCCGTACATCCACAGAACAAAAACATCTGCCTGATTACCTACAGAACATTCGCAGAACTTCAGCAGGCACTGCAACGCCAATGTGAATCCGGCAACTTTCAGGCAATCGTTCATGCCGCTGCAGTAAGCGACTACAGTCCCCAGACAATCCAGATTGACGGGCAAACCTTCCAAGCCGGCGCCTTTTCCAAAATACCGCCTGGAAGGGAACTGATAATCAAAATGCGCAAAAATCCAAAGCTTGTAGACTCACTAAAAACCTGGGCCGGTCAAAATACCAAAGTTATAGCCTTCAAGCTTACAAGCGATGCAACAATGGATAAGCGCATTGCTGCCGTAAACAAAATATTTGATTCGAACAAGGACCAGACCCTTGCCCCGGATTTTGTTGTAAGTAATGATTTGAGCGAAATCACCAGGGAACTTCATCCTTTCCGGATCTTTGCAAAAGACAAGACTGCCGCTTATGACGGCAAAACAAATGAAGAACTTGCAAAATCAATTTTGCAGGCCATGGAGTAAAAATATGCTGCTTGCATTGGATGTGGGAAACACTCAGATTACCGGCTGTCTTTTTGACGAAGAACGTCTGGTACTTCAATTCCGCCGCACCACTTCAGTAGGAAACAGTTCAGATGAAATCGGGATTTTTCTTCGCACAGTCATTCGCGAAAACGCTTTTCACTGGCAAAAAATCGATCGTATCGGCATCTGCTCCGTAGTTCCATCCATAAATTATTCCCTTTCAAGCGCCATAAAAAAATACTTCAACCTGGATCCCCTTTTCATTCAGGCAGGAATCAAAACTGGTCTCAAACTCAAATATGCAAACCCAAAAGAAATCGGCGCTGACCGCATTGCCGGAGCAATCGGAGCCACTGCCATTCATCCCGACACGAACCTTATCATCATAGATATGGGAACCGCCACCACAATAGACTGCGTAACCGCAAATAAGGAATATCTTGGCGGCGCAATTCTTTCTGGGCTTAGAATAAGCATCGAAGCTTTGGCAAATGGAACCGCAAAACTCCCATCAGTAGAAATCGCAAAACCTGATCATGTTTGCGGAACAAGCACAATCGAAGCCATCCAAAGCGGGCTTTATTACGGAAACGCAGGAGCGATCAAGGAATTCTGCTATCTGTACCAGAAAAGCATTTTCAAAGGTGAAAAACCTTTCATCATCGGAACAGGTGGTTTTTCACGAATTTTTGAAGAATACAATCTTTTCAACGAAATCTGTCCGGAGCTCGTTCTTTTGGGCGTAAAAAAAGCCGTTGAAATGAATCAATAAATATTGATAATTAATAAACAGGAGCCAGACTATGCAAATTGAAATCTTAAAAGCAAAACTTCACCGTGCAACAGTTACAGATGCAAACCTGAACTACGAAGGCTCAATCAGCATCGATACAGAACTTTGCAAAGCCGCAGGAATGCACAACTATGAAAAAGTTGATATTCTGAACGTAAACAACGGAGAACGCTTTTCCACATACATCATTCCAGGCACAAAAGGACAGATTTGTCTGAATGGTGCCGCAGCCCGCAAAGCTTGTCCTGGCGACAAGGTCATCATCGTAACCTACACCCACATTGATGAAGAAAAAGCTGATTTATGGAACCCAAAAATTGTTCTGCTGAATGAGGACAATTCAATCAAAAGCATAAAATAGCATGTTAGATCAGTTTTCCAGAACCCGCCTGACTTTTGGCAAAGACAATATGGAAAAACTCCACAAAGCCCGCGTTATTATTTTTGGAATCGGCGGTGTGGGAAGCTATGTTGTAGAAGCGTTGGCCCGCACAGGAATTGGTTTTATTGATCTTGTAGACAACGACGAATACAGTCTTACAAACATAAACCGCCAGCTTTATGCGCTTCATTCAACAATCGGACAAAGCAAAGTAGATGTGGCAAAACAACGAATCATGGACATAAATCCTGAATGCAGCGTAAATACATTCAAAACGTTCTATTTGCCAGAAAATGCCGGTCAATTCGATTTTTCCAAATACGACTACATAATAGACTGCATCGATACGGTTTCGGCTAAACTGGATTTGATTCTGCGGGCAAAAGCGCACAAAATCCCAGTGATAAGCGCAATGGGGGCCGGCAACAAAGTGGATCCCACAAAACTCAAGGTAGCAGACATCAGCCGCACCAGCGTATGTCCACTGGCAAGAGTAATGCGCAACGAACTTAAAAAACGGGGCCTCAAACGGCTTAAATGCGTTTTTTCTACAGAACCTGCAATAAAACCAGTATTGGAAGAAGAATACGAAATGAAAGGGAAAGGTGCGGCGCCAGGAAGCAATGCATTTGTGCCTTCCGTTGCCGGCCTTTTGATTGCAAGCGAAGTTGTCCGGGATTTATGCCAGTTTCATGTTACAGATCTTTTTAAAAACCAATAAACAGACGCCTTTTTTAGTGTCTATCCCCCATAGCCTTGTGATATGCCTGTTTCTTTTCATACATAATTTTATCAACTTCTTCTACTGCTTCTTCCAGAGTCCATACACAATTTGGAGGCAAAGAAATTGACCCGATACTTGCGGAGAGAACATAAGGAAGCTGCATTACATTCGTTTTTTTATTGATTCGATCTGTAATCAAAGTACAGTAATCTTCTCCATGATAGTTTCTGCTGTTTCCCACAACCAAAAATTCATCACCACCATAACGAATGCAAAGCCAGTTTTTTGGCACAGTCTCCAAAACTGCGGCAGAAATTGTTTTTACGGCCAGATCGCCGTGTAAATGCCCGAATTTATCGTTGATTGTCTTCATGGAGTTAATATCAACAAAGAAAAGAATTGTCTGCAATCCATTCTTTTTGTTGTTTTCGTAAAATGGCTTTGCAAGCTTGTTCAAACCAATACGATTGAGCATTCCAGAAAGAGCATCTTGAGTAGACATCTTAAAATTCTGCTGGCTTATGATTTTGTACATGTTGCGTCTTCTAAAACGTTCAATACTGTTTCCAAATACTTTTGTCCAGATATAGCCAAAATTGTTGTCCATCACTTCCAGATTGTTTTTGGAAACATAATAACCATGCACATAAAAGTGATGAAAAATCGGCATTATAAGGAAAATATCACCTTGCTCCAGGGAAATGAATTTTGCCGGAAGCAGAGCTCTTGTAGGAATAAGCTCACGAATATTTTTCTTGTTCTTGAAAATCGAAACAATTGACTGAACATTCTGGCCATAATCCAGATTCTGCGGCAAATTTTCTTCTGAATTGATAAGAACCGAACTCCAGTCAGATTTTAAGAAAATGCAAAAATCTTCACCTTCAAAGTGGTGGGATTTTCCAAAAAAGTTTTCCAGATTTGTAAGCAATGTAAAAATATCACCAGCTTCTGTAAAAATTTCTTCTATTTTTTCCAGCTGAACATTAAATTCCTGCGATCTGCTCATTTCGTTCATAAAGCTCAGATTAGACTGCACCTGCTGCTCTTTTTTACTGTATTCGCAACCACAAGAACGGCGGAAAATCGGTGAACTTTTCACTTTGAGGGCCACATTTTCTTTTGAACCGCTTAAAATTCTAGAAGCAACTTCAAAGCCAACCTGTTCCGCATTGCTGCGAACTGTAGTCAAAGCCGGATTTATGCTTTTTGAAAAAACGTTATCGTCATAGCCAACAATCTTCATTTTTCCAGGAACGTCGATTTCATTCTCTTCACAAGCTTTCAAAGCTCCCAAAGCCGTAAGATCGTTTGCGCATACCAAAACTTCGGGAACAGGTTTTTCGCTTTCGATATAATCTTTCATGAAATTATATGCCAGATGATAATTTGACGCTTCTATCTGGTGCACATTTTCAAAACTGGATTTTACATTATTGTCTGCCAGTGCAGTTCTATAAGCTTTATATCGTTCAGCAAAATTAATATTGGTCTCACGGCCACCTAAAAAAGCAAAATCCTTGCATCCATGATCTATTATAAGGTGAGTCATAATTTCATAAAAGCCAGAATAGTTATCGATGCTTATATGGCCCAACCCTTCCAGTTTTCGATTGATTGAAACTGCAGGTTTTCCGGATTTTATGATTCGTAACCGTTCCTTTTCCAGAACACGATTGTTGTTGATCAAATCTGAAAGCAGAACAATGCCATCATAATCTTCATATTTGATGAGGTTAAAAATCGAGTAACCAGTTGTATTTGGCAATCCAGAAAATTCTGTAAAATTATATGCGTTAAATACATACAAATCCACACATTTATATTTTGTTGCCCGTTTCATTCCGGCCAGAAAATCCTGGATAAAATTGTATGACCATCCGCAGGACAGAACTGCAATTTTTTGCTTCATAAGACAGCTTTACTCTACACAAAATATTTACGCATAAAACAACCTCTTAAAACTGCAATTTTTTAAGCTGTTCCAAAACGTATCGATTAATTATACCACAGAATCAGATTTTTCCTATTAAAATTCCAAATCGTCTGCAAAATACACAAGTTCGTCATCAGATTCCGTTGTTTTCAGTATTCTAAACTGCGCTATTTAGTCAACCAGTCCTGCAATTGCCTGTGCTTTCCATTGAGAATTCTGATTCGGGTGAACGTCGAACTTTACTGCAATTTCCTGAATCGTTGATTCCTCTCGTAATGCTTCAAGTGTAACTTTTGCCTTGAAATCCTTACTGAACGACTGTCGCTTTTTTGCCATGTGCCTACCGCCTTGTTTAGTTTATCGGCTGTTTGCACCTTAAACCTGCTCCTTTTTCTGTGTTGTTTTACGCACTCATTTAAAAAAATCTATGTCAGTTTTAACAAGCGGTGATTTGCGCGAAAAAAGTTCTGGCGGCAAAATTCAGAAAAAGCGCATTGAACGAAAGA
>JAEDGP010000049.1 GCA_016297405.1 Treponema sp.
AACGGCGAAGTCAAGGCTTTAAGCGTTAGCGTGCCTTGACTCGACGTATTTAAATGGCAGATGTTATTATGGGTTATGAATTCTTTTAATTCTTTACGAGGGTATATCCGTTTACCGTTTTAATTATTCTTATATCTGAATTCTTTGCATTTTTCAAAGTTTTTCTGATTGTTGATATTGCACAGGAAAGTGTGGCGATGCTTGGTTTTTTGCCAGGTTTTTGTATCAATATAAGAAGATTTTCAGTTGAAACTTCCTTGTTCGCGTTTTCTATAAGTTTTTTGCATATCAGGTATGGAGCGGCTTTCAGTTCAGATAGTATCAACTTGTTTTTTTCATCCTCTCCAACCTCTTGTTTTGCTTCTGGTTTTATTCCTTTCATGAAATATTCAAAATATCTCATTAAATCTTTTTGTTCCTGTCTTTTGTCTACAACTTCTTGCCATTTGCCTACGGCATAATCCAAATCCATAAGGATTTTTTTGTATTCCATCAGCTGATCCAAAGGAGAGTAGTAGTATTCAAGTATGAGAGAGTACCAATAGTTTTGTATTGATGAAGTCTTTTTCATTTGAGGATCGTTATAGAAGATTGCTGGCGCAGTGCATGACATGGAAGAAAGTTCCCTGTATAGATTATATCGAACATGATTATAGTAGTCGTAATCCACAAGTAGAAAGTCTGGAGGAACAGGGTTTTCTTTTATCTGTTTTTTAAATTCGTCGTGTTGTTGAAACAGGCAAACTTCGTGTCCTTTCCCGTTTAGACAATCGATGAGGAATTTGCTTTCTTCCATATTTTGAAAGGATGTAAGCATGAAAAATCGCATTGATGCCTCCATGTATCAATTATGAACCCAAAATCAAAATTGCGCCAAAAAAAATTGGTTTTTAGTTTATTTTTTGTTTTTAACTATGCCTTATAATTTGCAAAAAAAAATGAGCTCGCTTGACTAATGTGTATTTTTTTTAGATTATTAGTTTTATGGAAAATGTGAGTATAAGTCGAAGTTATCTTGAGACTTTGTCTTTTGCCGATCTTTTGAAGTTGGCAGATGATTTAGGAATTGATGTTCCTGAGGATTTCAACCGTAATTTTTTGATTGCAGAACTGCTTGAAGCCCATGAAATTCCCCTTCCTGACGGTTTTGAGGATATGACCTTTAACGATGCGATTGAAGCTGAATCGAATGAAGTTATTCGAGGCTACAACAATACTGAAGTTCAGGTGATTTTACGAAATCCTGCCTGGGCTTTCGTATATTGGAATATGAGCGACGCTGATAAGGAATCCATGAATCAGGCTTTCGTTTCACAGCTCAGGTTACGGGTAAGTTCTTTTTCCCAGGCTGACCAGCAGAAACCTGACGAATATTTTGATATTCAGATATCTGCTGATGACAGTGGTCAGTACGTTCTTTTGCCCGCTGGAAAAAAATTCTTCCGTGTTGATTTTCTTTTCAATCTTGATGGAATTGTTGATATTCTTGCCTCTTCAAAAATGTTTGAAATGCCTGTTGGATCTGTTCATCTGGCAGATATGAGGCCTGGAACTTATGACGATATACCTGAAATCTGTAAGCTGTCAGGTATGAAACAGCTTTTGGTTCAGCATTACAAAAACCATCGTGAATCATTTTCTTAAAAAATAGAGTTTATTATGTCAGAAAAAAAGTTAGTTTTAATATTGAATACAAGTCAGGAATATATTCGCCATGTTGGGCCGGAAGGCAAGAAATTTGCTCCTTTGATGAACCGTTTTTTTGAATCTATCACAGATGTTTATCTTCCATTGGTTAAAATGTTTGAAGCATTGGAAATGGATGGGGTTCCTTTTAAAGTAGGGTTGGTTATGACGCCATCTCTTTGTACTTTACTTGAAGATTCGTCTGTTCAGAGTGAATACTTGGAATGGCTGGATGGACGAATCGAGCTTGGAAAATCGGAACTTGTAAGGTGCGCTGCAGATCAGAAATTGCTTTCTGCTGCAAAATTTTGTCTGGAAAAACATCAGGAAGCAAAGCTTGCTTTTGAAAACCTGGGTAGACGGATACTTAGAAAAATTCACGAATTCAGCAAAAAAGGATTTATAGAACTTATAGCTACATGCGGTACAGATATTTTTCTTCCTCACTATCATGATATGGAAGAAATCAAGAATGCTCAGATTGAAGCAGGGCTTTTTTCGTTCAAGTCATTCTTTGGTCAAGCTGCGGAAGGTTTTTGGCTGCCTGAATTAGGTTATTACCCTGGATTAGAAAGAAATCTACGTAACTACAATGTTAATTATACTGTTCTTGATGCACGTAGTTTTCTTTTTGGAGAAGAAATTCCTGTGAAAGGTATTTTTGCTCCTGTAAGAATTGGCAATTCTGTTGTTGCTTTTGGTAGAAATCCGAATACTGACGAAGAATTGTTTGGCTTTGAAGGATATGCGAATAATGACGTTTATCTTGATAATGGGCGGGATGTAGGGTATGAGCTTTCTGATGAAAAGGTAGAAAATCTTTTTGGTGAATCTAAGTCTCGATATTCTTTAGGCTATTGTTACTGGAATAAAGGTGGTCGCGTTAGCGACGCAGATTACGTAAATGTAGATAGCAACGAGCATGTCTATGAGTTTGAAGCTGCAGTTGCGAAATGCGAAGAAGATGCCCTGTCATTTGTGAATAAGCGCATTCAGCTGATGAATGATGCTGGCCTTGAGCTTTCTGATACAAAGACAATTTCACTTACCGAAACGATCAATATCAATTCCTTGAACGATGTTTGGTCGGAAGGAATCTTTTGGCTTGAGTGTGTTTTCCGTGCTGCACATAAGCAGTCGTTGGAATTTGCTAATGCAAAAGATTTGATATTGGAACAGTTCAAATTCCAGAAAATTCACCCATACTATGGCTCTTGTAGTGATGACGGTTATGGGGAAGCTCTTATTTCCCACAAAAATAACTGGATGATTCGTTATGTCAGAAAAGCTTCTGAGCGAATGGTTGATCTTTCAGAACGTTTTTGCGGAGATACTGGATTGAAAGCTCGACTTTTAAATCTTGGAGCAAAAGAGTTGCTTATGGCTCAGTCTTCCGGGTGGGCCAGAATGATTGAAAATGACTCTTTTCCAGAGTATGCGAAGCATCGTTTTATTCAGACCATCAATGATTTTACAGCGGTGTTTGATGCTTTGGGATCAAATACTGTAAGTACTGAATGGCTTACGAATCTTGAAGAATCACATAAGATATTTCCTTGGATGAATTACAGGATTTTCAGTAGGAAAAGCTGATTTTTTTTAGATTTGTGAGCACGAATAAAAAAGCTGGTGTTTTTTCATTGCTTTTGTTGCGTTGGAAAATTGCCGGTTTTTTTATATCTGTTCCATTCTCTTGAGCATTGCCTGATATTTTCGTGCATTTTTGATTCCCTGTTTTGCTGGGTCAAAAAACTTGTCAAGCTTCAGGGTTTGCTGCCAGTGCAATATGGCTTTGTCATAGTTTCTTTTTGCGTATTCTTCTACTCCCATGAAATAAAGCCGGTCTACTTCAGCTCTTTTTTTTGCACGTCCATTATCGCCAAGCTTAAGTTTTGCCGAAAGACTGAAATGATTCGCTGGATTTAATGAAGAAGATAAATCCAACGTGTAGTTTGCATTTACCCTTAGATTGAAAAGATCGAATTCGCCTCCAATACTGAAACGAGGGTTTCCGCCTTTTAACTTGAATCCTGCAAGAGCTGAAAAAAAGTTTGTGATTTTGATTTCTGCCCCTAGTGATGCAGAAAAAAGCTGGTGTTCACCTATGTCAAATAAGTTTATTGGCTGTTGAAATTCTGCGGAAAATGTTGTTGCATCCAGTAGTTTATATGAAAGTCCAAATGACGCTATGGTCGGCAACGGGTCATCGATCTGTACTCTTTTTCCAAATCCGGTAAGGGCTGCCCCAGCGTTCATCAAGCTTAATCCGATGCGGCAGTTTGTGTCTCTGGAACTGTAAAATTTCATGAAGTTGAATTGAACCATCATTCCTATATCGCCCATGATTGCGATGGCTGATTGTTCAAGCCCGGAACCGCTAATTATGTCGTTCGTATCGTTGTCGGCGTAATCAGGCACGGATCTCCATGAAACTTTTGCGTTGAATCCCAGTGCAAGTCCTTTGAATGTGTAGCCTGGAAAGAAATTGCATGAAGTATTTATTGCAGCTGTTGTTTCTGAATAATAGCTTCCCGCGGTTCGGTTTCCAAAAGAGTCGTATTCTGTGAAAGGAATATAAAAGCAGCTTAATTTTCCGCCAATGCCAATTCTTCCGAATCTTGTGGTTCCAGCTATGGTCTCCACATTAGAGTCTGCAATCCAGGCATTGTGGAAAACCGCAAGTTCTGATTCTTTCATTATTGAGGAAGCAGCTGGATTGTGGTCGATGAAACTTACGTCATCGGAAAGACCTGTAAAAGCGCCTCCCATACTTTCGGATCTTCCGCCCATTGGAATCAATAGCGACCGAAAAGAAGATGTTCCTTCATTGCTGCCTGTAAAGTCGTGGAATGTGTCTGAGAGAATGGAAGGCAGATCAGTATAATCAAGTGCAACTGCATTGTTTAAACAAATGGCCGTAAAAAGCCAGAAAAGAGAAAATATCTTTTTCGTTGTTTTCATTCGTCTCATTTGCACCGGATATGATATAAACGTATTGTTTGTTGAAGTGTCCTTCTTCAGGTCAATTCAAAATCTTGTGTTTTTCTGATACTATGTCAAAAAAATGCAAAGATTGGAATATATTTCCATAAAATACAGTATTTCTAGATATATGTTCGGTAATTTTTCTATTTTAGATAAATAAATGTTCCGAAAATAGTAGACGAGAGGGTGTTTTTTCATTGCTTCTATGAGTTTTAGAACTGCAGAAAAAGTCTTAGTATGTTTTCTCTTTTTTGCTTTTTGCATCCCTGTTTTTTCAGAAGATGGCGATGAAGCTGGGCGTATATTGTCTTTGAAGGAAATTGACGCACTCATTAAAAAGACTTCATATGATGAGGCTTTGCTGGAGCTGAAAAAATATGGTGAGGCAAACCCGATTCAATTCGATGCAGTTCAAAGCCGCATCAAAAGGATAATTCGCCGCCGTGATGACTATACAAAAAATGCTGTGGAACTGGCCGATGTCATTTCTAGTGCCGAAGAAGGAACTGATAATTCGGAATCATTGGAACGTCTTGCCCATAAGCTGCTGGTAAACGAAATGGATCCGGATGACAGGAATCTGGACAAAATCAAAGATGTTCATAAGCTTGCCGCACGATCCCAATTCAAGGCTGTGCAGAACAAGACTTCCACTCTTGTGGCCGAAGGCAAGTATACTGCAGCTCTAGATAAATCAACACAGACTTTTCAGACTTTCCGTGAATATTTTGATGATCATTATATGGACAGCAAAATCCAGGAAGATGCTGATTTGTGGATATCATCGGTTCAGTCATTAATCCAGCAGTGGAAGGATAAAGGTTTCCAGGACAGACTTAAGATTGCCTATGATAATTTTATGGCGGCGGTTCAGAATCGTAATGTAAACGGGGCAAATGAGGCTTTAGTTACATTGAAAACTGAATTTACTCGTTATGCAAACTTGAGAAACTCCATTTTGAAGGAAGGACTGAAATTTAAAATAGCATACATGAACAAAGGAACTGAAAAGGATGAGGATTTTAATCAGTTCCTTCGCTATGCAAGCGAAACTGTTCTTAGTGCAGGTGACAATCCAAACTGCGGTATAGTTGGTGTGCTGGATGCCAGATGGAACAATTACATTGAATCCATGAAGGATCAGGTGCTATTGTCAATCGATGGACCTGCAAAAGATTTTGCCTTGTCTGAAAATGTGGCAAACTTTTCACCGGAAAGCCACGTGGTGCCTGATTCTTCAGCATTAGTTTATCTTTATTCCATGGCTGAAGTGGGAAAAAAAGTGAATGCTCTGTATTCAACACTTGTTGATGTGAAGTCGGAAGGCGAAAAGCCTATGGTTCCATTTGAAAATTATGATTTAAGCCTTACTTATATTGGTAATATGTCCTCTAATGCAGAAAAACTTATTTCGTCTTTAAGTGTGGTAAATGATCTTTATAATGCTGCTGACGGCTATCCTGTTCCGCAAAGTGCTGAATCCAATGATTTTGAAAAATCTGAATATGTTTCTAAAATCATCCCTTATACAAAGGAAATTGAGACTGGCGGAAAGTCCATCAACATAAAGGCCACAGATTCTTTGGAATGGAAAAGAAGTTATGATTTATCCATTTCGGAAAAAAAGAGCGGACGAAAGTTCGATTATAAGATGGCTGGAAGAACGATTGTGGATGTTCCTGTGGAATGGGAAGAGCTTTCGTTGTCATTTGGGAAAATTGATGAAGTGGCGTCAAATTATAGTCAGGATTTGAGTGCCTTGCTTTGGAAAAAAATTGCCAGATACTTTGCGGATTCTGGTGACCAATATGTTTCTTTGGCCGAAACCAAAAAGAATAAGATTGAAAATCTTGTTACAGGAATTTCTGATGGTGCAGGAAAGGCTACTGACTCAGCTTCTGCAGAAGATCTTGAGGTAACAGAAGAAGCAAAACGACATCCTGGAAAAGCTTTGGAAGAAGTGCGTATTTTCAATTCTGATTTGAACAAAGCGCTGAAAATCCTTGTTTCTGCAAAAAGTGGAGTTGAAAAGGGAAATCCGGCTAAGAGTGCAGACGAATTGACCCGCATTCAGCAGAATATGGCTAAGCTAAATGAGCTTTTAAAGGATGTTTCTCAAGGTCCGTATGTGGCTCAGGCGAATTCCCTTATCAGAAAATCTTTGGATGCAAGGGATGATGCCGAAAGCCTTTTGAAACAAGCTGGAAACGAGTTGAAAAAAGACAATTTCAGCAAAGCTTATGAAGCGCTTTCTGAAGCTGGTTTGAAAATTCGTGCAGCTCTTGAAAATGACAGCGATGTGAAATTCAGTGATGGTTCTTCTGTGAGTTTTGATGTGATTGGAGCTCTGGAAAAACAGATTGCTGCCCGTGCTGAAGAAGTTGTGACCAGTTACGTCATGGAACAGAAGCAGAAAGCCAATAGAGAAATCGATGTAGGAAATTACGAAGTTGCCGTGGATTGTCTTACAAACGCAAAGAACCGTCTGGCGCAGGCGAAACTTCCTGAAGATCCTGATTTGAAGCGTCTTTTGGATTTTGTAGAAAAGGCAAACAGCATGGAGGAAGGTCGAAAACTTAATCTGTATGATCCTCTCTATAAGGAAATGTCAGGAATTCTTAGCGATGCAACCCTCTGTTTTGAGGAAGGTAAAAAACTTGTTTCTCTTGGCAACAAAAACAAGGATGAATCGTCAAAGTCAAGGGGCATGGAAAAGCTTATGGAAGCAGGAAAGCGAGTGGATGATCTTCTTCTTGTGTATCCTCTGAATCAGGAAGCAAGTTTCCTGAAACTTCGAATTGAACAGTATGAAAATCCGTCTGAATTCGAGTCAAGCTTTGCAAATCGAGTAGAAAAGACCAAAAAGGAATTCTCTAAAGCGGAAAACAACGAAGCTGCAACTGATGCCTATTATAATCTTGCGAATCTAGCAAAACTCAAGCCGGATGACAAGAAACTTGCAAAATTTATTTATGATGCGGAAATAAAGATCGGAAAACGGCGTCCGGAAGTAAAGAATACAAATATTACAAGCGCAAAGAAGCGTTACGATTCTGCCGCAAAACTTTTTGCCCAGGCTGGAAACGATATAAATCGTTTGAATAAGGCGCTTAGCGAAGCCGACGAGGCTCTTAAATTGAATCCGGTAAATGGCGATGCAAAACTTTATAAAGATTCGTATGCATTGTATAATAGAATCAGAAAACAGATAAATGTTGTTCGTCCAAGAGAACTTACGGCAAACGATCGTGCTTCTTATTACAAAGCTTACGATTTGGCTTCGGAAAGGCAGTATGCTCGTGCGCTTCGTATCATTGAACCGCTGCATGAAAAGTATCCTGATAACGCAGATATAAGTGAACTATACGAGAATCTTAAGGGACGTGTTTAGTCTAATGAATCTGAAAATGTTTTTGCCCGGAATAAAACAAAATATCTTCTCGCTTTTTACATCGTTGCTGATGATCGTCTGTGGCAATGCTTTCGCACAAGAAATTTTATGGGATAATCCCAAAACTTTCGCTGGTCGTCAGGATTCCCGTTTTCCTCGTGTAGTTTCCCTGGGCTCTGAATCTGTGGTTTTTTGGCAGGAAGTTGATTCTTCTAAAGGCGAAATATATCTTTCCTGCACCTATCAGAATCAGAGCAGGGAATGGATTGTCAATTCCCGTTTTGCAGGACCGTTCAAATTTTCGGGTGAAGTTCCAGACATTTATTATCCATGCGCAAACGGTAATACTATCTGCGTTTCGGTCAGTTGCAATTCGAATACAGTTGAAATCTACAAATCTGTGGATAAGGGGAGGACTTTTTCCATTCCGCAGCGAATTGTATCAAAGAATCCAATGGTTTCACCAAGGGTATTTTCGTCCAGGAACGGAAGCTATCTGCTTTTTACGTCTATTGCGGAAGATGTTTCTTCAATGCAAGGTGAACTTGAACAGACTGGTTATTTTCAAAGCAGAAAATATTTTATGTATTTTTCTTCATCTGCGGATGGGGTTTCCTGGACGGATCTTCAGCGGTTTGCTCCATCAGATAATCTTGTTAATCCTTTTGTTCCGGTTCTAACAAGAACGGATAAATTTGAAGTCCTGGCATTCCGTGCCAGCAAAGAATCACCTCCTTCATATAAAATCTATGGATGCTTCAGGGATTTATCTTCTCAGTCTTGGTCAGAACCGGTTCTTCTTTCAAACAGTGATGCTTTGGATCTTCAAGATCAAAGTCCAAATTTAATCAGGTATCAGAATAACGTGTATATGGCTTGGGAAAGAACCGAACGATCTGGACGAACAGGATGGAAGAAATCCATTATGTGCTGCCAGATTGATCGAAACG
This sequence comes from Treponema sp., assembly GCA_016297405.1. Lineage (GTDB taxonomy): Bacteria > Spirochaetota > Spirochaetia > Treponematales > Treponemataceae > Treponema_D. The sequence goes on from JAEDGP010000049.1 coordinate 9,013, forward strand.
GCGTTTTGACCGATTCGATGAAAAGCGTATATGCAAAAGGATCCCCTATGGGACCTGTCATGTTTTCCTTTGAAGATTCTCTTTCCGTCTGTTTTTTCGATAAAAGTTCAGAAACCGAATCTACTGTCTATTATGCAAAATTTATTGATGGAATATGGGATATACCTAAAAAGATTTCAGACGGAAATGCATTGGATATTTTCCCTCTTCCAGTTGTTTCACGCAGCCGGAAAAAAGTGTACAATGGTTCGCCTTTTGATTTTCAATACGAAAACAAGACTTCCCTTTCCTTTGTCTGGCAGCGGAATTCAGGTGCTGCAGCTGAAAATGGCGCAAAGCCGTTCCTTTATCTCAAAGAGCCAGATGTTTCTGTTGCTTCTGCAAGAATTAGCTTTTCTGCTTCTCAGATGATCAAGCCAGGCAGGCATAATAAAATTTCAAATCCTTTGATAAATGTGGTTTTACCTGACGATGTGTCAAAAGTTGACGGTTTTACATACAGCTGGTCCCAGAATGAAGAAGATGAACCGTCTGTAAATGAAGAGGATCTTGTTTCTTCCGTAACTCAGCGTCCTTATGCAGATGCGGAAGGGTATTGGTATTTCAAGACTCGAACACATGATAAGGCGGGCAACTGGTCCCAGTCCAGCGTTCTCAAATATTATTATGATATAACTCCCCCTCTTGCTGTCGATTTCACTATGCCGCCATTTGATCAATATGGATTTGTTTCTTCGAATTCTACCGGCATTTCATGGAAGGCAGCGGAAAATGACGATGATGTGGCCTTTTATACTTATCACTATAAAATCAAAAAGATTTGTGATGTTTCCCGGGGAATGACCACCAGAAAAGGTCATCCTTTCAAGGCCACTGCCGAAGCATCTGGGGAATATATTGAAAGCCTCCTCTCCAAAAATCAGCATCTTGCCAAAGAAAAACAGTATTTTTCTTCAGTGAACAAAGCCCAAATTCGCTCCAGAGCAGATTGGAGTAACATCGATAACGGACTTTACCTTGTGACAGTATATGCAGTTGATTCGGTAGGAAATGCCGGGGCTCAGAACAGCGTGTTTCTTGTGTTGAATAAATATCAGCCGTATACATGGATAAAAAGCATTACCACTGAGGAACTTCAAAATGGCGACCTTTCCATGAATCTATATGGTAAGGATTTTCTTTACGATGGAACTGTCACATCCATTTTCCTGGATAAAGATGGAAAAGCTCCTTATGATGTAGAAATTAAAAGCTCTCAATCAAATTACAAGGTTTATACGGATCGCATAGAAAACATTAATATTGGCAGCCAGCTTGATGAAGGAACCTATTACATTGGTGTGCGTCATTCTGACCGTGGTATATATTTTACGTCTAAGGCACCGCTCAAAATAGAGACCAATGGTACTGTAAAAATCGACAACGACTTTGAATATGTTTCTGACCTGGAACTTTCCTCCAGAAACTATAAAAAACGCCTGGATATGGGTTATGTGGTTTTGTGGCTCACCATAATCGTTGCGTTTATAGGTTTGATCTATTTCCTTTTTGAAATTGTTATGAATATACGTGAGATTTCAACCATAAGAAGCATGGTTCTTGAAATCAGTTCAGGAGAATATATGGAATACTCAGTTGAACAGAATATGGGCACAAAAAGACGAGGTCGCTTGCCAAGAATAGGCAGCTTGAAATTTCAGCTGATTGGATTTACTGTGTCCCTTGTCATTCTCATTGTTGTGCCTATCGCCACACGACTTGGTTCTACCATGATACAGAATCAAAAGCTCATTTTGTCCCAGGGGCTGCAGGATAGAATTGACTTCCTCCTTTCCAGTTTTTATACAGGTTCCACAACCTATATGCCAGAAAAAAATGGTGAGTATCGCTTAAGTTCTCTTCGGGACCAGACAAATACAGTTGAAGGTGCTCAGTGGGTTACAATTACTGGCTTTTCAAAATCGGACGGCAAATCTGATACGCTTTTATATTTATGGACAACAAACGATCCTTCTGAACAGTTTCAGTCTTCTCAGAATACAGTGGCATCCTCACCCATGTGGATTTCAGGATTTGAGTTTGTTAACGATGAATATGAGCAGCTGAGTGAGTCCACTGCAAAACTGCAAAGCATACAGCATCTTTCTTTTGAGATTGATAGAATCGGAAATCAATACGGAAAACCTGGAGTTGATGATGACGAAAACGGTCAGAAAGAGCAGCAGGCACGAATCAATATGGAAAACGCCCTTTTAGATCTTGCAAAAGAGCATTCGGGATTTATGCCCATGTCTGCTGTTATGCCATCCCAAGGATCCCCTTCGGTTTTGGATAGTATACAGAATTTCAATTTTTCTCAGTTTGCAGTGCAGGTAAGCAATTCCATTGATACCTGGATGCTGCTTACTGGCGGTTCTTCTGATAACGTGAATACAAAATATCTGTGCTACAGACCGATTCTGTATCGTGCAGGATCATCTTCAAAATATGTACGTGGCATTGTGTTCATTCAGGCCGATACATCCTCGTTGATTGAAGAGATGCGTGTAGTATCCAGGGAGATTCTTGTAAATGTTGCAGTAATTTCTGTAATAGCGATTGTTCTTGGCGTAATCGGAGCGATTATTCTGGCCAGACTTATCGTGCAACCAATAAAAAAAGTCGTGCTTCGAGCCCGGGCAATCAGCGACAGCCTGCGGGAGAAGGGTAAAGAAAATGATGTGCGAAAATTTGAAGGCAAGAATCTGGAAATTAAGCGACGTGATGAAATTGGTGAGCTGGTGCTTTCAATCAATACCATGACAAAAAACCTTGTGCAGGCAAAATACGATGAAGAGGAAGCTTTGCAGAATGCAAAAATGGACCAGGATGCCGCTGTCGTTCAAGGTTCTCTTTTACCAAAAGAGCGCTGGCTATCTAACGAAAAGTTTGAATTTTTCTCATATTATCTTGGTGCAGATCGAGTTTCAGGGGACTATTTTGACTACAAGATGCTTGATGACCGCTGGTATGTGATCATCAAATCAGATGCTTCTGGACATGGAACTCCAGCCGGCTTGATTACGGCGATTGTAGCTACATTGTTCCGTAAATACTTTGAAGACTGGACATTCAAAACTAAAGGACTGAAAATAAATGAGCTTGTAGCCCAGATCAATGACTTCTTGAACAATCTGGGCCTTAAAGGAAAATTTGCCACAATTATGCTTGCCCTTTATGACACAAAGACAGGTGATGTTCATCTTTGTAATGCAGGTGATAATATAATTCATCTTTTCAGAAGCGCATCCAGAAAAGTTGAAACGCTAACCTTAAGCAATTCTCCAGCCGCCGGCCAGATTGATCAATTTATGATCGACATGAAAGGTGGTTATAAAATCGATAAACTCAATCTTGCTCCAGGCGATGTGATATTCTTTTACACTGACGGTGTGGAAGAAAACAACCGCATGCTGCGAAGACCTGATTTTAGTGAATACACACCTGCTGAAGTAAAACTAATGGCAAATCTGCCGGATGAAGTCAATCTTGAAAACGTGACGGAAGAAATGGGACCTTCAAGGGTAATTTCAATCCTTGAAGCTGCTTTGGACAAGAGAATTTATAGACTTTCCAAAGTCATGAATCCTGTAACGGGAGAAAACCTTGTTTTTGACTTTTCAAAGGGAGAAGGATCATCAAAAGATGCAATTCTTGGCCTTGCCAGTGTAGAAAAAGTATTTCGACTTTACAAACCATACTCCATTTCTTCAGACAGCATCGTAGACGTGGATAAGAGCATAGATGAATATCTTTCAAAAGTCTTCAATTTGTATGATCAGTATGCAATCAAAACGGGGTCGGATTCATCTCAAGGCGCCACAACCTTTGTACAATACAAAAATGTGAAGCAGGAAGTACAGGCAGATGACCTTACCTTGATTGCATTCAGGCGGCTTAGTTAAAAAGTCAAAAAAAAACTTTGACTTTGCCAATTTTCATGGCTACACTTTAAGTAGAACATTTCGTAAGTTCAGGAGACTTTGTTATGGATAAAGAAAAAATCAAGAAAACAACCGAAGAAGTGGTTGATAAATCAGTTGAAGCCCTCTCAAAAGCAGGAAAGGCCACAAAAAAATTCTGCAAAAAAATGGGACTTCGCGGTGTAAATGTCAAATCAGATTTTCAAATCAAGGAAATCTACAAAAAAATCGGAAATATGGTGTACGATAAGATAAAATCAGGAGCATTATCCATCACCACCGAAGAATTCGATGAACTTGTATCACAGATCGATGAACTCAAAAAATCCATCGACGTAAACAATGAAACCATAAACCAAAAATAATCTAAATCCATCAATACTTATCGGGCGCAAATTCAATTCGTAACCGGTGTTTC
>JAEDGP010000050.1 GCA_016297405.1 Treponema sp.
CTTTGAAATAAGTTGCAAGCCTTCATTCATGGGGATGGACTTGAAACCAGTGGTTGAGTCTGCATTCAATGCAAAGTTTGTGCCTGTTACATGAACGGAAAAACCACAATCCTAAATCGCCATTGCTTATTGGCGAGCCTTCTTCGCTTGATAAAATATCGACGCCAGTTCAAAAAAGCTGGCTGGTGGATGAAATGGAATTGCCGTTTTAGTTTGCAAAGATTTTCGTGTTGTGCTATAGGAAATTTATTTAAAAAAATAAAATCCAGCTTTCGCTGGATTTTATTGGGCCATACGTCTCTTCGAGCCGTTTGTCCTATAGGAAGTGATTTAATTCAATTTTCTCACTTCGTTACGAAAATTGTGGGCCATCTTGGACTTGAACCAAGGACCAAGGGATTATGAGTCCCCTGCTCTAACCACTGAGCTAATGGCCCGTAGAGGTACCAAAAAGTACTTGATTCAATATAACATTTTGGAGATTTTTATTCAATGGGAAGTGAAAATCTCCAAAACAGCCATTTGTTTTACATAAACCTGTCCAAATTTTTAATTCTCAATTCTCGCAAATGCCTGATCCAAATCTGCAATAATGTCATCGATATGTTCTGTGCCAATGCTCAATCGGATTGTGCTTTGACTGATTCCCTGATCGGCAAGTTCAGCTTCTGAAAGTTGGCTGTGAGTTGTTGTGGCAGGGTGGATTACAAGGGATTTAACATCGGCAACATTGGCTAGAAGACTGAAAATTTTTAGATTGTCGATAAATTTCCAGGCAGTTTCTTTTCCACCTTTTATTTCAAATGTAAAAATTGAACCAGCACCTAATGGAAAATATTTTTTGTAAAGTCCGTGTTCCGGGTGATTTTCCAAAGAAGGATGATTTACTTTTGTTACCAAAGGATGCTTGTTCAGATATTCTACAACTTTAAGTGCATTAGAAACATGGCGTTCAAGGCGAAGACTTAAAGTTTCAAGTCCCTGCAAAAGTATGAATGCGTTGAATGGGCTAATTGTGGCTCCTGTATCTCGTAAAATTACTGCACGGATTCTTGTAACATAGGCGGCACGACCAGCGGCTTCTGTAAATTTTACTCCGTGATAACTTGGATCACCTTCACTGAGCAAGGGGAACTTACCGCTGGCGGTCCAGTCAAAATTCCCGCTATCAACAATCACGCCACCAAGACTTGTCCCGTGACCACCAATAAATTTTGTTGCTGAATGAACTACAATATCTGCACCGTGTTCAATAGGACGGAACAGAAATGGAGTTCCAAAGGTGTTGTCTACGATTAAAGGAATTTTGTGAGCGTGTGCGATCTTTGCAATTTCTTCTATATCAACGATGTTTGAGTTTGGATTTCCTAAGGTTTCTAGAAAAACAGCCTTTGTATTTTCCTGAATTGCTTTTTCAAAATTTGAAACATCGTTTCCGTCAACAAAAGTTGTGGTAATACCAAAATTTGCTAAGGTGTGAGCCAAAAGATTGTAGCTTCCGCCGTAAATAGTTTTCGCACTTACAATGTGATCTCCGTTTCCTGCTATATTCTGGAACGCATAGGTGATTGCTGCAGCTCCACTGGCAACTGCTAAACCTGCTACTCCACCTTCCAAAGCTGCAACCCGATCTTCAAAAACTCCTTGTGTTGAGTTAGTAAGGCGACCGTAGATATTTCCCGCATCGGAAAGTCCAAAACGAGCTGCCGCATGTTCTGCATTATGAAAAACATAGGCTGCAGTTTGATAAATTGGAACTGCACGGGCATCTGTAGCTGGATCAGCATTTTCCTGCCCTACGTGTAACTGTAATGTTTCGAAATGTAATTTATTTGTAGACATAATATTCTCCTGTGTAAGGCGCCCGGTCAGAGGCGCCGGTGGTCGATAGAAAAGCGTTAAGAAAAATTGCGATGCAACAATTTTTTAGCTTGTCCAATTCATGTAAGACGTCCGGTCAGAGGCGCCGGTATTTAATATGAAAGTCAATTAACAGCAACGGATGCACATGACACCATTTCTAAAGTTTTCGCGTACTAATTTTTCAAAATAAAACTTCATTTTGTGCCTCCGTAAAATTATATTACCTACTGCGTAACTAGGAAATAGTATAAAGATGATTTCCTAGCAAGTCAATAGGTTATTAATAATTTTCAGACTTTTAAAGTGTTTATGGGTACAGTGTGCACCCTTAGTAAGCGTCTTTGTGACTATCACACTAAATGAGGTGGTTTCGACAGGTGGTATCTTGAGCCCTTCGACAGGCTCAGGATACCACCTGTCGAAGGGCTCAACCACCGCGAACTCGCACATCTTATTTGCTATAAGCAGAATCATGAACGCCACTAATTGCTCTTCCGCTTGGTTCGTCCATGTTTTTCCAGGCTTCATGTCGTTCGCTGCGCTCACTTACCTAGTTTGATTCGCAAACTAGCCCTTGTATGCATCATTATGAACACCTGCAATTGCTCGTCCGCTTGGTTCATCCATTTTGCCCCAACTTTCATCCCATTCAAGAGCTTTTGCAGTTGAACAGGCAACGCCGGCTTCGTGTGGAACTACCTTTGCGGCACTGTCGCTTGGGAACAGGCGGCTGTAGATTTCGCGGTAGTAGTATTCTTCCTTTGTTTTTGGTGGGTTTACCGGGAAGCGGTTTTCACGGCGGGCAAATTCTGCATCGCTTACTTTTTCTTCTGTCATCTTTTTAAGAGTATCAATCCAGTTGTAACCTACACCGTCAGAGAACTGTTCCTTCTGGCGCCATGCAATGTTTTCTGGAAGCATATCTTCGAATGCCTTACGCAAAATCCATTTTTCCATTCTCTGATGGTTGAGCTTGTCGAAACCTCCAACTTTGGCATCTGGATTAATGATGTTCATCTTGTCTGATGGGTTCAATCTCATGGCAATGTCGATAAAGTCTTTGTCGAGGAATGGAACCCGGCCTTCAACACCCCAGGCCATAAGAGACTTGTTGGCGCGAAGACAGTCGTAAAGGTGAAGCTTGCTCATTTTGCGAACAAGTTCTTCGTGGAATTCCTGAGCGTTTGGAGCCTTGTGGAAATAAAGGTAACCGCCGAATAATTCGTCTGAACCTTCTCCAGAAAGAACCATCTTGATACCCATTGATTTGATTACGCGGGCAAGAAGATACATGGGAGTTGAAGCACGAACTGTTGTTATGTCGTAAGTTTCAATGTGATAGATTACATCTGGAAGAGCGTCTAGAGCTTCCTGGATTGTAAAGTGAACTTCGTGGTGAATTGTTCCGATGTAGTCTGCAGCTTTCTGAGCGGCGATAAGGTCAGGAGAACCTTCAAGACCAACTGCGAAAGAGTGGAGCTGTGGCCACCATGCAGCTTCTTTTGAATCTGATTCAATGCGCTTTTTGCTGAATTTTTGTGTGATTGCAGCGATAATAGAAGAATCTAAACCACCAGAAAGAAGTACACCGTAAGGAACGTCTGACATAAGCTGAGCTTTTACAGCAGATTCAAGACCGTTCTTAACTTTTTCGATAACAGCAGGGTTGATAACATCGCCCTTTTCGTCTGTAGCTTTAGGATTGTTTTTTACAGCGTCAAAAGATTCCCAGTCCCGTTTGTACCAGCGAACAGGTTTTTCGTCTTTTGAGTAGAAATAGTGGCCGTTAGGGAATTCTTCGATTGTTACGCATTCACCTTCAAGGGCTTTAAGTTCTGAACCAACGTAGTAGCGGCCCTGCTTGTCCCAGCCCTGATAAAGGGGAATTACACCGATTTCGTCGCGGCCGATAAGGTAAACATCGTTTTCTGAATCGTAAAGAGCAAAAGCGAAAATACCAGAAAGCTTTTCTATCATTTCGCCAAAGTCTTTCTTTTCATCGCGGTATTTTTTGTACAATGCAAGGATAACTTCACAGTCAGAACCTGTGCGGAACTGATACTTGCCTTCAAATTCTTTGCGGAGATCCTTGTGGTTGTAGATTTCACCGTTGGCAGCAAGGATGATCTTTTCGTCATCAGAAACAAGCGGCTGCTTTCCAGAAAGCGGGTCAACGATAGAAAGACGTTCGTGACTCAAAATAGCATTATCACCTGTGTAAACACCGCTCCAGTCCGGACCGCGATGACGAATCTTCTTAGACATCTCAAGAACCTGCGCACGAAGCTGTTCCTTAAGACCTTCATCAATTGGCTGACTGCCACTGCTTAAATCAAATGCTCCAACGAATCCACACATACTCTTATAGCAAAAACCGTTAAAAAATCGATTTCCCGCGGAAAAAGCGATTTTAGGTTTTTACCTACACCGTTCACGCGGTCAAATCGGAAATCCGTTAAAAAAAATCGCCACCGAATAGGGAGCAATTTTTTAGGATTCTCCGTTTTTCAACTTTTTACGAATTATTTGCGTAACCCCCATAAAAGTTTTTAAAAACAAAAAAGGCGTCTACCTGAAAGTACACTATGTACCCTTAGGTAGACGCCTTCGTCTGACATGTATGTTATAGAAGAATTCAAAAAGATAGTCAACAGGTGGTCTTGTTCTTTCATCAAAACGAGTGAGTGTTGGTGCAAAAACTTATTTGCTCCCTAAAAAACATGGTTTTGACTTGCTAATCATTTGCCCTTTTATAAAAGCGACCTATAATTTCCTTTGACTGAATTACATTGATGAATGCGCTGGGGTCAACATTGCGAATCGCTTTTTCTAAAGCCCCTGATTCCTGAGATGAAACTACCGTATAAAGCATTTTGTGTTCATTGCCGGCATAGCAGCCTTTTCCTTGAAAAACTGTTGCATCATGGTTTGTTTTGTTTTTTATGATCTGATAAATTTCCTGATCTCTGTCGGTAATAATAATGAGGGTTGTTTTGGCATACTTTTTGTAAAGAAAATTCAGTCCCTGGGTTGAAACATACTGAAAAATGATAGAATAAAGGGCTGCATCCCAACCAACGATGATTCCTGCTGCAATCAGAACGCATGTATTAAACGCCAAAATCCAATTCCATGCAGATTTACCAGTTTTTTCAGAAATGAAAATAGCAATAAAATCAGTACCACCACTGGAACTGCCTGCAAAAAGACACAGACTTATCGCTACGGAGTTGACAATGCCACCAAAAACGGCGCATAGAAGCATGTCTTCTGTGAGTTGTATTTCTGGAACAAAATCTGTAAGTAGACCGGATGCAAAAATCATAACTATGGAATAAAGAGTGAATCTTTTTCCAATTCGGCTGAATCCAAGAATTACTGGAAAAATATTCAGTGTAAAAATTAAAGGAGAATACGGAATGTATATCCCATAATTGGTTATAAAAGTTTTTTGAAGCAAAAGCGCAAGCCCGGTAAATCCGCCTGGAAAAAGATTTGCGCTATGAACAAAGGTGTTGATATTCAAAGCCATTATGGCTCCGCCAAAAATTACAAGCAATAGACGTTTTATGTCATTAAAAGTATTCATATTGATAATATAACTCGGTATATTAATAAAATGAATAAAATAAAATTCCTTCTTTGGGATCTGGACGGAACCGTAAACGATTTTCTTGCTACAGAAAATTATGCCATAAAAAAGGGGTTTGCCCGTATGGGTTTTGGATCTTGTACAGATGAAATGGTAGCCCGTTATTCTAAAATCAATGTATCATATTGGGAAAAACTGGAAAAAGGCGAAATGTCCAAACCAGAAATTCTTGTTGGCCGCTTCCGGGATTTTTTTGCCGAATACGGCATTCCAACAGAGCATGCACCGATATTCAATGAAAACTATCAGAAAGATTTAGGCGACAATCTTGTGTTTATTGATGGTGCCCTTGAAGTACTGCGAAAAATAAATGAAAGTGGCAAATTCAGACAATTTGTGGTAACAAATGGACTTGTAGCAAATCAAAAGCGAAAATTGGAAGGGCCAGAACTTAAGCCGATTTTTGAATATGCGTTTATAAGTGACGAAGTGGGTTTTGAAAAACCCGACATCAGATTTTTTGAAAAAGTATTTGAAAAAATCGGGCCGGTAGAAAAAGAGCAGGTACTTATTATTGGCGATTCTCTTACCAGTGATATTCGCGGCGGCAACAACGCTGGAATCAAGACTTGCTGGTTTAATCCAAAAGGAAAGGTGAACGATAAAAACGTTCACGTAGATTACGAAATCAGTTCACTTTATCAATTACTTGAAATAATCTGAAGACGAAGAAAAAAATGAAAAAACTAATTTTTACAATCATTGCAATTACATCAATCTCTTGTTTCTTATCCGCAAAACCTAAGGGCAAGACAAAAACTCCAGGTCAGCTTCTGGATGAAACACTCGAAAAAATCCAGACAAAAACTGAAGAAGTGGAAGAAAAAACAATAGAAAAAGGCTCTGAAATAAAAGAAAAAACTGAGGAAAAGAGCAAAAAAGCAGTTGAAAATGTCAAAAAAGCCGGCGACAAAATGAAAAAAGCTGTGGATGACATTATGGACATTTTTCAGTGATTCAGACCGCCAGGAAAATTGCTGCTGACATAAAAATTTATAGAAATATTTGGGCGTTCCCCCTATAAAACAGTAAATGCCCAAAACGCATTTCCTATTTTATAGGGGTCAGGCTTTCCGCGGCTCCGGCTTTCGCCTCCGACCAAACGCTATCGCGTTTGTTTTGCTCCGCAACCGCTCCAATCCTTAACGCGAAGAAGAGTATGGTGGCGCAAATTCGGCAAGAGATTGGGCTAATTGATTTACAGTTTTCAGCTGATGCTATGCCCTTTTTCCAGATGCCATTGTGCAATATCCTAATCGGCAATTCCTTCCCATAGATGTATTGATGCTGGGAAGGTTTTGTCCTGGATTGCCTGCTGCATTAACATTCTGTTAAATGGGGCGTGGTGATCCTTCTAAAGTAAAAGATCATCCATATTTCCAAAAAGTTTTTAAAATGGTTTTGTAACAAAAATGGAAATGAAGTATTATTTATTTGGAAAGGATTTGCTTTTTTTGGAGGTTGTATGAAAAAAGTTTTTATAGCTGTGCTGGCTATGTTTATGGTTGTTGGCGGGGTTGCGTTTGCGAAAAAAGCTGCGGATCCTGTGCCTTCAGTGCAGGAAAAATTTGATTCCAATAAGATAAATCGTCAACTTGGTTATCAGCTTATTGATGGTGGAAAAAAGATTGTATTTGTTTTTGACCCAAGTCTGAATGGGATTGCCAGTCCGGATCAGGTTTTTGTTACTGGCTCGTTCAATGGGTGGACTAAATCAAAAAGTTCTGTTTGGGAATGCGAAAAAGTAAAGAAGAATCTTTGGACTTTGGAATGTGATGCAGAAGAAGTAAAGATACCGGGCAATTCTGGGTTTCCAGAATTTAAGTTCAATGTGATTGCGTTTGAAAAATATACTGAAACTGTTTGCGGTAAAGAGCTGCATCGTGAACGAAAAGTAACAAAAGAAACTAATGCTGTTTCTAGAATTCCTGGTTTTCAGATGGGTGGCAACAATCTGATTTTGTTTCCAGGTGATGATCCGGCTGTTGTTGTGGAAAACCTGAAGGTTGCAAATAAGGTTCTTAAAAAGAAGAGTTTTGATTTGAACAACGAGGCGGACCGCATGCGTCTTACAAATATTCGTGTTGTTCCTGGCACTTCAAAACTTTATCGCGGTTATCATCCTTTCGAAAAATCCAGAGGCCAGTTTAATACGGAAAATGTTCGAATGGAACTGATTCCTGAAATCATGGAGCAGCGTGGAATTTTATCAATAATTACTTTGTGCGGTGATGACGGCAATGGCAAAAAAGTGCCTGCTTATGTGCATGGAATACGCATGATGGGAAATCATGGCATATTCAATACTCAGTACAATACTGTTTACTATAAATCAAATACCAGTGATTTTGGCAATTTGATTCGCGACATTGTTGTGTTCATCAATTCTCATCCGGGGCCGTATTATGTGCATTGCCGCCTGGGTACCGACAGGACTGGAGTTGTTTCTGGGATTCTGGCCGCTTTGTGTGGTGCTTCTTGGGAAGAGATTGCTGCTGATTATCAGAAATCAAATGAAATGGGAATCAAGGAATTCCGCGATTACAGGCTTTTGCAGTTCAGCTTTGAACGTATCTTGAATAAACCTATGGATGAAGTAAAAGATCTTCAGGCTGAGATGTCTGCTTATTTCATCAAAAAAGGTTATTTGACTGCTGAACAGATTTCAACTATGCAGAAAAACCTTAAATAATTTCTGCCAGATTGAATCCAGCCTTTGTTGAGTTGGAGACGGAAAAATCTGTGTGGAGTTACATAAAGGCGGGCGTATTCAATAAGCGTCCGCTTTTTTGTATAATGATAGAACTTTTGAAAATGAATGGCCTTTTGCAGGCCGTGGTGTGGAGTCTCTTATGTGCGGAATCGTAGGTTACGTTGGCGAAGAAAATGCCGTTCCTTATCTTATAAATGGGCTTAGAAAACTTGAATATCGTGGTTACGATTCTTCTGGTATTGTTGTTGGAAAAATGGTAAACAACAAGCCGGTTTTTGAGCTTTACAAAAAGGCCGGAAAACTTACCCAACTGGTTGGGGTTTTGCCAAAAGAGCTGGCTGGTACCTGGGGAATTGGTCATACTCGCTGGGCAACCCATGGCATGGTTACTGATACGAATGCGCATCCTTTTCTTTCGAATGATGGAAAAATTGCGGTGGTTCATAATGGGATCATCGAAAATTTCCAGACTTTGCGTAATGCTTTGGAAAAGGAGGGTGTAAAGTTTGCGTCCGAAACTGATTCCGAAGTGATTCCAAATCTTGTGGCTAGATTTTATAAGGGCGATCTGCTTGCTGCTGTGCGTGATGCGCTTTGCAATGTGATTGGAACTTATGCTTTGGCCATAACTTGTGTTGATGATCCAAATAAAATTGTTGTGGCTAAGCGCGGCGGTCCACTGGTAATTGGTCTTGCGGATGGCGCATATTATGTGGCTTCTGATGTGAGCGCAATTGTTGGAAATACAAGCCGCGTAATTTATCTGGAAGATGGCGATATCGTTGAAGTTACGCCGGCCGGCCTTAAGTTTCCTAAAATCGAAAACAACGATTATGCAAAGCGCATTGAAGAGATCACTATTAGTGCTCAGGAAACAGAAAAGTGTGGTTATGACACTTATATGGAAAAAGAAATCAATGAACAGCCTGAAAGCATAGAGCGCGCTTTTGCCGGCCGCTTTGATATGGAAAAAGCTACTGCAAAACTTAGCGGCTTTGAGGATGAGATTTTTCAGCGTACAAACAAAATTACTGCCATTTGTGCAGGTTCTTCATATTATTCCAGTTTGTTTGGTACTTCATTGATTGAAAAATATGCACGCATTCCATCTTATGCAGAAATTTCCAGTGAATTTGCGTTCAAAAATCCTATTGTGGGAAGAGATGATGTTTATATTGCTGTAAGTCAATCTGGAGAAACTGCTGATACCCGTGATGCAATGACAGAAATTCACGAAAAGGGCGGCAAGGTTTTTGGAATCTGTAATGTGCCAAGTTCCACTATCGCCAGGGAATCAGACGGTGGCGCATTTATGCATGCTGGCGTTGAAATTGCTGTTGCTTCCACAAAGGCTTTTTCCAACACGATCATGATTTATTATTTGCTGGCGCTGAAATTTGCCAGACAGCGAGGCATGAGCAAGGAAGATGGTGCTAAATTTATCCAGGAAATTCTGCATCAGCCGGCACTTATTCGTGAAACGCTCAAAAACAGTAAAAAGATGAAGGCTTTGGCCAAAAAATATTCAAAAGCAAAGGATTTTTTGTTTTTGGGACGCGGCCTGATGCATCCGATTGCAATGGAAGGTGCATTAAAGCTTAAGGAAATTTCTTATATTCATGCTGAAGCGTTTGCCAGTGGCGAAATCAAGCATGGTCCAATTGCTCTGGTAAATGAAAAGACACCAAGTGTTTTCCTTGTGCCTGATGATTATACTCGCGATATGGTTATTTCCAATATCAAAGAAATCAAGGCGCGCAAAGGTCCTGTAATTGCAATTGGTGTGGAAGGCGACAAGGATTTGGAATCGATTGTTGATGAATTCGTTGCAGTGCCAAAGGTTGAAAACAAGGATTTTTATGCTTTGCCAATGCTTGTATTGTGTCAGCTTTTTGCATTTTATATGGCAAAGGAACTTGGTTGCGATGTGGATCAGCCAAGAAACCTTGCAAAAAGCGTTACAACTCGTTAATGGCCAAAATCCTTTAGCATTCAGGCGCATACCATAACCTGGAGCAATGGTGTTGATTTTGCGCCTGAGATGAATCGTATAACCGGTGAATTCAGGACGTTGTTTGGTGACGATTCTGATTTATTGAATTTTGCTTGAAAATTCTTTGATACGAAACTATATTTAAATCCATAAGGTGATTTGAGCTGATTTTTTTTCAGGATTTTAGTATTTGTAATGCTCAAGTTGTTTTTACCTTTACCTGCTTTTTCTACCTGAAGGCTAAAGCAAGATTCTATTCTATGGAAGGTAAAGGTATGCCTGAATTATGTAGATTTTTGGGAATCACAATACAGATGTATTTTGATGATCATAATCCACCGCATTTTCATGCTATTTATAATGAGTATGAAAGCGTTTTCTGTTTGGATCCCCTTGAACATAAGGAAGGAAATCTTCCTCCAAGGTTGATAGGTTTAGTTTTTGAATGGGCAGAGCAACATAAATCAGAGTTGCTCGATAATTGGAATCTGCTTGCGAGTGAAGGTAAATATAGGAAAATTAAACCTTTGGTTTAGGAGGCGAGTTATGCTCCACGTTACAAAAGCCGTTTATCTTGATGGTTACAGGATTTTGGTTGAATTCAATGACGATACCAAAGGCGTTGCAGATTTTTCGAAAAAACTCAAAAATGATTCCAGACTGGTTGTTTCACAATTAAGAAATGTGGATGAATTTAAATCCTTTAGCATTCAGGCGCATACCATAACCTGGAGCAATGGTGTTGATTTTGCGCCTGAGATGATAAAAGAGTTAATATAGTTGTTATGAAATCAATTTATATTCGTTCGGAAAATGCAGAAAAAATCGCAAAGGCCAGGTTTGAAATGCCTGAATTCCTGATGATGGAAAATGCTGCGTCCAGGCTTGAAGATGCGGTTTTTGATGCATGTGGTGGCCAGCTGCAAAATTCAAGAATTCTTGTGCTTTGCGGCAACGGCAATAACGGTGGTGACGGTTATGCTTTGGCACGTCGCTTGTTTGGAAAGGCAGGTTTTGTGGCTGTGCTTCCGTTTGGATTGCCAAAAACTACAGAAGCAGCCGGCCAGAAGAAAATGTGTCAGGCAATTGGCGTGCAGGAATTGAATGCCGTTGCCATTGATTCCTTACAGTGGACCGTAATTGTAGACTGCATTTTTGGAACAGGTTTTCATGGGGAACTGGATATAAATTCTTCCAACATAATTCAATGGTGCAATAAGCAGCAAACTTTTCGCTTGGCTTGTGATATTCCCAGTGGATTAGGAAATGATGGCGTGATTGCCACAAAAACCGCGGAAGGCCAGAAAATTGCTTTTTGCGCGCATAAAACTGTAACTATGGGTGGGCTTAAAACCGCGTTGTTCAGTGATGATGCAAAAGATTTTGTGGGAACTGTGGCTATAGCTGATCTGGGAATTTCTCCGTCAATTTTTGAAAGCTGCGCCACCCCGGATGCATTTCTTCTGGAAGAATCTGATATAAAATTGCCCCTTCGTGATAAAAAATCTGTACATAAAGGAAATTTTGGTCATGTAGCAGTTGTTCTTGGACAAAAGCCAGGAGCCGGCATTATTGCAGGTACTGCGGCTTTGCGGTTTGGCGCAGGTTTTGTTTCTGTGATTGATGTGGGATTTTGCAAAAAGAATTTTGCGCTAAGCCCTGAATTAATGGTTGGAAGCGGTTTTCCTGCAGGTACAACCGCGGTTTTGATCGGAAGCGGGCTTGGAAGAAGAATGGCCGGCGATCTTGATGGCAAAACGGACAGATTTTTGGAAAATAAGTCATGGACACTGGATTGTGAATTATCCATGGCAATGGAAGATGGGGAAGATTTTGTTTCTGCGGCAAAACTTGAAGAGCTTGTGAACAAAACCCTGGATTTTGTGGAAAACGCAAAGTCGCCGGCCATTGTGCTTGATGCGGATTTTTTTTATTTGCCTGAGCTAAAATCCATATTGGACTGGCTGAATTGTTTAAATAAAGCCCGCGTTATTTTGACGCCACATCCTAAAGAGTTTGCAAAAATTCTGTGGGAAACTGACTGCTTTTTGGATGATCAGGAAGGGGAGCTTAAAAAACTGGCCGCTGCAAACGGTTCGCAAAAAGCGCAGAAAGATTTTTTGCAGTCAGTTGTGGCTCATCGGTTTGAATATGGCAGAAAATTTGCTGCCAGATTTCCGAATCTGGTTCTGGTTGCAAAGGGTGCAAATACATATATTTTTCAGGGCGAAAAGATTTTTGTTTGCACAGAAGGAACAAATGCTCTGGCAAAGGCTGGAAGTGGTGATGTGCTGGCTGGCTTGTGTGTTTCCCTTTTGGCTCAGGGGTATTCGGCATTGGATGCGGCAAATACTGCTGTTTTTGAACATGGGAAGGCTGGCGCTCGTTTTTTGAACAACTGGGAATGTTCGCCGTTGTCATTGATTCAAAATGTTCTGGCTGACTGACAGCCGGATAACCGACATATTTGGTGGCGCGCAGTATGTGAAAAATCCTTTGGATGCGCCTTTTTTTATGGTATAATGAATATATGACAAAAGATGAAAGAACTGAAATAATCTTAAAAACCACCTCATTGTGTCTTTTATGTGTCGCTGTTTTGACTTTTTTATTCTGGTCCAAAAAAATATATGAATACAGTATGGATGATCCCCAAGGTTTTGAATTCAGTCTTAATCAATTGAACAATGTCGAACAGGCAATTGCAAAATCAATGCATGCCACTGGTAAATTTGAATCAAACATTTCCCTTACTCGCGATAAGTCTAAAACAAAGGGCAAATATAACCTGTTTGAGGATGTTTCAAATAAGCACAAAAAATAATTGTGATTAGCCATGGCTAATCAATTCAAATTTTTATAAGAGTTGTATAAATAAATGAAAGTTAGCTAAGCCTAACTAAAGTTCTCCTTAAAAGATGACGGAAATACAGATTATATTGTTAGTGTAATTTATCAAAAGATGCAGTTCTCCATATATTTCCGTCATCTTTTTTTTGTTTAGTGAAATTTATGCGGTATTTTGAATAATGCTTGCCTGCCGCTTTTGGAAAGCCTGAGAGATAAAAATTGGTGAATGCACCGGCGCGGGGGTGTAAGGGCGCCAAAGGCGGTTTGAACGGTAGTGAAAACGGA
>JAEDGP010000128.1 GCA_016297405.1 Treponema sp.
GGAAAAAACTCTTTATGTTCGCACCTATTTGAATGTCTTTTGTTCAGATTATGAATAAAAGCTATCTTATACCCTTTATCACCGCTTCTGGTCTTAATGTAACGCCAGTATCTCGATAAAACTGCTGCATACGCTCTTTATAATGGTAGTTAAAATGCGGATGCTCTTTGTTACAGGCATAAGCCTTTTTGAATCTGAATTTATCCAAACCATCTACATTATCAAAATGCTCTATAGTTGATTTTAGCTGTTCAACTGCATCATCAAACCAGTTATGCATCTGGTCTTTTAATTCTATGAAAACAACCGTCTGCTTTGTATAAACCATTGCATCACAGCGTTTTCTTTCATTCCCTTGCTTATCGTAATACGGAATTCTGTTATCTACAGGAATAAAGTTAAAGTCAGATCGGTTTTCAGAAACAACAGTTGCGTTCCAGTCTTTTTTATTTTCATAGTCCAAATAAGCAGGTAACTCAGAAGATTTCTTTCCATCATCACGAATGCCAAATTCCTGCACAGGTTTTGCTTTTTCTGCGTAATCAAAGAAACTCATTGGCAGAACTCCTGTTCCAAATCGAGCAAATCCGCAAAAAGCTCATTGCCTAAAGCCATTGCTTTGTTAAGCAGATTTTCATCGGAAGGAAGACTATCATACGAATCCAATTTTGTAATAGAGCCGTCTTCATGTGTTTCGTAGATAAAAACCTCATTGCCATCAGCTGCCGATTGGATTGGAACAATTTTTTCAAGCCGCTCTTTTGGAACGCCTTTATTTGACAATTCAAATACTTTTGCCGCAAGCGTAATATATGAAAGAATATATGGACTATGAGTTGTTATGACCAGTTTGTTATTCACATTGCAATTAGCACAATCAAGTAAAAATGCAAGATTCTTCATCTGTGACTGTGGAAACAGGTTCTGTTCAGGTTCTTCCACAACATTCATAAAATAACCGTTCGTAATTTTTCGTGCTGCTATTTCAATTTCTGCAAGCGATTCTTTCGAAATGCTTTTTGCAATTCCTGATATACTGTATCTTTCAAGTTCTGTCTTTATTTCTTCACTACTTAGCGAGTGTTTGAGCTGCTCAAAATTCTTTTCGTTCAAACTGCAGATTTTTTCAAGCACATCTTTGACAGATTGATTAGCAAGATATTCCGTCACAATGCTGGAAGGAACGATTGACTGTAATCCGCTGGAAGCACTGATAAGAGGAACAAGCGTGTTAGAGCTTTCACTTTGAACAAATGTTTCGCCATTTGAACCATTTACAACCGCCTTATAACCAGCAACTGGAAGATTATATACACTATTACCGTTTGACAGAGAAGTCGCCTGTAAATAACGTTTTCTTAAGAGCCGGAGCATTGGTGGAATATTATCAAGTTCTTCTATATTTTTTACTACAGAAAGAATGTTGCGTTCAGAAGGAATGTACATTATTTTTGGACGAATATAGGTATTTATTGAGTCTGTCATTTCCTCTATAACAAACAAAGAATCCTTATACAGAAAATGATATGCTTCTCCATAATATTCCAGTTCCGTTTTTTCACTAAAAAAGTCGTTTAAAAGCTGATTACGGTACAAATAGCGGAAGTCTGTTACATCGAACGAATCTATATCATAATCACCACGAAAAAGAGCTTTTTCAAGCCATGAAAAAATAGAAATCAGTTTTGCAACGGTACTCTTTCCAGTTCCCTGGTCGCCAATAAACAAAGTATATTTTCCAAATTCAATAAACCTGTCACTAGAGCAAAGGCCGGTTGTTATTGGACCACAGTTTTTTATTCTTATTTTAGCCATTTATTCCTCTTATTATTCAACAGTATTTTATCACAAAAACTGCAATATATCGACTGTTTTGACGTTTCTGTCCTACTCCGACCACACATCGCGGGCAACCTTGCAGTATTTGCTTTCGAGATATTTCTTCTGCACGTTATCGTCTTTGCGGCACTGGAAGCAGGAAAGCGGTTTTAGCGTGGTGCGATGGTAATCAGGGTTAATGTCGGTAAACCAAATCTGGTCGCGGCGGAAGAGCTTTAAATCGAGCATTTCAATGTTATGAGTGGCACAGATAATCTGGGCATCACTTGCCTTGCCTCGGATAAAGCGGCCTACAAGCTGGCGCACAATAAGCGGATGCAGATGGCTTTCAATTTCATCGCACACAAAGGTTTTGCCCTTCTGGAAAATATCCATAATCGGACACATCATGCGGATAAGTTTTTGAGTGCCCATAGATTCTTCTATAATATCGAGCGTAAAACCTTTATACACGGTCTTTACCACGGTAGAAACGACTATCTGATTCAAGAACATAGCTTTTACAGCCTGTGGCATGTCGGGCGGAAGTTCAGCGGCAGTCATAAGTCGCTGCTCACTGTGAGCTTTTATGTCTACAATGTCGCTTCCAGTGTCCTTCATGAACTTAAGGAACATTTCTTTTATGGCTTTGTCGTGCTCAAACTTACTTGCAGAGTATTCTAGCCAGTTATTGTTGTCGTTCATCAAAATTACAAGACCATTTTTATAGAACAAAAATGCACCTTCAAGCTCTTCATAGTTCAAATTGTTCACAGAAAGGCTTAGCACAAGTTTGTTTGCAGTAAGCTTTTCTTTACAGAGCGTTTCAATCCTGCTGAACTTTTCTGCAACCTTTACCTTGTTTCCGTCGCGGGTAAAAATTGCTCCCATTCTGCCGTTCGGCGCGTAAAAAAGAGACTCTTTAATGATTTTCTGATTATCATACGAAAACTTATAGATATAACGGAGCTTTTTCCACACAAATTCCATCTGGTATTCGGTGGGCTTATCCTGGCTTAAACGGTGCGGAGTGCGCGGCAAAAGATCGCCGGGCTGCAGGAGGTGACTTGTTGTTACCATCGTCTGCATGATT
>JAEDGP010000051.1 GCA_016297405.1 Treponema sp.
GTAGCAGTCATTTCGACGAGTGGTTCCTGAGCCTGTCGAAGGGTGGTTCCTGAGCTTGTCGAAGGGCTCAATGAGCGCTACACTCATTACTTATTGGACAGCCTCTTTTTTTTCAGGCCTTAAAATTGGAGACCTTTTTCAGTGGCCTCGAATATTTCCGCAGCTTTTTTTTTGTGATATGCTGGAAATATGGAAAAAAGCTCAGCTATAAAACTTATGGACAAAGCCTATGTTATTCCCGGTGCAACAAACGTTGGATTGATTGCAAGCGGAAAAACAAAGAAAGCCTGGAACCTGTATCTTATTGACTCTGGAATGAATGACGAAGATGCAGAAAGAATTTATAACGAAATATGCCTTCTTTTCCCAGACGAAAAGGGCGGATTTTGTCTTAAAGCGATAATTAACACACATTCCCATGCAGACCATGCAGGCGGAAATGCTTTTTTTCAGAAAAAGTGTGGCTGCAAGATTTACATATCCTCAGGTGAAGCCGGAAGCATCATGAACCCTTGGCTTCAGGGAGCAGTTTTTTCTGGTGGAAATCCACTTCCTGAACTTTCCGGATCATATCATCAATGCAAAGCCTCCATCCCAGACAAAATCCTCACAAAAGATTCGGTCATAGAGCTGTGCCAGAATGCAAGGATTTCATTCATAGATTTGAAAGGACACTACTTCGACATGCTTGGCGTAAAATACACTGACAGAAACGGAAAGACTATGCTTTTTACAGGCGACGCTTTCTTTGGAAGGGAACACATAATGAAATACTGGATTCCCTACCTCTATGATGTAGGCAAGTTTAAAGAATCCCTGGAAAGATTGAATTCCACGAACTGCAATTATTACATTCCAAGCCACGGAACAATCCTGAACAGAATTCAGGAAACCATTGAACTCAACACAATCGCCATTCTTTCTACAGAACATAGTGTATTGCACATACTTGAAAAAAAGGCCATGAGCGTAGAAGAATTAGTCAAGGAAGTGGCAGACCTGAACTGTATTCGAATGAAAAACGCCCAATATTTTCTGATAACAACTACAATTAAATCTTATCTGACATATCTTTTTCATCTTGGAAAAATCAAATACGAGACAGTCGACAATAAGATGACATGGAGCATTGTTAAATAGAGAAGATTCAGTCCCAGCGAGGAACCTTTACAGACTCGTCCCAGGAATCGATAATCTGCACACCACTGGATGTACCGATTCTGTTGGCCCCACTGGCAAGCATATTGAGGCAGTTTTTTGCATTTCTGATGCCACCCGAGGCTTTTACTCCAAAAGAAGGGCCAACAACAGTGCGCATAAGCTCCACGTGATGGACTGAAGCACCATTGGAAAGCAGCTGCCCGTCAACCCCTTTAGGCATTGCAAACCCTGTAGAAGTCTTCACAAAGTCAGCTCCAGCCCTTACAGCACATTGACAACATGTCTGGATAGTCTGATCATCAAGATAACATGTTTCAAGAATGACTTTTACAGTTATTTTTCTTCCGCATTTCTGCCCGGCCTGAGAAGCTGCGTGCACAACAGCTGAAATATCCAGTTCGATTTCACTGAACCGGCAATCAAGAGCTGCGCCCACATTGATAACCATATCAACCTCACTGGCACCATTAGCTACGGCCACAAGAGTTTCATTCGCTTTATCAACAGAAGTTGTACTTCCAAGAGGAAAGCCAATTACGGTGCAAACCTTCACATCACTACCACTCAATTCACTATAAGCCAGAGGAACGTATATTGGATTTACACATACAGAAGCAAAGCTGTATTTCTTTGCTTCTGAACAAAGTTTTACTATATCTTTAATACCCGCACACTGAGAAAGCATAGTGTGATCAATCATTGATGCCAACAATTCTTTAGTCATGGTCACATTATACATGGGATTTTTCCTTTCCTCAACAACCGGCAAACCAAAGCATCATAGATAACAGGATGTTCTTGACGTGCAGGCCCTATAAATTGCATTTTGTTTTACTTGATAATTTAAAATCAGTGTTGTAAAATTATGCATCCCAATTTTAGGAGAACACAATGGCTTACAAAATTGACGCAGACAAATGCGTAAACTGCGGTGCTTGCGAATCAGATTGTCCAGTTTCTGCAATTTCAGAAAATGGTGACAAGCGCACTATCGATGCTGACAAATGCATCAGCTGCGGAACATGTGCTGGTACATGTCCTGCAGAAGCTATTTCTGAATAGCAATATTCAAAACCTGGGTGCCCTGTCTTTTGACTTCTGGCACCCTTTTTATTTTCAATGAAATCCACAGAAAAAAAACGCTTTTTAGATGTGCTGTTTTTTGTGATATTCGCCTGTTTTGGATGGCAGGCTTTTTGTCAGGATAACAAACTCAAGATCAGCATAAACCCGCAAAACCTTCCTCTGATACATAAACTTGGAAAAAACAAGGATCAGGTTTTTGCACAGTGCATACAGACAGTAAATGAAAACAAAAAGAATATCCGCAGCAACAGGGATTTGTACATAGAATTCTTCAGGTTCATTCCAGACCAGAACGATTCCTCTATGGATCTGTACAGGATATGCGCTGCATTCAACGTCCCATATGACACCATCGCTTCTTTAAACTGCATTGAAAATCCAAATGAAAACCTTGGAAACAAAACATTGGTAATTCCTGCTTTCGACGGAGTTTTTGTTCCTCTTGCCCCAACCTCACCAATTGAAATACTGAATTTCAAAGAAATGGAAAGCAGGAAAAACATTCCTTACAAGATGACGTTCAATTTGAACGGCAGGGATTTCTACCTCTTTCCGGGAGATTGCCGCTATTCTCCTGCCGCCAGGGCATTTTTCGTTGATTCCGTTTTCCGTCTGCCATTGGAACAGACTCGAGTCACATCTGAATTTGGATTTAGGAAAAGCCCTGTGTATCACACATGGAAAATGCACAATGGCATCGATTTTGCAGCCCGGGAAGGCACAGAGGTCTATGCTGCAAAAGCAGGAACGGTTACCCACTGCATAAATAACGATCCGATTTTCGGAAACTATATAATTATAAGCCACGATAGCACCACAACTACAGTTTATGCCCATCTTTCAAAAATCATTGTAAAAAGGAATCAGGTGGTAAAAGGCGGACAGCAGATTGCTCTTTCGGGCTCTTCGGGAGCATGCACGGGCCCTCATCTTCATTTTGAAATAAGAACCAGCAAGGGAGCGCAAGATCCTGCAAAAATTCTTTGGAAAAAAGGTAAACAAAACTGATTTTTATTGAAAACAGAAGCTTTTATATATATATTGAACATAGAATATGAAAATACACAAAATTTTCGCGATGATGACGATTTTTTCTCTTACGGCTTTGCCATTCTGGACAGAACAGTTCAGAGTAAGAAAGACACAAATCGTGGAAATTTCTGGAGACTCAGTAAAACAGCAATCGGTTACACTTGGTATAAACGATAGTCTTGGGATTATTGTGCCTGCTGACCTTTCATACCTTGAGGGAATTGAGATAAACGTGAAGATTCCTTCTAAACTTTCTCAATGGAGAGATGCTGTAGCAGTTTCGCTTTATGATGACATAAAGCCATCCCCTTCCGCTGCACAAATCGACTACACCGGTAAACGAATTTTTGTAACCACCCTTCCAACAAAACTTTCCTGGATTTTTCAGATTCCCCTTAAAAAGACAAATTCCCTGAAGGATAGCATTTACACAACAAAAGCCTCTGTTATTCCTGACATTTCGAAAAAATTCACATTCATCCGCTTTCAACCAGCCATGAAAGGAATGCCAGAAGACACAATGTATTCCACTTTAGAAGTTACCGTCAAGCCTATTCTCATAAACAGGGGAAAACTCGTGGTTCATGCTCATAGCGAAGATGGACCTGTGGAAAAATATAATCTTTTTATTGACGAAAAGCAGGTTTCTTCTGATTCAATGTTCCACATGCTCACTCCAGGTCTGCACAATATCGGGATCCAAACAGATGATTACAGAAGCGAAGTAATTTCTGTCATGATAGAACAGGCAAAAACAACAAATGCGGACTTTTCATTAAAAAGCCTTACTCCTACACTGAAACTTACAGCGCCAGATAATTCCCAGATATTCCTTGATGGCCAGGAAATTGAAGACCTGAACGAAGAAATGAACATCACCGAAGGCGAACATTCAATTCGCTGTCTTGTAGGTGGATATGAAATCATAAGGACAATCACTGTCAAAAAAGGTAAATCATATAAAGTAAATTTGGCCATCGATTTGCATATTACAGAAGAATAATCTTGTTGCCGCAAAAAAAAATCAATTTCTAAAAAAAAGCAAGTTTTTTTTTAAATTTATTCAAGATTTTGGCACCTATAGACGATAATAAAAGTACCGGGAGCATATTCCCCTCCCACCCATGTTCCCGGTTGCCTGATGGGCATTGGCACGGTTCATACCGTGCCTTTTTTTTTTCAGAAATTTCCTTTTCATGTCATATATAGAAGAACATTGACAAAACAAGCCTATTTCCATATTCTATAAAAATATGGAAAAGTTGAAGAAATCTTCGGTATGTTGCATTTTATGTCTTTTTCTTGGAGCAGGACTTTTAGGAGCTGCACTTGGAACTGGTCTTTCCGAAACCGAAAACATCAAAAACACAGAAATGTTCACGTCTTTTGAAACCGCACTTCCGACTAAGCTTATAGATACAAACGGAGAACTCATCACTGAATTTTCTTCTGATGAAAAACGCGAAATCATCAGCCTTAAGGATCTTCCGCAGCACATGCTTGATGCATTGCTGACCCGTGAAGACCGAGTTTTCTATTCACACAAAGGTTTCAGCTATAAAGCCTTAACCCGTGCCATTGTAGGAAAACTTACACGAAAATCACTTGGGGGAGGTTCCACACTTACCCAACAAATTGCCGGAACACTTTTCTGTGATCGAACAGACATGTCCATTGGCCGTAAGCTCAAGGAACTTTGGTGGGCCATCCAAATGGAACGCCGTTATTCGAAGAATGAAATTCTTGAACTTTACCTGAATAAGATCTATTTTGGCGGCGGAACATACGGTGTAAACGCCGCTTCAAAATATTACTTCGGTCACAGCGCAAAGGAAATTACTCCAGCTGAAGCTGCAATCCTTGTAATCCAGCTTTCTAATCCAGCATTCTACAATCCTTTTGACCACACAAATGTTGCTATGGAACGCCAGAAAGACGTTCTGGACTCAATGGTAAGCGAAGGATACCTTACATCTGAAGAAGCTCAGTCTTCCTACGATGACTATTGGGGTACATTCGATTACACCAGAACAAACTCTTCTGCATACGAAATGCGGGACGACAAGGCTCCATGGTTCAGCGAATATGTTCGCCGCGAACTTAGCAATATTACTTACGGTTCCCATGATATTTACACAAGCGGATTTACAGTAAACACAACTTTAAATCTTGCTCATCAGCAAACTGCACAAAAAGTAATGGAAAAATACATTGCCAGAGCAAACTACCTGTACAATCTGGAACACAGTTCAAGATCCAACATGGCTTACGACACATACGTTCCTATGACAGAATTGCTTTCACTTATTTTCAACATCCCTCAAATCAAAGTTTCTGAACAGCGAACAAAATCAATTGCAAACCAAACTTACCTGGAAGACATCAACCCTGTAATTGATATTTTTGCCACAATGAACGGAATAGAAGACCTTAAAATCAACATCATCAACAGGGCAAATAGCAAAATCAAAGAGGAAAATGAAAAAACTACTATTGAAGGTACAATGATCTGTGTTGAAAATAACACCGGCTACATTACATCCATCATTGGCGGAAGCAAATATGATCAGGACAACCAGTTCATCCGCGCCGTTCAGGCAAAGCTGCAGCCTGGTTCAACTTTCAAGCCTCTTTATTACACGGAGGCCATAGATTCAAGAAAGTTCACTCCAACTTCGATTATTTCAGACACACCTGTAGTTTTTCAGACAGCTGACGGAAAACCTTATATTCCGGAAAACTTCCGCGGCGAGTGGCTTGGTGACGTTACTCTCTATTACGCTTTGATTCATTCCATGAACGTACCTTCACTTAAAGTTCTTGACGGAATTGGTTTTGAAAGCGCCATAAACCGAGCTGTTTCACTTCTTGGAATCAGCGACGAAGAGGTTCCAAAACGCGGTTTCAATCCAGGCTATCCTATTGGACTTGGAGTTTGTTCAGTTCGGCCTATAGAGCTTGCCAGAGCATACTCGATAATTGCAAGCGGCGGAAAGGCTGTTACTCCAATAGCAATTCGAACCGTTGACGACAGAACTGGAAACACCATCAAAGATCTTGAACGAGAATCAAGAGAAAAGCTTGTGGTGAACGGCTCTGTTGAACAGGTGGTTTCACCTCAAACAGCTTTTGTAATGACCAAGCTTCTTGAACAAACAGTTCAGTCAGGAACTTTGCACGCACAAAGAGAAAAATTCAACTACACTGCTTCAAACGGTCAGAAATACACTATGCCTGCTGCAGGCAAAACAGGTACAACCCAAAACTGGGCTGACGCATGGGCATCTGGTTTCACACCTTACTATACAGCCACATTCTGGTTCGGATTTGATAAACCAGGCCAATCCCTTGGTCTTTACATCACTGGTGCCACACTGGCAGGATATGCCTGGGGTGACTATATGAGAGAAATCCACCGTGATTTGCTTGCAAAAGACTTTCCCATGCCTTCGAATGGAGTTATCAAAGTTGACGTTTGTGCTTCAACAGGAAAACTTCCAACACCTGGTTGTGAAAGCCACCTTACTTCACAGTGGTATCTATATGGAACCCAGCCAACAGAAACATGCCCTCTTCATGCTGATGGCTCTGCATCTGCCATTTCAATTATACGTTTACAAAACGAAATGTATCAGTCAGGACAACGGGCTAACTTAAGTGGATTAGACACATCTCCTTTGACGGTTAACCTGGACTTCCTGAAAGACGATAATTTCACCGGAACAGTTGAAGAACCTGAAAATCCACCTTATAATTCTAGTAAAGAAGATGAAGATTCAGACTACAACTTCTTAATGGATTAAAGAGAGTATGCTTGTAAACATTGCCGACATAAAGATTAAAAAAAGGGTTCGCAAGGATTTAGGCGATTTGGAATCGCTTAAGAACAGTCTGCGCACATACGGATTGTTAAATCCAATTACTCTGAACCGAAAATATGAACTTATTGCCGGCGAACGCAGACTGACAGCTGCGAAATCTTTAGGCTGGACCAATATAAATGCCGTAATCGTTGACAACATGACTGCGGCTCAGCAGCTTGAGCTTGAAATTGAAGAAAACAATCAGCGAAAGGAATTTACAAATGCTGAACTTCTGGAAGGATACAAGAGGCTGGAAAGACTTAGGAATCCTTCGCCGTTCATAAAGCTGTGGAATCTGATTCGTCGTTTTTTCGAATGGATTGTGTCTCTTATTACAAAGAAAAAGAAATAAAAAATCCTGCGGTTTTACAATTTGAAGTCTGAAGAATGCAAAAAACCGCAGGATTTTTATATAACGCTTATTTTACGATTCCAATGAAATACTTTTTCTTTCCACGACGGAAAATAAGAATTTGGCCTTCAATAGCCATTTCTTTTGTAATCATAAGGTTTTCGTCATTAACGGATTCGCCATTAACGGAAATGGCATTATTGCCAAGGAATTCACGAGCTTCTCGACGACTTGAAGCAATCTTGTTATCAACAAGAACATCAATAAGAGGAGCCTCCTTAATAAAATCAAATGAAGGAACAGACTTCATTCCTGACATAATGTCTTTTACAGAAAGCCCTTTGAAATCCCCTGCAAAAAGTTTTTGACTTACAGTTACAGCATTGTCTGCTTCCTTCTCTCCATGAAGATCTTTTACTACTTCCCAAGCCAAAGTTTTCTGTGCGATTCGTGTTTCAGGATGCTCTGTCTGCTGTGCGTAAATTTCTTCGATTTTTTCCTTTGAAAGGAACGTGAAAACCTTAAGATATTCAAGAACTTTTGCATCATCAGTATTTATAAGATACTGGTAGATTTCATAAGCTGAAGTCTTGTTCTTGTCCAGCCACAAAGCATTGCCTTCTGACTTTCCAAACTTCTTTCCATTTGAATCAAGAATCAACGGCATTGTGAATGCATAAGCCTGCTTATCAAGCATTTTGCGAATCAAATCTACGCCAGTTGTAATATTTCCCCACTGATCGCTGCCTGCAACTTCCATGATGCAGTTCTTTTCCTGATACAGATGAACAAAGTCATATCCTTGCATAAGCATATACGAGAATTCTGCATAGGTAATACCTGTTTCCAGTCGGCGGCGAATAATGTCTTTATCAAGCATATAGTTTACATTGATATATTTGCCCACATCACGGAGAAAATTCAAAAATGTATAATCCTTAAGCCAATCATAGTTATCTACCAGCTCTGCAGAAGGAACGATTGCGCTAACTTGAGAACGAATGCCTTTGATATTATTGTTTACAGTCTCTTCCGAAATGATTTCACGTTCGGCAGTTGGACGTGGATCACCAATGCGACCTGTAGCCCCACCACAAAGAAGAACAGGATGATGCCCGGCATTTGCAAGTCGCTTAGCCATACAAAGAGATGAATAATGGCCAAGATGAAGGCTGTCAGCTGTAGGGTCAGTTCCCCAGTAAAAGCTGAAAGGTTTTCCATCCAGAACTTTTTGCAAGTCGGCTTCTTCACCAACTACGTCTTTTACAAGACCACGCCATTTCAAATCTTCAAACAATGTCATTTTATAAATCCTAAAATTATGATTTTTTGTATTATATACATTATAATCAATTTAGCAAAACATTTAAAGGTCATAGAAAAACTGAATAAAATGAAAAAAACATTCTTAATTTTGGCAGCATTATTACTTTCCACTTCCACAACTTTTGCGCTGGGCATCGGTCCTCAACTAGACTTTCAGATGGGAAAAAGCGTGAAAGACCGAAATTTAATGAAAATCGGTTTTTCCTGTTCGCTGACATTTGATGATATTCCGTTTTATTTCACAGGATATACGGATTATGACTATGCAAATAATTCTTTTGAAAGTGGGGCAAGCGCCGATTATTGGATTGCCAATCCAAAGATTGGAAACTACCTCTCTATCTTCTTTGGGCCTGGCATATATGCCGGCACATCAACCAAAGGGGAAAATATAGGAATATATACAGCTGCAAGGTTTTTTGCCGGCATAAGCTTCACTTTTCATGATGGAGCGCATGAAATATTTTTTCAGCAAACTGTCCAAAGCGGCCCATATTTTCAGATGGGAAACAAATCTTTCCAGGATATATTATTAGAATATCCAGTGAATCTGGGATTCAGACAATGGTTTTGATTTTCTAGATTATTGTAGCAAACCAGGAACCATTTGAATCGTTCTGCAAAACACACTGAAGATATGGAAGGACGCTTTGCAAATGCTGGCAAAGTCCCCAGCTTGGATTTATCACAAGCATTCCGCTGCCATAAAGGCGTGGCTTAAGGCTTCCAATGGATTGTTCAAGCGTTGTTTCTTCGTGACTGTCCTCAGAATCAACACAGAGCACAGCATCGAGTATTTCGGTATGCATATCGCGGTTTTTCACCATAGAAATTATGGACTGCTTCATATTATCAATCTGATCAGCTTTATTCATAAGCAACGGATACCACAACATGATAGTAGCACCACCCCACCTTCGGTGGGCTTCCCCAAGATACTTCGCCGCATCAAGATAATCAGAATTTTCTTCATAACTTGGATCGCATAAAACCGCTCCACGTTTCAATGCAGGAGGAACATTCGATTTTAGAACTGACCATCCGCTAACATTATGTAGAATGCACTGAATATCTTTCAAAGAATCTCTTTGCCTGAAAAATTTTGCAGCTGCGACATTCTCAGAAAGTTTTTCAAATTCCTTTTTATGAAGTTCACAAAGAAAAAGATTGCTGCCCTCATAAGATTTTGAAATTTCCATGGCAGGACTTCCTGGATAAAATCCCTTGCTGTTCCAGGAATTTACAAAATCCAAATATGGTTTCAAACTGGCAGGAACCTGCGAAGGATTTTCTTTTTCCTTCATCAAAAGACGCTGGATTCCGCGAGATGCTTCGCCAGTTTTCAATGCCTGTTCAGAATCAATTCCATAAAGGGCTGCGCCAGCATGAGTATCAAAAAATGAATATGGTTTTTGCTTTTTGTTCAGATATTCCAGCACGTACAAAAGGGTAACGTGCTTTAAAATATCCGCATGATTTCCTGCATGAAATTCGTGAAGATAACTTAGCATTTTGTACGTCCACTTTATTTCAAGCTGTCTACTTCTTCAATCCAAATAGAAGAACAAGCATCACTTGGCATTCTCCAGTCACCTCTTGGAGAAAGATTTATTGTACCTACCTTCGCACCATCTGGCATACAGCTTCGTTTAAACTGCTGGCTAAAAAATCTGCGGTAGAAAATTCGAAGCCACTTAAGTTTAAAATCATGATCATAAGGAAGTCCTGCACAGTCTGCAAGAAAAAGTATTTTTGCAGGTGAAAAACCAAATCGAAGCATGTAATACAGGAAAAAATCGTGAAGCTCGTATGGGCCCACAAGATCTTCTGTTTTCTGAGATATCACTCCGTCTTTTGGAGGCAAAAGCTCAGGACTTACAGGCGTATCAAGTATATCCTTAAGTACATCGTGAGTTTTTTCCTGTCCGTTTTGTAAAGCTTCTTCTGCAAACCAGTCAACAAGATAGCGAACCAAAGTTTTTGGAATACTGGAATTCACTCCATACATGCTCATGTGATCCCCATTATATGTACACCAGCCAAGAGCCAACTCACTAAGATCACCAGTACCTATTACAATGCCGTTTGTTTTATTGGCAATATCCATTAGAACCTGAGTCCTTTCCCTGGCCTGGCAGTTTTCATAGGTAACGTCATGAACATCTTCGCTTTGACCAATATCTTTCATGTGCTGTCGAACACTTTGAGCAATCGGCACCTCAATCAAAGTGGTACCGCATTCATTTGCCAAAGACACAGCATTATTGTATGTGCGATCAGTTGTGCCAAAACACGGCATTGTAACACTGCGAATATTTTTTCTATCTATGCCGCAAAGATCAAAGGCTTTGCATGTCACAAGCAATGCCAATGTAGAATCAAGGCCGCCGCTTAAACCTATGACGGCAGACTGACAATTGATATGACGCAAACGCTTTGCAAGGCCTTCTGCCTGAAGCTGCACAACTTCATAACAACGTTCAGAGCGTTCTGTTTTTGAGGAAGGAACAAAAGGATGCGGATCAATATGACGCAAAAGGCCAGTTTTTCTGAAAAATGATTCTTTTACAGAAAGCGGGAACTGAATACGGCGGAAGCTGGCCGCTGAAGAAGAAACGCATTGCGCAAAAGTTGTGGTGCGGCGGCGTTCCTGTAAAAGTTTTTCCATATCGATATCGCAAATTGTGATGCCGTTTGTAAAAAGTTTTGATTCTTTTAGCAAAGAGCCGTTTTCGCAGATCAGACTATGTCCACCAAAAACCAGATCCTGGGTTGATTCATCACGACCTGCGCTTGCATAAAGATATGCACAAATCGTATGAGCCGAATGAGCTTTAACCAAAAGCCTTCGATACTGAGCTTTTCCAACAATTTCATTGCTGGCAGAAAGGTTTGCAATTATTACAGCGCCATTAAGTGTTAAAGATGTGGATGGAGGACAAGGAACCCACACATCTTCGCAAATCTCGCACCCCAGAACAAAGCCAGAACCATTTTCATCCTCAAACAAAAGGTCTGTTCCAAACGGCACTTCTGCAAAATCGTCGGACAATCGTATGTGATTTGGTGCACAATCTTTTTGATATGACGTAAACCATCGCTTTTCATAGAATTCACTGTAATTTGGAATGAAAGTCTTTGGCACTGCGCCCAAGATTTTCCCTTTGAACAGAACCAGCGCAACGTTATAAATTGAAGGACCGACTGCCAATGGAAGCCCAATCAAAATCAAGGAAGAAAGATTTGAAGTCTTTCTTGCAATAAGAAGAACTGAATCTATTGCCGAATTCTGCAGCTTCTTCTGAAGAAACAAATCCTGGCAAGTATAGCCTGTAACGCAAAGCTCTGGAAAAACTATTACATTCGCACCCATTTCCCATGCATTCCTGCTGCAGTCGATTATACTTTGGGCGTTATAGCTGCAATCAGCGACCTTTAATGAAGGGGTTACACAAGCAGTTCTGATAAATCCAAAATTACTGTAATTCATGAATCAATTTTAACATTTTGCGATTGTGTGTTCAATTAGTGTAAAAACAGTGGTATAGTATTTATATGACACGAGCAAATTATCACACCCACACGTTTCGCTGCGGCCATGCAGTCGGCACCCCTCTTGATTATGCAAAAGAAGCTGTTGCCAAAGATCTTTGCGAACTTGGAATGAGCGACCACGGCCCTTTTCCACAGAACAACCATGGCTCCAGAATGAAATACGAAGAACTGGATCAATACCTTGACGAAATTGATATTGCAAAAAGCATATACAAAGACAAACTGAACATTCTGAAATCTGCGGAAATAGAATTCACAAAAACAGCGGCAAAAGATAACTATTATGATTTTCTGCTTAGCAGTAAGAAAATGGATTATCTTATTTTAGGCCAGCATTGGTTTTACGACAAATATGGAGATTTCCATAACGTATACAATCTAAGAAGCGCAGAACTTGCTCTTGATTATGCTGCCACCTGTGTTCAAGGTATGAAAACAGGATGCTTTAAAATCCTTGCCCATCCAGACATATTTGCCTATGAGCTTACCATCGGATGGAATGACTTTTACGAACAGGCATGCGATATGATCATACAGGCAGCCATAGATACAAAAACAATCCTTGAATTCAATGCCAATGGAATACGCCGCGGAAAACAAACATATCCTGACGAAGAACGATACGTATATCCGCACAAGCGGTTCTGGCAAAAAGCAAAACAGGCAGGGTTGTGTGCAATTGTTGGAAGCGACGCACATTCACCAGATGTGCTTTGGGACGACGCGGTGGAAAAATCAATTTCAATAATGAATGAAAACGGAATCAGAAGAATCGAAAAGCTTTAGATTTTTTCCGGACATACGTCGAGTCAAGGCACGCTAACGCTTAAAGCCTTGACTTCGCCGTTTTGAG
>JAEDGP010000129.1 GCA_016297405.1 Treponema sp.
AGAATGTGGACTCACTATGAGTAAGAAATAAAACCTAACACGCATTTCAAATCACCGATACGCGGTCGAGCCGGTTTGCGGTTTAAAATATTGTTACGTAGCTTGATGCTGCGCTTGAAAGGAAGATTGCTGCTGTATCAAGTTCGCCTTCGTTTTCCTAGCGTTATTCTGGTATCATTGTCTTTGCATTCTGCTGGAAGAAGTCGCTGTCCAGTGTCTCTTTTGTAAGAGGTGTGTAGAAATAGCCTGGGCAAATTGCGTTTACTTTGTCAGTATCTGTAATGTCGCACTGAATTGCCAGTGTTGGAACTTTATATGTGTCTGGGATTTCTTTTGCTACTTCGTCGATTTTTTCTTTGAGGCGAGCCATTGCAACGATTGTTGCGCCCTGGTTGGCAAGTGCTTTTGCCTTATTTGAAATTTTGTCATATAAAGCGCAGGAAAAATTATGGGATTGGGTGAAAGTCTGGCGCTGGTGGAAAAGCTGCGCCAAGCATGGAGGGGGGCCGGGAATCCGGCCGTGCGCAGCACCGAGCCTTAGGCGGGCCCCGGAACGCGTCTTGCCAATGGATTTGCGCTACAATATAATTGAAGATATGAATAAAGAACATGGAACTATGACTAAAGACAATCATGCAGCACTTTGGCATGGCCGCTTTGAAGAGGGACCTGATGCTGCTGCGGTTGCTTTTGAAACTTCGATAAACGTTGATGAACGAATGGCTTTGGATGATATTAAGGGCAGTAAGGCTCATGCAAAAATGCTTGCCCGTGCAAAAATCATTTCTGATGATGAAGCCAAACAGATTTGCGATGGATTGGATTCGATTGAAAAGGATTTGACTAGCGGAAAGCTAAAGATTGATTATTCTGCGGAAGATATTCATTCTTTTGTGGAAGCTACTTTGACTGACAGAATCGGGGAAGCTGGAAAAAAGGTTCATACTGGCCGCAGCCGTAATGATCAGATTGCTTTGGATGAGCGTCTTTATCTTTGCCGCTTTATTCCTGATTTGCAGAACAGGATTTTGACGCTGATTTCTGCATTGAATGAAATTGCGGAGAAACATTTGAATGATTTGATTCCAGGTTTTACTCACATGCAGCATGCTCAGCCGGTAACTTTGGCTCATCATGTTTGTGCATGGAGCTGGATGCTTACCAGAGACTGGAACCGCCTGGAAGATGCTTTGAAGCGAATCCGCATAAGTCCGATTGGTTCCTGCGCTTTGGCTGGAAGCGGCTTGCCTTTGGACAGAAAGTTTGAGGCAAAGGAACTTGGTTTTGATGAAATTACAATGAACAGTCTGGACAGCGTTTCTGACAGGGATTACTGTATTGAGGTTGCCAATGATTTGAGCATGATTCAGATGCATCTGAGTCGCTTTTGCGAAGAGGTTGTGCTCTGGTCTACTGTGGAATTCGGCTTTATTGATTTGAGTGAAAAGTGGTCTACCGGAAGTTCCATCATGCCTCAGAAAAAGAATCCGGATTTTGCGGAATTGATTCGCGGGCGCACAGGTCGTGTTTATGGCGATCAGTTTGCGTTGATGACAATGATGAAAGGCCTGCCTTTGGCTTATGACAGGGATATGCAGGAAGATAAATTCAATCTTTTTGATGCCTGCGATGTGGTTTTGAGTTGCGTTAATGTATTCACTTACATGATTTCTTCAGCAAAGTGGAATACGGATGTTATGGAAAAAGCTTGTGAAGGCGGATTCCTTAATGCAACTGATGTTGCGGATTATCTTGTGCGCAAAGGTATGCCGTTCAGAACTGCTCATGGTGTGAGTGCAAAATCCGTTCGCATGGCTATCGACAAAAACTGCCGTCTGGAAGATCTTTCACTTGAGGAATTCAAAAGCTGCAGCGAATTGATTGAAAAAGATATCTTTGACTTGATTACTCCAAAGGCTTGTGTTGATGCAAGAAAGACCGATGGTGGTCCTGCTGGAGAAAAGGTAATGGAGCAGATAAAAGCTTTGAAAGCTTTTGCAAAACAAGTAAAATAAATTTTTCATATAATCTTGGAGGATAAAATGAAAAAAGTTGTTATGGCTGTGGCAGCCGTTGCATTGATTGCAGGTTTTGCCGGTTGTAAGAAAAAGGCAGGAGATAATTCTCTTGCAGAATTGAAGGAAAGGGGCAAGTTCATTCTTGGTCTTGATGCATCTTTCCCCCCAATGGGAAGCATTGATGATGATGGCGTAATCGTTGGTTACGACATTGATTTGGGAAAAGAAGTTGCAAAGCGTCTTGGAGTTGATTTTGTGGCTCAGCCAATCAACTGGGATGCTAAAAGCTTTGAACTTGATTCTGGAAACATCGACTGTATCTGGAATGGTATGACACTTACAGACGAAAGAAAGGAAACTTATGCTTGTTCTTCTGCATATTTGAACAATGATCAGGTGCTTGTTGTTCGCAAGGAAAGCAACATCAGATCTTTGGCTGATGCTGCTGGAAAAGTGGTTGCAATTCAGAAAGGATCTAGTGCACAAGATGCTTTGGACGATAATCCAGATTTCAATGCAAGCTTGAAGAATGTCTTGAAGTTCGATGACAATATTGTTGCATTGCAGGATCTGATTGTTGGTGGTTGTGATGGTGTTGTTTTGGACAGCGTTGTTGCAAACTGGTACATCAGCAAAAATAATGCTCCTCTTGTAGTTGTGGATGAAATCCTTGCTAAGGAAGAATATGGTATTGCGTTCCGTAAAGGTGATGTAAAGCTTCGTGATGAAGTGCAGAAGGTTCTTGAAGAAATGGAAGCTGATGGCACTGTAGAAAAGCTTTGTGAAAAGTGGTTCGGACGTAATATTAGTGTTTTAGGAAAAAAATAGACGTCCTGTCTATTTTTTTCCATG
>JAEDGP010000052.1 GCA_016297405.1 Treponema sp.
TAAAAAAAATGGCGGAAGCTTCGCTTCCGCCATTTTTTATCATTGAGGGTTCATTACAAAACCCTCAAAACGGCGAAGTCAAGGCTTTAAGCGTGAGCGTGCCTTGACTCGACGTATTTTGCAAAAATATTACATTTTCCCTTTTTTATTACTCTCCAAAAATCTTATCACCAAGCATGTTGTAAAGGATACGCTTGAAGTTCATTTTCTTAAGATCAGAAGCAAGTGTAAGTTTCTCTGTAGTAGTGCTCATTGCTTTTGAGCCCATATCTTCGAATTTGTTAAAGTTATAAATCAGTGTCCAAAGTGTTGAAAGATTAACTGTTTTACCTTCATCATCCCCTTTAGATGCATTAGCTTCTTTTCCAAAAGAATGGAAAACAGCCACTTCCCCAACATATTCCTGAAGGTTAAGCAACTCCGTTACAGCTGTCTTATCTGAATCGCTTTCTGCCTTAGGAACAAGAATTATATTTAAACCTGGAAGTACTTTTACAGGTTCTTTAGAGCCCTTAAAAGTCAATGTTGCATCTTTAGTAGCCATGTTCGCATAAAGGTCAAACTTTACTGTCTTTTCACTGCCTTGTTCACCCCAAGTATATTCAAATGAGTTGTCAGCTTTTCCAGTCTTATAAACCCATTTGTCTTTTGGAGCAATAAAATCATCATCAAGACCATCACAAGAAGTGAAAACCATTCCGCAAAGAAGAGTTGTCAATGCAGAAAACAATACAAAAATCTTTTTCATTATTTACCTCATAACTTTCCTAAACAGGATGTACAATTATAAAACACCTTGTTATATTTGTCAAAACCTATTCACTATAGATTCAATTTTATTTTCAAGATTTTTGATGCTGCCAAAGTTTTTCACAACCTCAATCCTGATTCCAGTGTGGGCATAGCATTCAAAAAGCTTTTTCTGGGCCTTGAATCTGGCAAAAATCTGCTTTGCTTTCATACCATCCCGGCGGCGGGCACGTACAAACCGCAATAGTTTTGGCGCATCCACAAACAAAATCAAATCGCAAAGCTTCATAAGATCCGCAACTTTATACAAAACCGTTGCATTAAGCACAATGTTTTTACCCGGGTTTGCCTTCATAAAATCCGCCGCCAGCTTTTCTATAGCCGGATGCACTATGGCTTCCTGCCTGGCAAGCAGATCCAGTCGTGGAAAAATCAAAGCACCAAGAGAACGCCTGTTCATCGTGCCATCATCATTCAAAAGACGGCAGGAAGCAGCAGCAGCTTCTTTTTCAAATGCGCACACAATCTGGTCCTTGCACATTTCCACAGCCTTATGAGCCAAAACATCTGCATCAACGCATGCAAAGCCCATCCGCTCCAATATGGCGCTTACAGCATTTTTTCCTGCGGCCATAGGCCCCGTAACGCAAATAACGCTCACCTTCCCCACCTCACTTTTCCACAAAGCCTAATCAATGGAACAATCCCCAGTTTTTGCCGCTTTCTATGGAAACTTTCAGCGGTACGTTCAGTTTTACAGCGCCTTCCATTTTTTCTTTCATCAATGCGATCGTTTCTTCAACTATGGCCGGATCATCAGGACATTCCACAATCAACTCGTCATGAACCTGAAGCAAAAGCTTTGCGCCATTGCTTTTCTGCAACAAAGCTGCATCCACATCAATCATCGCTTTCTTCACAATATCGGCGGCACTTCCCTGAACCGGCGTATTGATTGCCATGCGTTCGGCTGCCATTTTTTCCACTTTATTCCTGCTGTTTATATTCAAAATTGGACGGCGTCGACCAAAAATCGTTTCTACATAACCGTTTTCTTCTGCCTTCACAACAGTTTCCTTCATAAACGAATCAATTCCATTGTAAGTACGGTTATAATTTTCAATGAAGGCAGCCGCCTGGGTTCTGGAAATACCCAGATCATTTGCCAGACGGAATGCGCTCATTCCATAAATTACGCCAAAATTTATTGTCTTTGCAGTGCGACGCATCTGCGCAGTTACACTTTCCCTCTCCACTCCATAAATCATTGCAGCCGTTGCCTTATGAACATCCACGCCTTTAAGGAATGCGTCACTCATGTTCCTGTCCCCAGAAAGATGGGAAAGAACCACAAGTTCAATCTGGGAATAGTCGGCAGAAATCAAAACCTTGCCTTCAGGAGCCGTAAATGCACTTCGGATTCTTCTTCCCGCATCGCTTCGGACAGGAATGTTCTGCAAATTTGGCTCTCTGCATGAAAGCCGGCCTGTAGCTGTTCCAGTCTGAATGAAATCAGTGTGTATCCTTCCATCTTTATCGCAAAGCTCTGGCAAAGTTTCCACATAAGTGGACTGAAGCTTTGCCATTTCACGATATTCTAGAATCAGCTTTGGAACAGGATGCAGCAAAGAAAGTTCTTCCAAAACAGTCGTATCTGTTGAATAGCCGGTTTTTGTCTTTTTTCCTTTCGGAAGATTGAGTTTATCAAAGAGCACTTCCTGAAGCTGTTTTGGAGAAGCGATATTAAACTGCATGCCGGCAGCTTCATATATATTTTTTTCCGCATCCTCAATTCCTCGCTTAAGCTCCACATCATATTCCTTCAGGGTCTTTGCATCTAGATGAATGCCCTTCAATTCCATTGATGCAAGGATTTTCAAAAGTGGCATTTCAATCTCTGCAAAAAGCTTCAAAAGATTTGCCGAAGAAAGTTTTGGCTTAAGGTTTTTCCAAAGCCTGAACGTAAAATCCGCATCTTCCGCCGCATAAGGAACAGCCTGTTCCAAAGGCACATCTGCAAAAGTCTGGCCTTTTGCAACAATATCATCGTATTCAATTCCTTTCAGACCAAGCACATTTTCCCCAAGATATTCAAGGCCAAAGGCATTCTTGCCCGTGCGGTCGGGAGACAAAAGCCAGGCAGCAACCATGGTATCAGCGATGCTGCATTCAGGGCGAAGATCAATTCCCTCAGCCAGACCTTTGCCTTCCAGGTTTTTCAATCCATTGGAAACAAGCATCTTCCAGTCAAACTTGCCGTTATGAAGCACCACAGTAACATTTTTTTCAAAAAACAGGCGGGAAAGATTTTTAAAAGCGTCGCTTTTTTCCACAAAATCGCCGGCAGAAAAAAGATCATCCTTGCCAAAAGGAACATAAATTGCCGTTCTAGGTTCTGCGCAAAGGCTAAATCCAAGCACATTTGCGTTGATCGTATCCAGGGAATCGGTTTCGCAGTCAAAGGCAACAGTGCGCTCTTCATCAGTTTTGCCACCCAGCACCTTATCGATAAATGATGTAAGTTCATCATTACTCAAAACCGCTTTGTAGTTGCCTTCATTCTTTTTGATTGAAGAAGGTGCGTCGGCAAAAAGCAGATTTACATAAGCCTTCCCTTTCTTCTCTTCTGTTCCAGCACTTCCACCAGCAGGTGGCATTTTTGCAGCCTGGGTTGTGAAAGCCTCCATAGCACCATCGCCGCTTCCAGGAAGATTTACCTTCTGTCCATGTTCAGCAGCAAGTTCGGCATAACTTTTAGCAACAGCCGGCACTCCCATGGAATAAAGAAGCTCAGCTGCAGCCGCATAATTCAAATCCAGATGTTTTCCAAGAGCCGCATCTTCAATTTCGCTGCAAGGAACCTTTTCACAAAGAGTAACAAGCCACTTGGAATCAAAGGCATCCTGGCGGCCATCAATAAGTTTTTGCTGCAATGAACCTTTGATCTCTTCTATATGACTATAGATTCCTTCCATATCATTGTATTCATTCAAAAGTTTTGCGGCGGTCTTTACACCAACCCCACGAACACCAGGAATATTGTCCGCTGTATCACCATAAAGAGAAAGCAGATCCAAAAGCTGCTTTGGCTGCACGCCCCACTCAGCTACAACTCCATCTATGCCAGTAATTTTCCAGGTGCCCCCCGCATCAGGCTTCAGAATCTGGGTGCTTTCGCTAACCAGCTGCATCAAATCTTTGTCCCCGGAAAGAATACGGCAGGTTTTTCCATTCTGCTCGCAAAGCTTTGCGCTTGTGGCAATCACATCATCAGCTTCGTAGCCTTCACACTGCAGAACGGGAATCCCCAAAGCCTTCAAAACTTCTTCAATCATAGGAATCTGCGTATGAAGCTCTTCGGGGGTCTTGTTTCTGGTAGCTTTATAATATTCAAATTTTTCGTGTCTGAAAGTCCTGGATTTTGAATCCATGGCGCAGGCAAGCCGTCCAGGTTTATAGTGTTTCAAAATAAAATGAAGGTTTCTGAAAAAACCAAAAAGGGCGGAAACGTTCTGCCCCATTGGATTTGTGAGAGGCCTGTTAATAAATGCAAAATAACATCTGAAAATCAGACCATAAGAATCAAGAATATAAAATGTTTCGTCGTTAAAATCAGCCATAAGCTAATTTTACATTATTTATGAGATTTAGAAAATCTTTTCAGAAAGCCAGTCAGCGGCTTTGTTCCATGGATTTGCATCTGCCACAGATTCCTCTACCACAAGGGGAATGGATTCAAGCAGCACGCCATTCATCATGTAATCTATAAGACCTAGAGATTTACCCTGTTCAACGCCGCCACGAATCACTTCAGGAACATGAACCACTACGCTCACTTCCAAAGCTGCAATGGACTTGTCGTTGGCAAGTGCAACAGGCACATTCAAAGCTTCAGGCTTAAATGCAGGTACCAGCGCAACCACATTCTTTTTTGTATAAAGCGATGGAATATAATATGTGCGCAAAACAGAAGGCATCTTAAATTCATGGAAAGTACCGTACGCCCATTCCATCAAAAGCGTTCCATCATGAACCCGCCCCTGATTTCCTTCATTTGCATTTTTGCCAGGTCCCCTCATGGTAACAGAAAGCACATTCATTCCCTTTCTGCTGCAGGTAAGGGCAAGATTATAGCCGCTTTCATCAATATATCCGGTTTTGAGCCCATTGCAGCCTTCAAGCTTATCCAAAAGCGGATTTGTATTTTTCTGTGTTATTCCCATCCAGATGTTCTGTGGAAATCCCTTTGAAAAATCCTGATTGCCTTTTTTGCCCTTGTCAGCTGGCGCACGGTTGTGTTCCTGAGGGTAAGTCCACTCTTTTACCGAATGAAATTTTTCTACGCTTTCAGGAAATTCATGAACATAAGTTCTGGCAAACGCTGCCATTTCCCTTGCTGTTGTAGTATTCAATTCAGAATAGCCGGAAGCTTCCACAAAATGCGTATTCTTTAACCCCAAAAGTGCAGCTTCGCTGTTCATACGTTCAATGAACTTATCCATGCCGCCACTTACATAATTTGCGATGGCATAGGCACCATCATTGCCAGAACAAACTGCCATTCCTGTTAAAAGTTCTTCCACAGTAACAGTCTGATCCTTTCCCAAAAACATAAGTGAAGAATGAGGCGGCATGTTGCAAGCCCAGCATTCAGGCGGCAGTGGAACCACATCTGTCAATGAGATTTTACCACTAGCAATCTCCTTAAAAACCACATACATCACAAAAAGCTTAGTCATGGAAGCAGGTGGAATCACTTCATCAGCATTTTTTTCATAAAGAACGCAACCGTTGTTCGTATCAACCACAATGGCAGAGCCAGCTTTTACATCAAGCTCAAATGGATTCACGTTATACGGAAGATTTCTTAAAACCTGCGTACGAACCGGATATTTCTCATCAAGCCAGGAATTAAATTCTATCTCCTCGTTTTCAGAAAGATTTTGTCCAACATAATCCTGATGAAGAATCATTTCCTGAACTTTTTTAAAATCCTTATGCCTCATACCGCAGTTCAACATAAAAGCAATGGCCAGAAGGCTCAAAACTGCGGTAACAATACGAATTATCTTAATTTTAAGAAGTCTTTTTTTATCAATCACTGCTAATTCCTTAAATATTGATTAAATTTTTGAAGAACGGTTTCTTAAAAGCATATCTGCCACAACAATTGCGGCCATTGCTTCTACTACAGGAACAATTCTTGGGCAAAGACAAATGTCATGGCGCCCCTTGATTGCAAGCTGGGTATCCATGAATTTGCCCTCTTCCTTTTTGATGGTTTTCTGATCCAGATAAATGCTTGGAACAGGTTTTATGGCAGCACGAAGGACAATGTCATTTCCATTGCTCATGCCGCCCAAAATACCGCCTGCGTGATTCGAATCAAATACTGGCTTTCCATTTTCCACATGCATTTTGTCGTTGTTCACACTTCCAAAGGAATCTGCAGCTGCAAATCCGTCCCCAATCTCAAACCCTTTCACCGCACCAATGGACATAATTGCTTTGGCAAGCTCGCTGTCCAGTTTATCGAACACAGGTTCTCCAAGACCTGCTGGAACGCCACGGATTTTGCACTCAATGATTCCGCCTGCACTTTCACCTTTATGTCGAAGCTCCTGGATTTTTGCTTCCATCTGAGCAGCCGCTTCGTTATCCGGGGCACGCATGGAATTTTCCTCGATTGCCCTTTCATCAAATTCTTTGCATGCAATTCCGGCAGCTTTTTTTGTCCAGGCCTTAACAGTAATCCCAAAATGATCCAGAATCATCTGAGCAACAGCACCAGCTGCAACCCTGGCAGCAGTTTCACGGCCAGAAGCCCTGCCGCCGCCTCTGTAATCTCTAAATCCATATTTCTGGTCAAACGTAAAATCGGCATGGCCTGGCCTGAATGTATTCACAAGATTTCCATAATCAGAAGAATGCTGGGAAGTATTGCGTATTACAATTGCAATCGGCGTTCCTTCAGCTTTTCCTTCAAAAACTCCAGAAAGGATTTCCGCACGATCAGGTTCATTTCTTGCTGTAACAGAAGCACTTTTCTGGCCATTTACGGCAGCTCCAGGGCGACGTTTATCCAACGCAGCTTGAATCTTGTCCACATCAATGGAAAGCCCGGCTGGACAACCGTCAATCACTACGCCCAAACCAACTCCATGACTTTCTCCAAACGTTGTTACCCTAAAAATTGATCCAAATGTATTTCCAGACATCTTCTACTCCATCATGTCAAAGCCAGATTTGAACAATCGCTGAATAACAGAAAATATTTTTACAGAATTCCCCGTAAATCATTCAAAACCATTGTTCACAAGCATACATAGTTTACTTTATTTTCTCAA
The DNA here is from genome assembly GCA_016297405.1 of Treponema sp. Classification (GTDB taxonomy): domain Bacteria; phylum Spirochaetota; class Spirochaetia; order Treponematales; family Treponemataceae; genus Treponema_D. The sequence goes on from JAEDGP010000052.1 coordinate 7,098, forward strand.
GAAGTTCACTTCTGCTATGGATTTCCAGTTTCTTGAAAATCTTTTTGTTATGCACAGCAACAGTGGATGGACTTATTCCCATTTCCATTGCAATTTCCTTATCACTTTTGTTCATCGCAATCAAAAGAGCGATAGCTGTTTCCTTTTTAGTCAAACCTGCACTGACGCAAAGTGCCTGCACCAGTCCATCAAGAGAAAGCTTTTCTTCATTCCCCTCCACCTTGCTGGCAACAGTTCCCTCCTCCTTCAATTCAATTACTGCATCAGAAGAATCGGCAGGAAGCATTTCATAAACTTCGTATTCTCCAAAATTCTGGCCAAAATCCTTTTTGCCAAACACTGTCTGAGAAAATGACTCGTGGATGGACTTCAAAAGCACTTCACTCTGAGATTTACGCAACTTTATAGCCGAAAAAACTTTTCGCACCATATATTCCAGATTGAACGGTTTTTGAAAAACGTCCATTGCACCTTTATCATACAGATTGGCAATGACCTTTCTTGTGGCAAACTTTGTGATTACAAAGAATGGCACCGACTTCAACGCATCTTCTTCCAAAAGTTCCATGGCATTTTTTCCCGGCAATTCCATGGAACAAATCACAAAATCCGGTGGCCAGCGTTTAATCTGATCCAGGAATTCAATTCCATTTCCCAAAATCACAGTCTTGAAATACGGTGAAAAAGCTTTCTCCAGGATTGTGCGGACAGAATTGTTTTCTTCCAGAATATACACCACTTCATCTGAAGAAGGAATCAACAACTCATCGCTGCCAAGCTTCAAGAAATTCTGTTCATGAATATTATCTTCCAGATAAGTGATTGCAGGATTCAGAGGCAACCTGGCACATATTACGCACCCCATCATATCAGGCACAATTGAAATGGATCCTTTCAGAAAATCTGCCACAAGGCTTGCCACATACAGCTCAACACCCCATTTTCTAAGCAGTTCATCCTGTTCAAAATCCTTTTCACCATCTTTTCCAAAACCAAGAATCAATTTAGCCTGCTCAACCGTTACAGTTTCGGTAGAAAACTTGATGGAAATGGTAAAACAGCTTTTCTTGTACTCTGCCGAAACCAGAACCTGAGTCTTTGGAATCACAACATTATGAACAGTTTGAATCATAAACCGCATGACCAGAGCCAGCAAATCCCTGTCCGCATATACACAACTTTCTTCCGAATAATGCTCATGCACATCAACAAAGCAATTATTTTTCTTGAGCATCACATACTCAGGTTCCATCGTTTCTGTTACAAGAGTATGAAGATAAAGTGGACCTGGGGCATAATAAGTTCTATTCGCATTTTTATTTTCTTCCGAAAAAACCGAAAGTGTTTTTATCAACTGCATTGAATAATCCATATTGGATTTGATCAAAAGCTTCATTTTTTCCCCATCTTCTGCTTTTGTTTCCTCAAGAGAAGCACTGAAAACCTGAAGCATATTCAAAAGCATGGCCGAAATTTTTGAATACACAAAATTATGTTTATATTCACGGCTGATCATATAATCAGCTTCCTTCATTTGAATTTGAAGAACCGCAAAACGGGTCCGCAGGCTTTGCCCAAGCAATTCCACAACCGACATACCAATTACCAGAAGCGCAAAAGCTTCAGGAATTCCTTTATCTTCATTGAATATGGAAAAAAAGGATGGAACTCCTTCCTTGAATCTGAAATACAGAAAAGTCTGCTGAATCAAAATCACACCACAAGACAAAAGCCACATTATACAAGGCTTCAATTTGAATGAAGGATTATGTTTACGACCCGCCACCATCTGATTGATAAAGAAAAGATATGGAACCGCAATTCCAAAAATTCTAAATCCATGGAGAAAGTCATCTGTTACAGGAACAATGGTAAACAGAAAACCGACTGCAATAAGAATAAGAACAAAGAAGGGAAAAAATTCCTGTAGCTTTACATAAACTAATGGAAATTGCTTCAAAAACGGCTTATTTCTGTTGATAATAAACCAGCAGCCGCACAAAGAAGTTCCGGTTAGAACAAAATAAATCATGCTGTTGCGCACATTATTGCTTGAAAACAGAGGCTTCAGACTTCCATCCAGCACGCCATTTACCAAAAGCACATAAAGTGCAAGCAAAGCGCATACAACAATAAGATAAACATAATTATAATCATCAAAACTTACGCAGGCCCAGGCAATGAAAAAAATCGTCATCACCACTGCACCAAAGAAAAAGGAAAGATGAGTATGGCGAATCTGTCGCAAATCCATAAAAGAGCCCATGTTCATGGCTGTAATCTTCACAAGAATACTGTGATCACAAAAAATCTTTGCACGAATCTTTACAGGCTGCCCGTCGTCAGGAAAATTAAATTCATGGGGCAAAACCACCGCATTATTAAAATAGGCATGATTATTATCATCCGGTCTTTCAAATCCAGTAGATCCAAGATACACCCATTTACCATTTCTATCCTGAAAATAAAGCTGTCCAAAATTAAAAAGTTCATCTGAAAATTTCAGGACATGGACCTTGTTTTTCAATGCTTCTACTGGAATATACGCTTGAACCCAGCAATATCCATCTTTAACAAAACTGTTAACCCGATTGTCATCGGAAAATGCGCTATCCGGAATATCCTGAATTTCCAAAGTACTGTCGGTAGTATAATATGACTGCAAAGAAAGTCTGGTACTGGCACCATAACAAAAGGAACAAAGAAAAAAAAGAAAAAGAAAGACGATTTTTTTCATTTCTGAATTCTACCTCAAATATTTTGTATTGAAAAGCGGTGAATAATTATGTATGATAATTAAATATTTATTCATTTTAAACTAAGAAGGACATTGTGAAAGAACGCCTGACTCGACTAAAAACAATCAGAAAACTCATCAAAAACTATCGCATAGAAAGTCAGGATGCCCTTTTGGCCTATCTTTTAAAGGAAGGTTACGAAGTAACCCAGGCTACCCTTTCCCGCGACCTTAAGCTTCTGAAAGTGGGCAAAGTTTCAGATGGCAACTCAGGATATGTCTATTCACTTCCAGGGGAAGACGAACGACAGGAATCCGAACAGATTTATGTCCAGGACTTTTTGCGCGGCTATGTAAGCATCGACTGGAATGCAAGCATGGTTGTAATCAAAACTTTTCCAGGCCATGCAAACACTGTTTCAAATGCATTGGACAACATGAACATGGACGAAATTCTTGGCACCGTTGCCGGCGACAACTGTCTTTTCGCTTGTCTTAGACAAGGCGTTTCCGGCGAGGAATTCATGGAAGAACTTAAGCGCCGCATTCCAGAAATCGAAGACTAAAACTGAACTGCGCTCTCCTTAAATTGCGAATTTTGCGTAAATAAATGCGCCGGCTAGGATTGCCACAGTAAATCCAACTGTAAGCTTTGCGCAAAGCCTTGAATGATTATCAACTGGCAAAATATTTTTCCAGCTGAATTCTTTTTCCTTTTCACAGCACACAAAAACAATGATGGCAAAAGCCGCTCTTGTGGCAATCCACACCAGGTAAGTGAACTGCATTTCTTCTGGCACCTGACTCATACCGTCCACTTTCATGCCAATGTAATTCGCACTCACATAAAGAGCCAATGACACAAGAGACAGAACAGAAAAGTTCCATTCTCCCTGGATATAGCCACTTTTGCCGCCAAAAATCAAAGCTGTGCAACAAGACAAAAGAGAAGAAACAACATGCACTGTAAAAATCACACCAAGAAACAGAAAATAGATTTTCCATGGCACAGAATCATCGTTCATAATGAACGCAAAAACTCCAATATCAAGGCCAAGCATTTCAACAATCGAAAGCAAAGCCATCAAAAGGAACACAACTCCAGAAATGCGAAGAATAATGCTATTTGCTTCCCTCATTTTTAGTCCGCCAAGTTATCCTGAACAAGCAATTTCAAAGTTCCAGAACCAGCAACATTCGCATTTGCAGTCTGATTTTCAATTCCTTCTCTTGTAAGCTGGATTCCAATTACCCGGGCAAAATCTGCTACAGAATCATCAATATCAGAAAGATTTGCAGATGCACAAGCATAAAGAACATCCTTTTCCTTCATGAAATCTTCAAGCTGGTTCTTGAACTTTTCGTTTGAAATGTCGATTCCATAAAAATAATAGATGCTTGAAAAACCATGAACTTCAGCAAGTCTTTGGCAGCAGCTTGTAAGTCGCTTTGAGAAGATGCGGCCGATATTGTTTTCTGCAAGATTCTGTGCAAAAACATAAAGAACCTTCTGGTTATCGCCATTTTCATCATATTTCTGCTGTTCAACCTTTTCTGCTTCAAAGAAAAGATTCTGCATGAACATCTTTTCATCGCTATTTGATTCAACCTGCTCCTCAAGCACCGGTTCATTTGCAATCAAGGCGTTTTCAGGAACGATTCCAGCTTCTTCATCTTCTTCTGTAAATACACGACCAGCAGAGTTTTCTGCATCAGAAGCCACAGGAATATCATCCATAATCGAAAAATCGTTTTTCTGCTTATCCTGAGCCATAATTTCTGCAAGACGATCTTCCATGCTTTTTTCTTCTTCTTCAGAAATCTGATTTCCAAGTGCTTCTTTTTCTTCAAAATAGCGCTCAACCATAGGCCTGTTATCTACAGGCTCACCAGACATATTAGCAAGCTCTTCCATAGAAATGCCTGCACCCATATCTACGGTATTGTCAAATTCACTTGAAGAAGCAAGCTTATTATTCGCAAGTTCTTCTTCGCTGGCTTCCGGAATATCCATTATAGAGAAATCTTCTTCCCCATACTGTTTATCCTGACTCATAATTTCAGCCAGACGCTCTTCCATGCTCTTTTCTTCGCTCATATTTCCACCATCCTCTTCATTACCACAAATGGCGCTTGCTTCATCGCCATTAGCACTATTAAATATCAAATCAACATCATCATTATCATCATCGCTTTCATCATAACTGATGATTGAAGGATTCTCATCCTCTGCGATTTCATTGAATCCACAAACTTCGCTCATCTTCCTTCCAGAAACGCAAAGCACAGGATTTCCACTACCAGCCTCACCCTTTCTGTAAAGAGCTTCTCCGCCTTCGTCAGTCTCAAAATACGCATTCCCATCCGAAATTCTGATTCTACTTAAGGAAGGACAATTCTGAACAGCATCAGCTTCGATTTCCCTAAGATTTTCAGAAAGCACAATTGTAGTAAGTTTTTCACAGTTCGTAACCGATCCGCTGCAAAGCTTTTCCACCGAATCAGGCAAAACAAGACTTTTTAAAGATGAACAACCATCAACGATCCCGGCAGGCAACTCCTTCAAACCATTTCTGAAAGGAACATCTTCCAAAGAAGAACACCCGGCATAAAGACCTTCCGGCATTGATTCCAAAATCAAAGGAAGTTCTATCCGCTTTAATGCAGAACATCCATAAAACATGTAAGGAGAAAGCTCCTTCAAAGACGAAGGCAAATGAACGAATTCAAGACATTCACAGTTTCCAAAAAGGTTTGCCCCAACAGAAGTCACAGACTCAGGAAAAATCACTTTTGAAACATTGCTGCAAGAAAAAGCCTCTTCTTCAATCCGCTCAGCACCATAAGGAATAGTACCATTAAAATCCTGAGATGAAGCATCAACACCAAGCACAACCTTATAATCAGGACTGTAAATAAGCCCACCCTTTTTAACGCTTAATTCTTCCATATTAAACTATTGTATACTAAAAATCTCACTTTTCAAGAACAAAAAAAAGTTCGCTTACAAATAATGAAGTTCGCTCAGAAAAAAAAGTTCGCTTACAAACAGGAAGTTCGCTTTCAAATAAGAAGACCCGCTCAGAAAAAAAGTTCGCATACAAATAAGGAAGTTCGCTTACAAACAGGAAGTTCGCTCACAAATAAGAAGTCCCGCCCAGAAAAAAAAAGTTCGCTTACAAATAATGAAGTTCGCTCTGAAAAAAAAGTTCGCTTAAAAAACAGGAAGTTCACTTATAAATAAGGAAGTTCGTTCACAAATAAAAAGACACGCTCAGAAAAAAAGTTCGCTTACAAATAATGAAGTTCGCTCAGAAAAAAAACGCGCTTACAAAACAGGAA
>JAEDGP010000130.1 GCA_016297405.1 Treponema sp.
AACTTTAGGTAAGATAAAGCCGCGCCATTTTAGCGGTTTTATCTTACACTCCCTTATTAAATAAACGGCACCAGATACATGGGGATGCAGAAAATGTCTGTGTCCTTGCGGTATTCCTTTGTGTAAACCAGGAATCGGTTGCCAATATGTTTTGAAAATTTTTCGGTAAAAATATCCAGCGATTTGTGTTTGTGGTAATCAGCGGCTTTTACTTCAATCGGGCAGATTTTGTTTTTGCGGGAAATAACAAAGTCTATCTCGTAATTATGATTAGACGTTTCACTAGGGAACGTATGATAGTAGAGTTCATCACCTTTTGCAGCCAGCATCTGGGCAATTACATTTTCATAAACATATCCAAGATTTGCTGAAAGCTTATCAGAAAGAAGTTTATCATAAATAATATTTTCGGTAAAATCCTTGTCCTTAAAACAAAGAGTTACAAAAAGTCCCGTATCACAAACAAAAAGTTTGAACTTTTCCCAATCAATATTCTGAGAAAGCCCCGCTTCCGGCGCATTGGCATGATAAGCAACATTCACTGTTTTAGAATCCTGAAGTTTGGCAATGCGTTCAAGCATAGTACCAGCCCTTGCATTTTCTATTACACTCGAAACCTGATAGCGCGAAGCATTCTTTTGAAGTTCAGCAGGAATATGGTCATAAATCAAAGAAGAACGGCCTGTAGAATCAAACTTCATAAAATCATTTTCATAAAGCTTTAGAATATCACGCTTAACAAGATCAACCTGCGTAAAATTATTTGTTGAAAGAAACGCTTCAACAGCCTGTGGCATTCCACCAACAATCATATAAAGCCGGAACTTTCTCATCAGGTCCCGATTTACATCATCACCCAGAGACTTCTTTTCCTGCCAGATAGTACGTCCCATTTCAAAAGCATTAGTCTGCCCAATAGCCCAGCAGAACTCTTCATAATCCATCGGGTACATCTGAATCGGCCGCTCTTCACTTGGAATAAGGATATCCTTTACGTTTTCTTTGATAGAAAGAAGAGACCCAGTTTCCATATAATCATAACGATGATCTTTAACCAGAAGTTTAATAGCCTGACGAGCCAAAGGAAAAAGTTGGACCTCATCAAAAATAATTAGAGATTTGCGTTCCTTCAGGTCTTTACCGGTGTAATACTGAAGCAGCCTGAAAAATGAATTCAAATCAGAAAGGTCATTAAAAAGATTTTTGATATTCTGAGATGCAAATGCAAAATCAATCAGGATATAGGATTCGTATTCCCTTTTTGCAAATTCTTCAACAGCAGTAGATTTTCCAATTCGTCTGGCCCCCTCCACAAGCAGAGCTGTATGTCCGTCAGACTCTTCTTTCCACGACTTAAACTTATCCCAGATTTTCCTTTTGAATGTTTCCATACCTTAAATTATACAAAATCCCCATAAGAAATCAAGCAAAAATATGCAAAATCCCCATATAAAAGTAGTCAAAATTGTGCAAAATCCCTATAGATTTTTTTTGACTCTACCACCCCATTTCGTTTTTTACGTAATCTTTTAAGCGGAAGAGGATGTACAGAGGGAGGCACCATTCATGCGTAGAATCTTTAACATTGTCACCAACATTTTTAAGTGAAGTTCTGAAGGCAATTTTTGGAGAGAAGCGCTTGCAAAATAACTGAAGACTTTTTGCCTTTGTGTTGTCGGCAGATTTCACTTCAATCGGAAAAAGCACACCTTCCCAATCGGAAATAAAATCTACCTCGGCATCGGCCTGAGTACGCCAGAAATAGGCTGGAACCTTGAGGCATTTAAGCTGCGACAAAACATAGTTTTCGGTAAATGCACCCCTGAACTGAATGTAGGATGCATCACCATTTAAGATGGTGCGATAGTTTACATTTGATTTTCTTCGGAGCAAACCTACATCAGCCATATACACTTTAAAGTAGGTATTGTCTTTCATGCTCTCAAGAGGAAGCTGCGGAGTAGAAACAAGATTCAATTTATAAACAAGGCCTGCACTTACAAGCCATTCAAGTGCATCTTCCAAATCCTTTGCACGGGCGCCCTGCTTTACATGAGAAAAAACAAACTTGTTATTGTCCTTTGCAATCTGAGAAGGAATTGCATCCCAAATCAATTTGATTTTTATAGCTGTTTCCGGGCTTGTATACTTACCAAAATCATCTGCATAATCTCTTAAAATCTGATCCTGAATCTGTTCTACCTCGGCATAATCGTGAGTATCAATCCACTTCTGAACAGCCTCGGGCATACCTCCAACAATATAATAATTCTGCAGATATTTTTGCATAGGCACAGTATAGAGCTCAGAAATCTCACGCTCAAAAGGAATCTTATTAATTCCGTTTATATATTTTTCACCACCATCTGCAATCACAAATTCTTCAAAGCTCATGGGGAACATTTCGAGCCGCTCAACCTTGCCAACAGGAAACGAAGTTCCCTCCCCTCTCAAGGCAATTCCAAGAAGAGAGCCTGCCGCAATAACATGAAGCTCAGGAAGATTTTCGCAGAAATATTTAAGCGCCTGTATTGCACGGGGACAGTTCTGAATTTCATCAAGCACAAGGAGAGTCTTTCCGGGAACAATTTTTTTCCCGAGTACAATACTGCCAAGTTCTTCTAGAATACGGTTAATATCAAAGTCATAATCAAAAATAGATTGCAAGCCTTTATTTCCATCAAAGTTACAGTAGGCCATATCTTCGAATTCCTGTTTTCCAAATTCCTTTATGAGATATGTCTTTCCACACTGACGAACGCCAAGCACCATCAGAGGTTTACGAACCTTTTTATTTTTCCAATTTATAAGACTTGCATATTCCTTGCGAATCATCATCTGACGCCCCTAT
>JAEDGP010000053.1 GCA_016297405.1 Treponema sp.
TTTTCCATATCAAAGTCTTCAATAACTTCTTCAATCTGCATATTATCTTCTGATGCTGAAGATTCATCTACATCAACAAGAACATTGCTTAATTCTTCGGCTGTAAGGGCTTCTTCATTTTCAGTTTGAGCAAGCTGGTCAGTTGTATCTTTAACAGAATCCATAAAGTCAGTTGAGGAAGATTCCACAAGAATGTCATTGTCTTCTTCTGAAACAATTGAATCTACCTTTGGAATTGAAATCTCATCAGGAAGGGCAGAGGAATCGTCTAATTCATCAAGATTTGGTTCTTCAAGTGTTTCGTTTTCAAAATCGATGGAAAGACCAGAATCTGGTTCTTCGCTGAAAGATTCTTCGCTTTCCTTAAGTTCATCTTGTGGAATCTGTTCTTCAATGATTGGTTCATTTATTTCACGAGGGATATCTGAGTCAACGATTTCTTCGTTAAGGGACTCGTCAAGAGATAAGCTTGAGGTGTCTTCGATTTGTGTCTCAAAAGTATCTTCAAGGGAAGACTCGTCCAGTGTCAAAGCTGGTTCCTCTTCTGAACCAAATTCAGCATCAGGCAGTGAATCTTCTGGCAAAATTTCATTTTCGAAAGAGTCAAAATCATTGCACAATGGGGTTTCGCTGTCATTGTTTTCTTCTATGCTTTCAATCTGTGGTACAGCTTCTTCTGTGGAGAAATCAGCTGTGTTCATGATGTTGTTCAGTTCATCTCCAGACAATGCAATCGTATCATCACCGTCATCCGTGCCAAAGAAACCATTTGTGTCGGATTCAGTTTCTTCAGGCATTTCAATTTTTTCTTCATCAGCGATTTCCACTGCAGGTTGAATTGTGTCTTTTGTTTTGAGAACTTCAAAGTCTGATTTCAATGACTGTATTTCGTTTTTCAGACCAGAAAGATCATTTATGATTTGCTGAAGCAGTGAATTTTCAACGGAAGTGGTATTTGAACCTGAAGTTTTTTCAACATCGGTTTTCACTTCTTCTGTCTGTTCTGCATTATCTTCATTTTTCTCTTCATGAACATCGTCATCTGTAATTGAAAGGTTGTAGTCAACGACTTTGTTTTTTGCTGATTCTTTTACATTTGATGTAACAGGTGTTTCTTCTGCATCGCTGTCAATACCAAAGTCTGAAAGGTCAACGTTTTCTTCTGCACTGGCATTTACGGAATTGCCAGCTGCCACAGCTGTTGCATCGTCGCTGTTTTCATCAATGCCAAAGTCGTCAAGAGAAATTTCTTCTGTTGTTGTGCTCAAGTCATCCATGGAGATGCTTTCTGTGTTTTCTTCAGTTGTTACAACCGCTGTATCAAACATCTCTTCCATTTCGTCTGCTGAACTGTCGCTTTCTTCCGTGATTTCTTCTGTTGGAATTTCTTCTTCAGAGAATGCCAAATCTATATCAAGAGGATCGTCTTCCTCAATGTCATCCTGTTTTTTGCTTGAAGAATCAGAGAAACCTTCGTCAAGAAAATCATCAAGTGAAACTTCTCCAGAATCATTTGCTGATGGGCTTTGAGGATTAGGGTCGGTGAAGTCGCCGTCCATGAAGTCGTCCAATGAAATTTCAGTATCTTCAGAAGGTGAAGTATCTTCTGTTGCTGGAGTTTGATTTGGAGAGCCAGGGTTTGGATCTGTAAAATCTCCGTCAATGAAATCATCTAAAGAAACTTCTTCTTCTGCACTGTTTTCTTCGGTCGAGTCTTCGTTCAGGTTCGGAAAGTCAAAATCATCCAGACTTACTTCATTTTCAGCGCCAAGACAAGCCATATTGTCCGTTTCATTCTGTGTATCTGCAATGTCAAATGTACTTTCTTCCGCATCCTGAGGTGGTCTTTTTATCCAAACGCCGTAATTATCTAATTCGTTTGTATTTTCTGTTGAATCGCTCATGTGAAGTTCCTCTCGTTTAAAAAGTATAACCTTAGTTGATTATCGGCTGAATATTGAAAAATCAACAGTAAAATTTTAGTTATATAATAGAAATTATATCACATTTTCTATCTACAGAAAACAGGAAATGTGCCGATAAATTCTGTATGATACATTCAAAGGTGTTGGTCTCCGCCTTTCTGGGGACATTGGTATATGCAGTTCTTGTTTTATATGGTGGACAAAATGGCATAAAGTCATATAACGATTTGTATGAGCAGAAGAAAATAGTTGCAAGGGCCACTACCAAAATGGAGTTTTTGAACAATGACTTGACGTTGGAAAGTAAGGCATTGCAGAAAGATAAGGAAGTTATCGCAGCTTATGCAAGACAACTAGGTTATGTGTTTCCCGGGGAAAAATTGGTAAAAATAAACGGGTTGTCCCAGTATCAAAGCTCATTGTATGATGTGGGGACGGTTCAAAAGCACTCTGAGGGAACTTACTTATCTGAACAGTTCTGTAAATTTATAGGTTTTTCTTTTTTTACAGTCTCTTTGATTGTGATGCTTGCAATCTCATTTGCTCGTGGCGAATTGGTATTTGGTAAAAAAGATAAAAAAATAGTTCAAGGAATTCCAGTCTATGATTTGCCGCAAATCTGATGAAGATTCTATCAGAAAAACAGTTTCTTTTCTTAAAGAAGGAAAGGTTGTTATAATTCCCACTGATACGGTTTATGGTTTTTCAACGATTCCAGGTGAAGCAGGGGATAAAATCAGGATGCTTAAAGGACGATCTGAATCCAAACCGTTCATTCAATTGATATCATCTCCAAAGGATTTGTCCCTTGTCAGTGATGACATGGTGCCAGAATCATTGCTCTCCTTTTGGCCTGGCCCACTTACCATTATTGTTAATTCCAAGCAGGGAGGCACTGTGGCTGTTCGTTGTCCTGGAGACAAATGGATTCGGGAAGTGATTGCTCAAGTAGGAATGCCGATTTATTCCACAAGCGTCAATAAAAGCGGTGAATCAGTTATTTGCAAGGAAAATGAAATTTTAGACGTGTTTGGACAACAGACTGATTTGGTTGTTCTTGATGGTGATAAGACAGGCAGTATTCCCTCTACAATTGTAAACTTGACAGATGGAAAAGTCAGACTTGTTCGTGAAGGTGCTCTAAAAATCAAAGATCTTTTTTAGTCCAGGTTGCAGGAACTGCAATGTATGAACCGTTTTGGGAAACGGTGGTTTTTGTGCCTTTTAGTGTTTTTTTATCAATCAGGGAAAATGTCCACTCTATAGGCTTTGCCGTTGGTGCCAGGTCTAAGGCCGCTTTTCGATCCATTTCTGGAAAAAAAGAAGCGTTTGGTCTGCTGGTTTGAATAACTTTTATCTGGTTGTGATCTGAGGGGTCAATGTTGACGGTGATGTTCATAGATGCACCGTTTTTGAATATGATAAAGCCTCTTCCACCTTTAAGAATTACAATCTTATCTATATAGTTGTCCCCAGACCAGTTTCCAAAAATATTTTGTGTAGATGCAGGGATTTTTCTTAAGTCGTTTGATGCGGGCTTGGCAGATTCGTAGTGTCTGTTGAATCTTTCCATTATTCCGGCAAGAAATTCCTTTTTTTCCATCAGAATCTTATAGAAAGAATCGTATTCTTTTTCTTCAGTGACTTCGTTCTTATCTGTATGGTTTGATACAATTATCTTACAGCTCCAGTATTCCCTTGAACCGGAATTTTTTGAAATCATTGAATAAAAAATTATTCTGTTGCTGCTGGTAGCTTTGAATGAGGGTGTAATTCCATTTTTGATGTTTGATGAAAATTCCGCAGATCTGCAATCTGTGACTAGATAGGACAAGTCTTTAAGTTGAGCAAGAAAAAGCTCTTCGGTCATTTTTATCATGTTGCTGTCTGCGTCAGAACAGACAACACCATAAAAGTCAACTTCCCTTGATTTTGCAAATCCTTTGGTAAAAGTGAGCATGAGAAGAATTGAAAATGTTGCTTTTAAAAAACTGTTTTTCAAAACTATTCAAGCCCCCGGCGGAATTCTCTCTGGATATCTCTGTTTACGTCCCTTTCTTTTATTGTCGCTCTTTTGTCAAACTGCTTTTTTCCTTTGCAAAGCCCAAGGTTGACTTTTACTCGCCCGTTTTTCAGGTAGAACGAAGTTGGAATTAATGTGTATCCTTTCTGTTCCGTTTTGCGTACCAGCCGTTTTATTTCTTCCTTGTGCAGAAGCAGTTTTTTAGGTCTGTCCGGATCGTGGTTGAAAATGGAAGAGTAGGAATATTCAGAAATGTGCAATCCTTTGATAAAAACTTCGCCATTGATTATTTCTGCGAAGGCATCAGGGAATGAAATGCTACCGTTTTTTACGGATTTCACTTCTGTACCTTCAAGGGCAATTCCGCATTCAACGGATTCCTCTATAAAGTAGTCAAAATGAGCTTTTCTGTTTTCTGCGATGATTTTTATTCCTTCTGGCATGCTATATATAATACTCGAATAGCTGTTTGGTTTCAAGTTTTGCGTAATTTCCTGCAATTGCTACAACCTTTTATTTGTGGTATTTTTTCTATTATGAATAAAGAATTGTTAGCTCTTTCCTATTCTATGAAGAAAAGGTTTCAGAGAAAAGTCGTTTTTTTTGTTGTTTATTTTCTTTCAATTTTCGTTGTGTTGAATCTGATAATCAATTTTGTGTTTTATTCGTATAAGACAAAATCATATTCTATGTCCCCTGATATACCGGCAGGCTCCTGCATAATTTTCAATGGTCTGGACAAAAATCCTTCACGAGGTGATGTGGTTTTGATGAACGAGAGGACAAAAGAATCTAAAGGGATGGGCGTGAAAGTCCTGGACCTGTTAATTTCTTTTTTTACGTTTGGCCAGGTTACTCCATCAAAACTTTTAGGTGAGATGGGTAAGGAAGAGTTGATTCGAAGGGTTGTTGGGCTTCCTGGTGACGAGGTTTCCATGATTGACTACAAGCTTTACATAAAGCCAAAGGGTGAGAAACATGTTTTTTCCGAATTTGAGCTTACTTCAAAGACATATAATGTTGATGTCAGACCATATCCTGCTGTTTGGGATATGGAAGTTGGAGTTTCCGGTTATTTTGACCCTATAATTCTTGGGGATGATGAATATTTTGTGTTGGGTGACAATAGAATCTCCTGTGTCGATTCAAGAATCTGGGGTCCGGTAAAAAAGTCTGAGATAAAAGCTTCTGCATTATTTCAGTTCTATCCGCTAGATAAAATCAAGGCTTTCTGATAATTGGCTCATTCTCTGTACATACACATTCCCTTTTGCAGGTCTAAGTGTACCTATTGCGATTTTTTCAGCGTTCCTGTGAATTCCGCCGTATCGGATGAATATGTTTGCGCTCTGGTTAACGAAATTGATTACAGACTCAAAAATAATTTGCCAGACAAAATCCACACTGTATATATTGGTGGAGGAACGCCAAGTTTGCTTAAACCTTCTTGCATTTTAAGGATTTGCGATGCAGTAAAACCATTTATGGAAAAGGATTTTCAATATGAATGGACAATAGAGGCAAATCCAGATGATTTAACATCTGAGTTTCTGCATGTTCTAAAAAAAGGCGGAATAAACCGTCTTTCATGCGGAATACAGGCTTTTGATGACCAGGTTCTTTCTGCTGTACGCAGGCGAAGTTCTCTTGAATGTGTAAAGAAATGTTTTGAACTTGTAGAAAATGAATGGGAAGGCCAATTTTCAGTTGATCTTATAAGTGGATTGCCCAAACAAGATCCCAAGAAATTTTTAAAAGGTTTAGAAGCTGTTCTGTCATATTCCCCCGATCATGTGTCCTTGTATTCACTCTCAATAGAGGAAGGTACTGTTTTGGAAAGAGAAATTCGCAGTGGTGCATTGAAATATAATTTTGATGAAGCGGATCAGATGTGGCTTTTGGGCAGGAATTTCCTTGAGCATAATGGATACGAGCAATATGAAGTTTCGAATTTTGTCAATGTCAGAACAGGAATAAAAAGCGCACATAATTTGGCATATTGGAATAGCCTGGATTACATTGGTTGTGGATCTGCAGCTACAGGAACTGTCAGAGAAAGGAATAAAAAAGCCTTGTTTGAGGGTTTTAGATGGACCAACAGTAAAAAAATAGAAGAGTATGTCTCCTTTTGGCTATCTTTTTCTAAAGATAAAAGCTTTTGCTGTCTTCCTGAGGAAAATGAAAGACTGGATGAAGAAACTTTGGTTTTTGAGTATTTCATGATGGGGCTCAGGGTTTTGTCCGGGGTATGCATTGAGTCGTTTTGTGAAAGATTCGAAAGAGAATTTCCACGAAATGTCCTTGATCTGGGGCTTGAATGGCAGGATGAAGGAAAGGCTTTGTTTTACGAAAGGGAAGGAAGGCACTTCTTTTGTTTGACCAAAAAAGGGATCCTTTTTCTAAATGATTTTTTAAGGAAAATCATTTAGATTTTTCCCGGGGTGATGAAATTTGTCTTTGGTTTTTTTGGCATTTTTATGATGAAACTGGTACCGACGTTAAGCTTTGAAGTTACTTTGATTTCCCATTCATGGATTTCCATAATATTCTTGACTACGGCAAGTCCAATGCCCATGCCTTCTTCGCGGCGGGAGTTGGATGCTCTGTAGAAAATTTCGAAAATATTCTTCAAATCCTTTTCCTCCATGCCGCAACCAGAGTCAGAAATCTGAAGAAGAACGTCATCGATAGTTTCTGTTGCCGAAATATGAATGTTTCCGTCATTTTCTGTATATCTTAATGCATTGCTGAATATGTTTTCGAATGCACGTTGCGCAAGCTGTTCATTCATGTTTATTTTCAGCGTATCGGAAATTTCGATTGAATATGTGACGTTCTTTTTGAATATTGTTCCTGTTGCGGCGGCGTTCTTTGCAAAAGCTGTAAGGAACGGTTTGATAAGTGTTGGATTTAATTTTTCATGCCAGTCTTTGCTTTCTAGTCTTTCATAGTTGATCAGCGTATTTATCATTGATTCCAACTGGGATATTTTTACGGAAATTATGTCAAGGGCATTGTTTCGTTCTTCTGTGTCTTCCAACATTCCGTCATGCATTGCCTCAGTGTATCCTTTTATTACAGCGATTGGTGTGCGAAGGTCATGGCTTACGCCCATGATGAATCTGGCACGGCTGTTTTTTGTTTCCTTAAGAGTGTTTTTTAATGATTCCAGGTATTCAAGTGTAGATGAAACGTCTTCAAGGTCATCGTTTTTCATTAAACTGGAAGAATTTTCTTCCGCATAGATTTCCTTTGTCTTGTTGTTTATGTTCAGGATAAAAGTAAAGATTTTTCTGGAAAACCTATACAGAATGGTGTTGCATATTGCAAGGATGATAATCATTACTAGAAAAAGGCTTGGAAATATCTCCCTGGTGAATCTGGCAGTTTTAAGATTGAGTCTGGAAATTATGAAAAGATTAGTGTTGTCCGCTGTTAACGGGTAGGATTTTTCAAGAAAGCAATGTTCTGGCGTTTCAGCGTGTATTTTTTCAAGTGTTTCGTCGGTGAAAACAGAACCTGGTTCAAGAAAATCTTGTGTAGAGGAGATTACTACATCCCTGTATACAACGGCCGCATCTGCTTCTGCAGGAACTGAAGTTATTGCTCTGAAAAGAAGCTGCCACTCGTGTTCCGGAAGCATGGTAGGATTTTGGCTTTTTGCCTTGTCAAGGTTAGTCTTCATGTCATCCATTGGAATTCTGATATGTTTAAGAGCACAAATCATGGCAATGCAGAATAGAGGAAATGAAATTAGAATTATCCTGGCAAAAAGAAACTGTTTTTTTAAAAGCATTACTTAAGCATGTCTTTGTTGAAGTTGTAACCTCGACCAAAGTCAGTTCTGATGTAAATAGGCTTTGTGGAATCCGGTTCGATCTTTTTTCTAAGCCTTTGGATGTAAACCGCTACGGCTGTAATGTCTCCGAATTGAGATTTCCATATATTGGAGTAGATTTCTTCTGGAGAAAGAGTTTTTCCGGCATTCTTAACGATGTATTCCAAAACAGCATATTCTTTTGTTGAAAGCGGAATTTTTACAGTTCCTTTTTTCAGTACGTTGCTGTTTAATAGCATTGTGTATTCACCGAATGATATTGATTCTTCTGCAGCAGCTGAGGTAACAGCCTGACGTTCAAGTTTGGCTTGTATCCTTGCAACCAAAACTCTAGGAGAAAATGGTTTTGTAACGAATTCATCGGCTCCGAATCCCAGTCCTTTTATGATATCTTCGTCAGCATCCCTTGCGGAAACGATTACAACTGGAATCGTAGGTTTGAATTCTTTTCTGATTGTTTCAAGGAAATCAAAGCCGCTCATACCAGGCAGATTCAGATCTAGTACAAAAAGATCGGGGATGGTTCCTTTATGAAGTGAATCAAGTGCGTCTTCTGCAGTGTTGAAGACAATTGTTTCAAGACCTTCCTTGGACAGATACATTGATACAAGATTGGCCATTTCAGGCGTGTCTTCGATAATGAAAATCTTTGCTTGGGTCGTCATAAAAATAACCTTCCTAAAGGAAAATTTTACCATAATATTATACATAACATAATTTTATTATCAAGAATGAGTATTGAAATAACGGAAAATTATGATTTTTTAAGACAACAGGGAATGAACGGTTTAATTTGTGCATTTATTTTCAATAACTAACATTCGGTTGTTTATTTTGCAAAAAAAATACTTGACCTTATTTTGATAACAAGCGAAAATTAGAATATGATAGAAGTGTCTCGTTTAGATGGGTCTGCATTCTGGATTAATCCACACATGATTGAAAGTATGGTAGCAAATCCTGATTTGACATTAACAATGATGTCAGGAAAGAAGATTGTCATTAAAGACACTCCTTCTGAATTGATTGAAAAAATAATCGCATATAGAAAAAAGATTGTCGAAAATGCGCAAGAGGTCTTGTAAATGGATATAGCAACAATAATCGGTCTTGTTGGTGGTGCAGCCATGATCGTAATGTCAGTTTTGACATCTGGCGGCACAATGGGCGGTATTATCGATATCCCTTCTGTTTTCATGACAGTTGGTGGTTCTTTTATGGCGGTATTTATTGCGTTCCCGCTTAAGCAGACTATTGGCGTATTTAAGGTTATGGGAAAAGCGTTCAAAATCCCTGACTTTGGAGAAAAAACAATTATTTCGAAAATGATGGACCTTTCTAATAAAGCACGTCGTGAAGGTATTCTTGCCCTTGAAGATAGTCTTGATGATCTTGATGATGCTTTTATGAGAAGTGGTCTCAGACTAGTAGTAGATGGTACTGATGGTGCGGTTATCCGAACTATCATGGAAAACGAAATGAACCAGTGTGAAGCCCGTCATATGGGATGGGTAAACATTTTGAACCAGTGGGCCGGTTTTGCTCCAGGTTTCGGTATGATGGGTACTGTATTGGGACTTATTGGTATGTTGAACAACCTTGAAGATAAGTCATCTCTTGGTCCTAACATGGCCGTTGCCTTGATTACCACATTGTACGGTTCTATGATGGCAAACTGGCTTATTACGCCATTTGGACAGAAGCTGATTGCCCAGAATGCGAATGAAATGCGCTCGAAGGAAATGGTAATTGAAGGTGTTCTTGCCATTCAGGCAGGTGAGAATCCAAGAATTATGGGTCAAAAACTTTTAACTTATCTTGATCCGGTAACTCGAAAAGCAATTGAAGCTGATGTTCTTAAAGACTAAGGAATAAGGTATGGGTAAGAAAAGTAAGGAACCAGATAAACCGTCAAGCGCCTGGCAAGGTACCTATGGTGACATGATCACCTTGATGCTTTGCTTTTTCGTAATGCTTTATAACCCTTCTGAAGTCGATATTACGACGTTGCCGACTTTAACTCAGACTCTCCAGATGAATGAAACTGAAGCTACAGATGGTGGTATGTCTCTTTCTGCAGGTCGTCTTTCTGATTTGGGAAATAATATAAATTCCCTTCCAGCAATTGAAAAAGGAAAGAAGCTTGGTCTGGCGAAGAAAAAAGCTGTTACATTGTTTGCTCCTGAGCTGAAGACAAATAAAATTACTGTTACCAGTGATGAAAGGGGTTTGGTTATTTCTTTGGCTTCTGATTCTTTTTTTGAAGAAGGTAGTGCAGAGCTCAATATCGATGAAACACGTGATACATTGCTTAAGCTTTCCCAGTTTTTTACCTCTTCCGAACTGAAGACTCGTTATTTTCGAGTTGAAGGCCACACAGATTCAACTCCGGTTGCGTCAGATTCAAAATTCTTCAGCAATTGGGAACTTTCCACAGCGCGTGCAGCCAATGTGCTTCATTATCTGGCTGACTATGGTGTTGATGAAAGAAAATTTTCGATTGCTGGATATGCAGATACGAAACCTATGCGTCCTAGCGATACCCCTGAAGGTCGGGCGTATAACAGACGCGTTGATATAATCATCATTGATGAGGGGCATTTGTGATGATTTATTGATCTATGTTTTTGGGTGGGAAGAATATAGATTTGTATTAAAAAAGTGATTGTCTTTCTATATAAGTCTAACATTTTTTCTATATTTTGCCGAATATATAACTGAATGGTTTTAACTTTATGTTATGTGCTATTGTAAAAATCTAATTCCTTGATGAATGAGATTTTTAGTGTTATAATTTTTTTGGTATTTTTTTTACCACTTTGATGGTTTGTATGTTGTTTCCAGGAGGGGAAAATGGCTGACGACGGAATTGACGGATTGGAAGAAGATGGTGGAGTTTCTGCAAGTTCAAAAAAGAATCTTGTAGGTGGAATTCTTCCGCATATTTTAAAATGGGTTGCAATCGGTGTTGGTGCAGTTGTTCTTATCGTCATAATTTCTGTTGTAACTTATAATATTCTTTCAGGAAGCAAAACAAGAGGTAGTTCCGAATATTTTAACGAAGATTATCATGTTACTCGCGATCCTTTGAGCTGGTATAAGGATCTTGATCCTATCAGAACAAGAACAAGTGATGACTTGCCTGCGAGCGTTGTTATTTCTGTTTATCTAGGTTATGACGACGATGGAGCTTCGGCAGAAATTTCAAAGAGAACTGTTGAAATATACAGTAACCTTAGACGTTATTTTGCTTTAAAGACTGCAAATGAATTGAAGAATCCTGCCAATGAGCTTTCAATGCAGATGGAACTCAAAAATATTATTAATGATGAAATCCTTCAGAGTTCGAAGATCAGATCTGTCGAATTTCATGATGTGAATGTTATCGAACAGTAACCTGAGGTGGATGTAGATGAACGAAGTTCTTTCGCAGGATGAAATTGACCAGCTTTTAACCGCTATCAGTTCAGGCGATTCTGATACAGATGATTTTAAGCCGGTTAGCGATACCCGCAAGATAAAAATCTATGACTTTAAACGTCCTGATAAGTTCTCAAAAGAACAGTTGCGTACGGTTTCAAATATGCATGAAACTTTTGCGCGATTAACAACTACATCCTTGTCAGCTCAGCTTCGTTCCCTTGTTCATGTCCATGTGGCTTCCGTAGATCAGTTGACTTACGAGGAATTTATTCGTTCTATTCCTACTCCGACTACTCTTGCTGTTGTAAATATGGATCCATTGAAAGGTAATGCGGTTTTGGAAATCGATCCGGCCATTACTTTTTGTATGATTGACCGCCTTTTTGGTGGACGGGGTGTTACAGCTACAAATAAAAATCGTGACCTTACTGATATTGAACAGTCGGTTATGGAAGGTATTATTGTTCGTATTCTTGCAAATATGCGTGAAGCATGGACACAGGTAATTGATCTTCGTCCACGTCTTGGACAGATTGAAACAAACCCCCAGTTTGCGCAGATTGTTCCGCCTTCTGAAATGGTCGTTCTTATTACTCTTGAAACTAAGGTTGGTGATGAGGAAGGCATGATGAACTTCTGTATTCCTTATCTTACAATCGAACCTATTATCTCAAAGCTTTCTTCTCAGTTCTGGTTTTCTTCTGTACGAAGAAGTTCAACAACT
The DNA here is from genome assembly GCA_016297405.1 of Treponema sp. Classification (GTDB taxonomy): domain Bacteria; phylum Spirochaetota; class Spirochaetia; order Treponematales; family Treponemataceae; genus Treponema_D. Next base: position 11,934 of record JAEDGP010000053.1, read on the forward strand.
CAGTATTTGGGAACATTGAAAGAGAAACTTTCTTCTGTTGATATGGAAGTTGTTGCCGAAATTGGTACGATTCCACTTCCTGTTAGAGATGTGCTTTCTTTGAGAACAGGTGATATAGTCAGGCTTTCCAACACAAAAGTTGGAGATCCTCTTACACTTAGTGTAGGAAACAAGAAAAAGTTTTTTTGTCAGCCTGGTGTTGTAGGCAAGAAAATGGCCGTTCAGGTTACTGGCAAAATCGAAGATATCGCTGCAGATGAATTTGAGGAATTGTCTGTAGAAGGAGATGATTCATTATGAGTGACGGTGCTATTTCTCAAGACGAAATTGACGCATTGCTTTCTGGAGTTTCTGTTGATGGTTTAGATTCATCTGGCCATGTTTCAGGAGGTCCTGCAGCAAAGATAGACGTTGCCGCCCTTCAGAAGTTTGCGGACAGCCTTAAGGAACCTCTTGTAGAGAAAGTAAACAGCATGACTGGAGCTTCTTTTGCTGGAAGTCAGCCAATTGTTGAAGTTATCGATAGGGATGGGTTGCTTGTTAAGCTTCCTGAAATCGTAATTGCCGCGTCTGCAGATTTTTCTGCTTCCATTACTGGCGATCATCTGTATATTCTTTCTCCAGAGTTTGCTCAAAAGCTTGTAAATCTTATCTCAAAAGAAGAAAACGCTGATTTCGATGAGATGGCACTTTCGTGCATTGGAGATGTGGTTTCAATTCAGACAAACAACGAAATCATGGAATTGGATAAGACAGGAAAGTTTCCAGGTCTTGCATGCAATCCAGCTGAAGCTGTAAACAATCCAAAGGCCATGATCCGTATCCCTCAGAATCAGTTTGCGCTTATCAGTTATCCTCTTACATTAGATGGTCAAGGATACACTTTGTGGGAAGCTATTGGCGGAACTGCTGCAGAAAAGATTTGCAGTGCATTTGGTGGTGGTGCAGAAGAACTTGAGACCCTTGGAGCAGGAGATCCTTCGGCATTTGGTGGAGCATCTATGGGAGCCATGGGTGGAATGGCTTCAATGAATCAGGGGATGCCACAGATGGGTATGGGTATGGGAATGCCTCAGATGGGCGGTATGCAGATGCCACAGATGGGTATGGGTATGGGAATGCCTCAGATGGGCGGTATGCAGATG
>JAEDGP010000010.1 GCA_016297405.1 Treponema sp.
AAAAATTTTGAGGGGAAAAGCCTTTCCCCTGGGCTAAACCAGTCATCCGCCTCTCTGCGGCTGTCTGTTTTAGCCACACCCCATTCTCCTGGGGTGATTTTGCTTTCGATTATGCCTTTGTTTTTCCCAAACCCGGCTTTGAATTAAGGAACCGGATATTCCATGTCACCCTTGAATTAATTCCATGTGGATTTTAAGAATTTTCCGCTGTTAAAAAAACAAGGACTCCGAATAACAACGTTACCCAGAGCCCTTGCCGTTCAGCATAGCTGAACATCGGAGAGAGTTTATCAGCTTATTTACAAGCTAACTAGAATATACAACAATAAATTATCTATGTCAATGAATTAAATCTGATAATTAATAACACAGAAAGCCGTTTTGTCTTGATATTTTGATAAATTTTTTGTTATTCTTCCAAAGTTAATACAGTTCCCGCTGCAACAGAATGTGTAACCCATGTGTTGCCCCCGATTGTGGAGTCTTTGCCAATGATTGTGGAACCTCCAAGGATGGTGGCGTTTGCATAAATCGTAACGTTGTCTTCAATAGTTGGGTGACGCTTTTTGTTCATAAGTTCCTTTTTAACGCTAAGTGCTCCCAGGGTTACACCTTGGTATAGTTTTACATTGTTTCCAATAATGGTAGATTCGCCAATGACAACGCCGGTTCCGTGGTCAATGAAAAAGGATTCACCGATTGTTGCTCCAGGATTTATGTCAATTCCTGTTTTTCCGTGTGTATGTTCAGTCATAATTCTTGGAATTACAGGAACTCCATTTCTATAGAGGAAATTTGCAATTCTATATACAAGAATGGCCTCGATTGCCGGATATGAAAGAATTACTTCTTCAATGCTTTTTGCGGCAGGATCGCCTTGAAATCCGGCTTTTACGTCTAGTGTAATTTTTCGCTTGATTTCTGGCAGTTCTTCAATAAGGGCGAGAGCTGTGCTTTCTGCCAGTTTGTAACAATTTGATTGCTGGGCTTCGTCCTTTGTCTTGTTCTGCAGCGCCAGTGAATATACGAGTGCCTTCTGGATTTCTTTGGTCAGAAGGACGATTACGTTATTTACGCGCTGACCAACAATATATCGGATATTGGTTGGGTTTATTTCTTCGTTTAATTTGAATCCAGGAAAAATGAGGAACTGCAGGTCTCCAAGAATTTTGATGACGTTTTCTCTATTTGGAAAATTTTCTGACTCAGATCTATTTATTCCGCCGTAACGGTCATAAGAATCAAGAATTCCGTCAATTAGCATATCGATGTTCATGGTCGCCTCTTTTTTTTCAGATATTACCATATAAGTCTGATTAAGTTAATCAAGAAAAACGATAAAAATTATAAAATGCATGGAAATTATATTTTACCTTATTGACATAAAAATCGTCCTTCGGTATATTCATAAAACACATATAAATCCATACGGATTATAACGCCTATATAGCTCAGTCGGTAGAGCGCAACCATGGTAAGGTTGAGGTCTGCAGTTCGATTCTGCATGTAGGCTTAGCAAGTAACTAAGTTTTAGGAGTATATATATGGCAAGCAAGAAAAAGGGTGCAGTAGAAATCATCGCTTTGGCATGTTCAGAATGCAAGCGTAAGAATTATACAACTTACAAGAATCGTAAGAATATTACTGGCAAACTTGAATTGAACAAGTATTGCCCATTCTGCCGCAAGCACGCTATGCATAAAGAAACAAAAGCAAAATAAGCTTTTGAATAATTGATTTAGTATATTGCTGGTCAAGAAATTGATCAGTTTATATATAGGGCAGTAGTTCAGCTGGTAGAGCAGCGGTCTCCAAAACCGCCTGTCGTGGGTTCAAATCCTGCCTGCCCTGTTTTTTTTAATCCCCGTTGGAGGAAATCATGACAAAAATCGGACAGTTTTTCCGTGAAAGCAAAGCAGAACTTAAGAAAGTAGTATGGCCTAGCCGCGCAGATGTTGTTTCATCAGTAAAAGTAGTTATCATCTCTTCTATAATCCTTGCGGTAATCCTTGGTGCACTTGACCTTGGTTTTACAAAGGGATTCGAAGCGTTGCTTAAAGCTTAATTAAACAGGAATTAATACATGTCTAAAAGATGGTATATTCTGCACACATATACAGGTTATGAAGGAAAGATTGAAAGAACCGTCAGAGCACTTCTTGAAAAGGGTGACCTTGATTCTAATGTAATCACAGATGTAAAAGTTCCTGTAGAAGAAATCGTAGAAATCAAAGATGGCAAAAGAAAAGTACGCAAGGATAAATTTCTTCCTGGATATCTGATGCTTGAAATGGATCTTCCGGAAACAGACTGGAAATCTACCTGCAGCAGACTTCGTAGCATTGTGGGTGTTACTGGTTTTGTTGGAACGGATCCAAATGTACGTCCAAGACCGATCAGTTCCGAAGAAGCAAAAAACCTTCTTCAGAAGTCTGGTGATATTAAAGGCGAAAAGCAGGTTAAGATTAAGCAGATGTACGCAATTGGCGATACTGTTAAGATTAATGACGGGCCATTTGCTTCTTTCAGCGGTAATATCGAAGAAATCAACAACGAAAAAGAAAAGCTTATTGTCAATGTTCAGATTTTTGGACGTGCAACACCGGTAGAAGTTGGAATGCTTCAGGTGGAAAAAGTTAATTAGTCAAATAATCAGGTGCTCGCATGCCAGTGCGGGCATTACCTGTTTTTGGGAGAAACGCAAGTCCGTTGGACAAAGGTGTTTCGTTAGAGACTGCGTATCAGTTTCATACCAACTCTAGGAGAATTAAAATGGCAACAAAGAAGGTAACAGCCGTAATCAAATTGCAGTGCCCAGCAGGAGCTGCTACACCGGCTCCTCCAATTGGTCCTGCTCTGGGACCTCATGGTGTTTCTGCACCAAAATTTGTCCAGGAATTCAACGACAGAACAAAGACTATGGAAAAGGGACTTATCATTCCTGTAGTTTTGACTGTTTATGCGGACAAATCTTACACTTTCATCCTTAAGACACCTCCTGCTCCAGTGCTTATCAAAAAAGCACTTAAGATTCAGAAGGGTTCAGGAAATCCTCTTCTTAACAAAGTAGGTACACTTTCAAAGAAGGATTTGGAAGAAATCGCTAACATCAAGATGAAAGATACAAATGCTAACGATCTTGAAGCTTGTAAGAAAATCATCGCTGGTACTGCACGCAGTATGGGCGTAGAGGTGGAGCAGTAATATGAAACACGGAAAGAAATATCGCGCATCTGCCGCAAAATATGATCTCTCAAAGAAGTATTCAGTAGAAGCAGCTTGTAATATGGTAAAAGATATGAAAGCTGCTAACTTCGATGAGACAGTTGAAGCTCATATCTCACTTAATCTCGATAAATCACAGTCTGTTCGCGACACATTGGTTTTTCCAAATCAGTTCCGTGGCGAAAAGAAAGTATTGGTATTCTGTCAGCCAGGACGCGTTGAAGAAGCTCTTGGTGCAGGTGCTGCTTTTGCAGGTTCTGACGAATATATCGAAAAGGTAAAGGGTGGTTGGCTTGACTTCGATGTTTGTGTAGCTACACCTGATATGATGAAAGATGTTGGACGTCTTGGTATGGTTTTGGGTCGCAAAGGTCTTATGCCTAACCCTAAGACAGGTACAGTAACAAATGACATCGTTGCTGCTATTGGCGAACTTAAGAAGGGTCGTACAGAATACCGTGCTGACAAGGGTGGTGTAGTTCACATCGCTGTAGGTAAGTGTTCTATGGATGCTGCTAAGGTAGCTGAAAACGTTAATACATTGATTGCTGAAGTTAGCAAGAAAGCTCCAAACGGAGTTGTTTCTTCTTTCATCAGCTCGGTATCAATCAGTTCAACAATGGGTCCAGGCGTTTGGATCGGCGAAAAGGACGGTGAATAATTATGGCAATGATGGCTAAAAAAATTCAGTCTGCAAAAACAGCTGCTATTGAAGAAACAAAAAAAGTTCTTTCAGAATACAGCAACTTCATCTTCGCTGATTATCGCGGAATGACAGTTGAACAGATCACTCAGCTTCGTAAGAAGCTCCGTGAAAATGATGCAACTCTTAAGGTTGTAAAAAACAACTTTGCACGCATCGCATTTGAAGAAATGGATGTAAAAGATGTTGCAGATCTTCTTAAAGGACCAACAGTAGTTGCAATGTCCAAAGAAGATGCAAACGTAGTTGCTAAGACTATGTATGACTTTGCTAAAGATGCTGGAAAAGAAAAACCAGTTCTTGAAGTAAAAGGTGCATGTGTTGAAAAAGAAATCTACGATGCAGCAAAAATCGAAGCTTTCTCAAAGGTTCCTGGAAGAAAGCAGCTTATCTCTATGCTCATGAGCGCAATGAATGGTCCTGCACAGAAACTTGCAGCAACACTCAAGGCTTATGCAGAAAAGAAAGCAGCCGAAGGCAATGCCTAGGTTTTACTGATAAATCAGTGATGTATGGTCAGGCTTCATAGCTGTCGACTGTCCATACTTGATTTTGCAGAACATTCGTATGAATGGTTACTGCACGACCTTAAGGTCGAAAATATATTTATTTACATATTTGTGGAGAAGACAATATGGCAGCATTAACAAACGATCAGATTCTTGACGCAATCGCTAGCATGTCAGTTCTTGAAGTATCAGAACTCGTAAAGGCTATGGAAGAAAAGTTCGGCGTAACAGCAGCAGTAGCTGTAGCAGCAGGTCCAGCAGCAGCAGGTCCAGCAGCTGAAGAACAGACAGAATTTACAGTAACTCTTGAAAGCTTCGGCGACAAGAAAATTGATGTAATCAAAGCTGTTCGCACAATCACAGGTCTTGGACTTGGTGAAGCTAAAGCTCTTGTTGAAGGCGCTCCAAAGCCACTTAAGGAAGGTGTTTCTAAGGCTGATGCTGAAAAGATCATCGCTGATATCGCAGCAGTTGGTGGTAAGGCTAGCATGAAATAAGCAATCCTTTGGGATTGTAATCTAGAAAAACTGCAGGGTTTAGCACTCTGCAGTTTTTCTGCGTTTTAAACGTTTTTTTTAGTTCTTTAAAAAAGGTCTTTTTTCCCGAAAAGACTGTCAATCGTTACTGTGCTGTGCAGAGTTTGCTGCATGTAGCAGTTTCGGGTTGAATAAATATATCAGGGGGAAATGATGTTCGCAAAGACTCGAACAATCAACCGTCAATATGTCGGAAAGGATATCCAGAATTCTATGGATGTCCCAGATCTCATCGCAATCCAAACATCATCTTACGAGAGTTTCCTTCAGGCTGAAAAGCTTAAAAGAGGGGAACCTTTGGCTAACCAGGGGCTTCAGGAAGTATTTACTTCTACATTCCCAATTGTAAGCCCAGATGGTTCAATGTCTCTTGAGTTTGAATACTATGAACTGGATTATGCAAACATTAAGTATTCAGAATTACAGTGCAAGCAGAAAGGTGCAACATATTCAGTACCTTTAAGAGCCAGAATTGACTTGACTTTCAATGATGGTCACATCATTCAGAAAGATATATATCTTGGTGATATTCCAATTATGACAGAACGTGGTACCTTTATTATCAATGGTGCTGAACGCGTAGTTGTATCACAGATTCACCGTTCGCCTGGAGTTATTTTCCAGCATGAAAAGGGTGTTTATTCAAGTAGAATTATCCCATATCGTGGATCATGGCTTGAATTTGAAATTGACCAGAAAAAAGAATTGATTTTTGCAAAGATTGACCGCAAAAAGAAGATTCTTGGTACAATTTTCCTTCGTGCCCTTGGCTATGAAACTCGCGAAGATATCATTCGCTGTTTCTATAAAACAGAAGATGTAAAAATCGAAAATAATGCAGAAGCTCGTGAAGCTCTTGTAGGAAAGGTTCTTGCATCAGCTGTAATCATCAAAGATGATTCTGGTGAGGAAAAACGCTTGTTTAATGCAGGTGCTCGTCTTCATCCACATGATATTGATGATCTTATTGCCAATAATATCGAAAGCATTTGTGTCATTAAGTTTAATACAAAAGCACATCCAAACAGCAAGACAGAAATCAACGAATCTCTTGATTCTGATATCATTATCAACTGTTTTGAACGGGAAGAAGTAAAATTCGTAAAGCAGGGCTCATTGGATAACGAAGTTTCAAAAGAAGATGCTCTTGCAGCTGTTTACAACGTTTTGATGCCTGGTGAACCAATCACTGTAGAAAATGCTGAAAAAGATTTGAATTCCATGTTCTTTACAGAACGCCGCTATGATCTTGGTCGTGTTGGTCGTTACAAATTGAACAAGAAGTTTGATTATAAAGAAGATGTAAAAGACTTTACTTTGATTAAGGATGATATCATCAATACAATGAAAATCCTTATCAAAGTATACGGACAGGAAGAACAGATTGACGATATCGATCATCTTGGAAACCGCCGTATTCGTTGTGTAGGCGAACTTCTTACAAACAGCTTGAAGGGTGCCTTCAGCCGTATGGAACGCATTGTTAAGGAAAGAATGGGACTTAAGGAAACTGAGACTATGAAGCCTCAGGATCTTATTTCAATCAAGCCTATCGTTGCTGCAATCAAGGAATTCTTCTGTTCAAGTCAGCTTTCGCAATTCATGGATCAGGTAAATCCTCTTGCTGAACTTACACACAAGCGTCGTTTGAATGCTCTTGGTCCAGGTGGTCTTTCAAGAGATCGTGCAGGTTTCGAGGTTCGTGATGTTCACTATTCACACTATGGACGAATGTGTCCAATCGAAACTCCTGAAGGTCCAAACATTGGTTTGATTGTATCTTTGGCCATGTATACAAAGATCAGCGATTACGGATTCCTTGAAGCACCGTTTAGAAAGGTTGTAAATGGAAAGGCAACTAATGAAGTTGAATACCTTTCTGCAATGGATGAAGATAAGTATAACGTTGGTCAGCTTGTTGAAGGTATTAAAGAAGACGGAACTTTCCCTACAGAAATGATTTCTTGCCGTAGCCGCGGTGATTATGCTCCAAAGAACGTAAAGGATATCCAGTATATCGACGTTTCTCCAAGACAGGTAATTTCTGTTTCTGCATCATTGATTCCATTCCTTGAACATGACGATGCTAACCGTGCGCTCATGGGTTGTAACATGCAGCGCCAGGCTGTTCCTTTGCTTTTCCCAGAACCACCACATGTTGGTACAGGTATGGAACGCAAGACTGCTTACGATTCAGGTGTTCTTGTTAAGGCTAAATACGAAGGTGATGTAACATACGTTTCAAGTGAATTGATTAAGGTAAGACCTACTGATCCAGCTGCAGGGGAAATCAATGAATATCATTTGCTTAAGTATCAGAAAACAAATAGCGATACATGTAACCATCAGAGACCTATTGTTGAAGTTGGTCAGCATGTTAAGAAGGGTGATGTTCTTGCCGATGGTCCTGCTACATTCAATGGTGAACTTGCACTTGGACGTAATATACTTGTAGGTTTCGTTCCATGGAATGGTTATAACTATGAAGACGCCGTTTTGATTTCACAGCGTGTTGTTCGTGAAGATATGTATACAACTATCCATATCAAAGAATTTGAAATCGATGTTCGTGAAACAAAGCTTGGTCCAGAGCGCATTACTCGTGATATTCCTAACACAGGAGAAAGGGCTCTTGATAATCTTGATGCGAATGGTATTGTTCGCATTGGTGCAAAAGTTCGTTCTGGAGATCTTCTTGTTGGTAAAGTTGCTCCTAAGGGAGAAATGGAAACAACTCCTGAATTTAAGCTTTTGAACTCAATCTTCGGTGAAAAGGCAAAAGATGTTCGTGATGTTTCACTTCGTGTTCCACATGGTACAGAAGGTGTTGTAATTGATGTTCAGCATATGAAACATTCTGAAGGTGATGAACTTTCTCCAGGTGTAGATGAAATCGTTAAGGTAATTATCGCTAACAAGCGAAAGCTTCGTGAAGGTGATAAGATGGCTGGTCGTCACGGAAATAAGGGTGTTGTAGCTCGTATTCTTCCTATTGAGGATATGCCATATCTGGAAGATGGAACTCCACTTGATGTTTGTTTGAATCCACTTGGTGTACCTTCTCGTATGAATATTGGTCAGATTATGGAATCTGAACTTGGTATCGCTGGTAAATACTTGAATCAGTTCTATGAATCACCTGTATTCCAGTCTCCAAGCCAGGAACAGATTGCTGCAAAACTTGCTGAAGCAGGTCTTGCTTCTGATGCTAAGCAGATTGTTCATGATGGTGCTACTGGTGAGCCGTTTATCAATCCAATCTTCGTTGGTGTAATCTACTTTATGAAACTTCATCACCTTGTTGATGATAAGATGCACGCTCGTTCAACAGGTCCATACTCACTTGTAACTCAGCAGCCACTTGGTGGTAAGGCTCAGTTTGGTGGTCAGCGTCTTGGTGAAATGGAAGTTTGGGCTCTTGAAGCTTATGGTGCTGCTAACTGTCTCCAGGAAATGATGACAATTAAGTCTGATGATATGAATGGTCGTTCTAAGATTTACAATTCGATTGTTAAGGGTGACCCTTCTTCTCCAATCGGTGTTCCAGAATCATTCAATGTATTGGTACAGGAACTTCGTGGTTTGGCATTGGATTTCACAATTTACGATGATAAGGGTAAACAGATTGCTCTTACAGAACGTGACCAGGATTTGATCGATAAGGCAGCTTCTGGTTTCGATAAGGAGAATGCAAATGCGTGATATTCAGGATTTTGCAAGTCTTAAGATTAAGTTGGCTTCCCCAGAAACTATCCGTGCCTGGTCTTACGGTGAAGTTAAGAAGCCGGAAACAATAAATTACCGTACTTTGCGTCCAGAGAAAGAAGGTTTGTTCTGCGAAAGAATCTTTGGTACAACAAAGGAATGGGAATGTTACTGTGGAAAATTCAAATCCATCCGTTATAAAGGTGTTATTTGTGACCGCTGTGGCGTAGAAGTTACACATTATAGAGTTCGCCGTGAAAGAACTGGTCATATTGAACTTGCAGCTCCTGTAAGTCACATCTGGTATTACCGTTCGGTTCCAAGCCGCATGGGGCTTTTGCTGGATATGCAGGTTGCTCAGCTTCGCTCAGTTCTTTATTACGAAAAATACATCGTAATTGATGCTGGTGACACAACTCTTAAAAAGATGCAGCTTCTTTCAGAAGAAGAGTATTTGGAAAATCTTGAGCGTTTTGGTGACAGATTTACCGCAATGATGGGCGCAGAAGCCATCAAAACTTTGCTTGATAACATTGATCTTGATGAGCTGGCTGCAGAACTTCGTGAAAAAATGATTGAAAAAGGCGCAAAGACAGATAAGCGTCTTCTTCGCCGTATTGAAATCGTTGAAAACTTCAGAGCATCAGGAAACAAATGTTCATGGATGATTCTTAGCGTAGTTCCTGTAATTCCGCCTGATCTTCGTCCAATGGTTCCCCTTGATGGTGGCCGCTTTGCAACATCTGACTTGAACGATCTTTATCGCCGCGTTATCAACCGCAACAATCGTCTTGGAAGGCTTCAGGGGCTTTTTGCTCCAGATATCATTATCCGTAATGAAAAGCGTATGCTTCAGGAAGCTGTAGATGCATTGTTCGATAATTCAAAAAGAAAGCGCGTTGTAAAAGGTGCTTCAAATAGAGCTCTGAAATCAATCAGTGATATGCTTAAAGGTAAGCAGGGACGTTTCCGTCAAAACTTGCTCGGTAAGCGTGTTGATTACTCAGGACGTTCTGTAATCGTTGTAGGTCCGGAACTTAAGCTTTGGCAGTGTGGTCTTCCTACAAAAATGGCTCTTGAATTGTTCAAGCCTTTTATTATGAAGAAGCTCACTGATAAGGGAATCGTTTTCAATATTAAGAAGGCAAGAACATTGGTAGAATCGGAATCTCCTGAAGTATTCTCTGTTCTTGATGAAGTTGTACGAGAACATCCTGTAATGCTTAACCGTGCGCCTACACTTCACCGACTTGGTATTTTGGCATTTGAGCCAGTGCTTGTAGAAGGTAAAGCTCTTAAGCTTCACCCACTTGCTTGTAAATCATTTAATGCCGACTTCGATGGTGACCAGATGGCTATCCATGTTCCTTTGACACAAGCTGCTCAGATGGAATGTTGGAATCTTATGCTTTCTGCCCGCAACTTGCTTGATCCAGCTAACGGTAATACTATCGTTGCTCCTTCTCAGGATATGGTGCTTGGTATCTACTATATGACATCTATAAAGCATGATGCCAAAGGGACTGGAAAACGTTTCAGTTCTCCTGATGAAGTTCGTCTTGCTGCTGAAAGTGGTGCAATCGACTGGCAGGCAGAAATTAAGGTTCCTGCTCCAAAAGATTCTTTCCAGGGTGCAAAATATGCACATGACAAGAAAGCTTTTAAAGCTGGCGATTTGATCAGTACAACAGCTGGTATGTTGCGCTTTAATGAAGCAATGCCAGATGATGTTCTTTATATCAATACTCAGATGGGTGATAAAGCCCTTAAGGCAATGATTGAGCATGTTTATCATACTCAGGGTCCTTGGCTTACAATTCAGATGCTTGATGCAATCAAGACTTGTGGTTACAGAAATGCTACATTCTTCGGTGCAACTCTTTCTATGGACGATATCCTTGTTCCACCAGAAAAGAAGCAGATGGTAGATGAAGCTAACAAGAAGGTTGAAGATATCGTTAATCAGTATTCTTTGGGTATCATCACTCAGGAAGAACGTTATAACAAGTCTTGTGATATTTGGGCTCGCACAAATGATCAGCTTACTGATATCATGATGAAGAACCTTGAAAAACATAAAGACGGTTTCAATACTATTTATATGATGGCAACTTCTGGTGCCCGTGGTTCTAAGAAGCAGATTTCTCAGCTTGCAGCTATGCGTGGTTTGATGGCTAAACCTAACGGTGATATCATCGAACTTCCAATTCGTTCAAACTTTAAGGAAGGACTTTCCGTTATTGAATACTTCATTTCAACAAACGGTGCTCGTAAAGGTCTTTCGGATACTGCTTTGAAAACAGCCGATGCTGGTTACATGACTCGTCGTCTTGTTGATGTTGCTCAGGATGTAGTTGTTAATGATGAAGACTGTGGAACAATCAATGGTATTGATTACGCTGCTATTAAAGATGGTGATTCGGTAGTTGTTTCACTTGCGGATCGCATTGTAGGACATTACACAATTGAACGTGTAATTCATCCAATTACACGTGAACTTATCTGTGATGTAAACTCATACATCGATGCAGAACTTGCTGCGAAGATTGATGAAGCAGGTGTAGAAAAAGTTAAGCTCCGCACAGTACTTACTTGTGAAGCTCAGCATGGTATTTGTATCAAGTGTTACGGTCAGAATCTTGCCCGCAATAAGATCGTTGAAATTGGTGAAGCAGTTGGTATTATTGCTGCTCAGTCAATCGGTCAGCCTGGTACACAGCTTACACTTCGTACATTCCACTCTGGTGGTACTGCCGATAAGGCTACTGATGATAACCGCATCCTTCTTAAGTATAAGGCTCTTATCAATGACATCACTGGAACAAAGGTTGTAATGGATGACGGTTCATGGTTGTTTACTCGTAAGGGTTCAATGCGTGTAACTCGTATTCTTGATACTGTAAAGATTGAATCAGGTGATAAGCTCCTTGTAGAAGATGGCATGAGACTTTTGAAAGGAAAAGAACTTATTTCTAGAAACGGAAAGGCTATTGAAGCAAGTGCTTCTGGTACAGTTCTTATTAAGAATGATTGTCTCTATTTGACAAGTAAAGAAGTGGATGTTGAAATTGGTAACGGTTCCCTGCTTAGAGTTAAGGTTGGAGATATCGTTGAACCTGGCAAGGCTATTGGTACATTCGATCAGTACAATGACCCAATCATTGCGGAAAATGATGGATATATCCACTTTGAAGATATCATCCCTGGTTCTACACTTGATGAAAAGACCGATGAGGTTTCAGGAAAAGTTGAAAGAACAATTTCTGACCTTCACCTTGATGTTAAGCAGCCACGTATCTTTATTTCCAATGAAGCAGGAAATGAACTTGGTAGCTATTACCTTCCAGCAGGGGCTGTTCTTCAGGTTGAAGATGGTAAACCGATTAAGGCTGGCGAAACACTTGCAAAGATGCCAAAAGAAGCTGCTAAAACAAACGATATTACAGGTGGTATTCCACGTGTAACAGAATTGTTTGAAGCTCGTAAGCCAAAGGTACCAACAGTGTTGGCTCGTATTTCTGGTGTAGTAAAATTTGCCGGAATCACAAAAGCAAAGCGTGTTATTGTTGTAACAGATAAGTTCGGCAAAACTTATGAACACCTTGTTCCAACAAATAAGCGAATGCTTGTTCGTGATGGTGATGAAGTAAAAGCTGGCGAACAGCTTTGTGACGGAAATCCAAATCCAAGCGATATCCTTGCTATTCTTGGTGAAAATGCCCTTCAGAACTACCTTATGGATGAGATCCAGTCGGTATATCGTGCACAGGGTGTATCAATCAATGATAAGCACATTGGTGTAATTGTTCGCCAGATGCTTAGAAAGGTTGAAGTAATCTCTGTAGGTGATACAAGATTTATCTTTGGCCAGCAGGTTGATAAATACAAGTTCCATGAAGAAAACAACAAGGTTCTTGCTGAAGGTGGACAGCCAGCAGTTGCACGTCCAATGTTCCAGGGTATTACAAAGGCAGCTTTGAATGTTGATTCATTCATTTCTGCGGCATCATTCCAGGAAACAACACGTGTACTTACAAATGCTGCTATTTCTGGTGCAACAGATGGACTTCATGGAATTAAGGAAAATGTTGCAATCGGTCACATGATTCCAGCTGGTACTGGTATCAAAAATTACAAGAATGTAAAACTTTTCGATAAGAGTGATAGAGATCTTGATGTTCAGATGGAAGAAATTCTTGAAAGACGCAAGATGGAAAAAGAGCTCGAAATGAGAGTTGAAGAACCTGTTTACGATAACGAGGATTCTGACTAGCATTCAGGCGAACTTTTGACAGTGTTCTGCGGGAAGGTGGAATTTTCCACACTCCCGCAGTATGTGTCACAAGTTCGCCTTATTTTTTTAAATTCATGTGAAATTCCCTTGAATTCATTTTTTGAATTTATTAAAATCGTTAAACCTATCACTAACGGGTTTTTAGTGGTTAAAAATCTTCCGATGTGCTGATCGGAAAATTCAAGGAGATAGGCGATGCCTACAATCAATCAATTAATTCGTCAGGGACGTCAGTCAATGGCTAACAGGACTAAGTCTCCAGCACTTCAGTCTTGTCCACAGAAACGCGGTGTTTGTACACGTGTAATGACTGTTACTCCTAAGAAACCAAACTCAGCTCTCCGTAAGGTAGCTCGTGTTCGTTTGTCAAATGGTATTGAAGTTACTGCATACATTCCTGGTATTGGTCACAACCTTCAGGAACACTCAGTAGTTCTCATTCGTGGTGGTCGTGTAAAGGATCTTCCTGGTGTACGATATCACATCATTCGTGGTACTAAGGATACTCTTGGTGTAGAAGATCGTAAACGCGGTCGTTCTAAGTACGGTGCTAAGAGACCTAAGGCATAACGGAGGAATAAGATGGGAAGACATAAGAAGTCAATTGAACGTCCGATTACTCCGGATGTTAAATATAACAGTGCAGTTGTTACAAAGTTCGTTTGCAGAATGATGCTTGACGGAAAAAAAGCAACATGTACAAAAATCATCTATGAAGCAATGGATGAGCTTAAGAGAAAGCTTGAAGATAAACTTAATTCTTCTAAGAAACAGGGAGAAGAAAAGGTTGTTGTAAATCCTCTTGAAGTTTTCCTTAAGGCTATTGAAAATGTAAAACCAATGGTTGAAGTAAAATCTCGTCGTGTTGGTGGTGCAACATATCAGGTACCAGTTGAAATTCGTGAATCACGTCGCGAAGCATTGGCTATGAGATGGATCGTAGATGCTGCTCGTTCTAGAAGTGGACACGGTATGGCAGATACACTTTCATCTGAATTGCTTGATGCTTTCAATAATACAGGTACTGCATATAAGAAGAAGGATGATACACATAAGATGGCTGAAGCTAACAAGGCTTTTGCTCATTACAGATGGTAGAATATCTTCTATAGAAAAGGGTCGTCAGAAATGGCGACCTTTTTTTGTTTAATAAAAAAGAATGTTTTGCACTTGAAATTTATTTCTAAAAAAAGTATAAATATAGAACCTATAATTGTGCATTTTCTATGCACTGAATGGCAGAGTTCTTTGAGTCAACGATATAGTCGGTATAACCGTAAAGCAAGTTGTGGCTATCACGATGCGCAGGTTTATACGGTTTCTGGATGCACTTATGGCTCGTTGAGAATAAGGATTCATGCACCAGAGATTGTGATTTTTTTTTAGGCTCTGGTTGCCAAACCAATTGTCAAAGATGATTTGATGATGTCGGTGGTTACAGGCCAAGATATTTCGAAATTATGGAATATCCCAAAGTTTCTACAATATTCTTGTCTGTAACTGCCTTCATCTCGAAATCTTTTGAATATAAAGTGTGTATGCGAATAAGAGATGTATCTTGTGATATGTTTCTTGTTCTGGCTTAAAGTGCAACACATAAAAATAAGTACGTTGAAACAAAAGGGTTGTTTCAACAAAGGAGAAAAACATGGCTAAGGAGAAGTTCAACAGAACTAAACCTCACATGAACGTTGGTACTATCGGTCACGTAGACCATGGTAAGACAACATTGTCTGCTGCTATCACAAGTTACTGTGCAAAGAAGTTCGGTGACAAGCAGCTCAAGTATGATGAAATTGATAACGCTCCAGAGGAAAAGGAACGTGGTATCACAATCAATACTCGTCACTTGGAATATCAGTCAGACAAACGCCATTATGCACACATTGACTGTCCAGGACATGCTGACTACGTTAAGAACATGATTACTGGTGCAGCTCAGATGGATGGTGCTATTCTTGTAATCGCTGCTACTGACGGTGTTATGGCTCAGACAAAGGAACACCTTTTGCTTGCTCGTCAGGTAGGTGTACCAAAGATCATCGTATTCTTGAACAAAGTTGATATGCTTGACGGCGATGAAGAAATGTTGATGCTCGTTGAAGAAGATGTAAAAGAAACTGTAAAGAAATATGGTTTCGACGAAGCAACACCAATCATAAAGGGATCTGCTTTCAAGGCTTTGCAGGATAATGCTCCAGCTGAAGATACAAAATGTATCGATGAACTCCTTGCAGCAATGGACACATGGTTCGATGATCCAGTTCGCGATGATGAAAAACCATTCTTGATGCCTATTGAAGATATCTTCACAATTTCTGGTCGTGGTACAGTAGTAACAGGACGTATTGAACGCGGTGTTGTAAATATGGGTGACAACGTACAGATCGTTGGTATCCGTCCAACAGCTGATACAACAGTAACTGGTATCGAAATGTTCCAGAAGACACTTGATCAGGGTATCGCAGGTGATAACGTTGGTATCCTTCTTCGTGGTGTTGAAAAGAAAGACGTTGTTCGTGGTCAGGTTCTTGCTAAACCAGCAACAATCACACCTCATACAAAGTTCGAAGCTCAGCTTTACGTTCTTACAGAAGCAGAAGGTGGTCGTCACTCTTCATTCCGCAATGGTTATCGCCCACAGTTCTATTTCCGTACAACAGATATTACAGGTACTGTAATGCTTGGTGAAGGTGTAGAAATGGTTAACCCAGGTGATAGCGTTAAGATTATCGGTGAACTTATCCACCCAATCGCTATGGACGAAGGTCTTAAGCTTGCTATCCGTGAAGGCGGTCGTACAATCGCTTCTGGTCAGGTAACAAAGATTATCGAATAGTTAATTTTAATCAAACAGATCTGCTGGATGCTTCGGCACAGTAGATCTGTTGTATTCCATTTTGGAGGAATAAAGTCATGGCTAACGGAAAGATTCGTGTCAGACTTCGCGCTTTCGATGTAGAACTGATCGATCAGAGTGCAAAAGCAATCGTGCAGGCAGTACAGAAAGCTGGTGCTAAGGTTTCAGGACCTATCCCGCTTCCAACAAGAATCAATAAGATTACAGTTCTTCGTTCACCACACGTAAACAAAAAGTCACGTGAACAGTTCGAAATGAGAACACATAAGCGTCTTATTGACATTTTGAATCCAACAGCTGATGTAATGGATTCACTTATGAAGCTTGAGCTTCCTGCAGGCGTAGCTGTAGAAATCAAACAGTAGGCTTCGGCTACTGTAAAATTATGGTACGGTCCCTCCGGATCTGGGATGGCGGCCAAAAAATAGAACTTCGGTTCTAAATAGGAGATATCAGAATGAAAGGTCTGATTGCAAAAAAAGTAGGAATGACACAGGTCTTCGACGAAAGCGGCAACTTAACACCTGTTACCGTGATCCGCGTTGAACCAAACACAGTTATTGCTACAAAAACAAAGGAAACATGCGGATACGATGCTGTTGTTCTTGGAGTAGATGATATGAAAGCTTCCAAGGCAAATAAAGCATACGCAGGCATTTTCCCAGAAAACGTTTCACCAAAACGTCATTTGAAAGAGTTCCGTGACTTTGAAAAAGAAGTTAATGTCGGCGATTCAGTTGGACTCGAACTCTTCGATGGAACACGCTTCTTGGATGTAACTGCTACCTCTAAAGGTAAGGGATTCCAGGGTGTTATGAAGAGATGGGGCTTCCATGGTGGACGCGCTTCTCACGGTTCTAAATTCCATAGAGAACCAGGTGGAACAGGAAACTGTACAACACCAGGACATTGTTTCAAGAACGTTAAACTTCCTGGACATATGGGTTTCAAACGTATCACAGTACAGAATCTTAAGGTTGTAAAAATCGACCCTGAGTTGAATGTAATTTTGGTTCGTGGTGCTGTTCCAGGAAACAAAGACTGCACACTTATCGTGAAGTCCGCAGTAAAGAAGAACTAGGAGAATTAGAATATGGAAAAGAAAGTATATTCAACTTCTGGAAAAGAACTGCGTACAATCACACTTGATGATAAAGTATTCGGTCTTCCAGTAAATGATGATGTAATTTACTATGCCATCACAAATGAACTTGCAAATAAACGCGTAGGCACAGCTTGCACTAAAGATCGTGCTGAAGTTCATGGTAGCAATGCTAAGCCTTATAAACAGAAGGGTACTGGTAATGCTCGTCGTGGTGATAAAAAATCTCCAATTATGGTAGGCGGTGGTATCACATTTGGTCCAAAACCAAGAGATTTTTCTTACACTATGCCTAAAAAGGCTAAGAGACTTGCAATTAAATCTATCCTTAGCATGCAGGCTCAGAGCGACAGATTCACTGTTGTAGAAGATTTCACAGTTGAAAGCGGAAAAACAAAGGATCTCGTAAAGATTCTTGAAAATTTTGCTAAAGACGAAAGAACTGTAATTGTTCTTAAAGATGATGATAAGAAAATTAAGCAGGCTGGACGCAATATTCCAACTTTGTCTTTCCTTTCATACAATCGTCTTAGAGCTCATGATTTGTTCTACGCTCGTAAGGTTGTTGTTCTTGAAACTGCTGTAAAAAATCTTGCTGAATTCTATGCTTCAGAAGAAAAGGAGGCTAAATAATGGATTATTCAGATATTCTTATTCAGCCTGTTGTTACTGAAAAGGCAAATGCTTTACGTGAACAGAATAAATATGTTTTCGTAGTTCATCCTTCAGCAACAAAAACAGAAATCAAGGAAGCAGTTGCAAAGCTTTACAATGTAAAAGTTGTTGACTGCACAACTATTAATGTAATGGGTAAAGTAAAAAGACTTCGTGGTAAACCAGGAAGAACTAGCTCATTTAAAAAGGCAATTGTACGTGTAGCCGCTGGTGAAACAATCCAGGCTTTTGAAGGCGTATAATTCGCATAACTAAGGGGAAATAAAATGGCTCTTAAGGTATTTAAGCCAATGACTCCAGGTACACGCGGACGCGTTGACTTGGTAAGAGAAGAACTGACAACCAATACACCCGAAAAAAGTTTGGTGTCAGGAAAGAAGTCAAATGGTGGTCGTGGCCAGGGTGGTCGTATTTCTGTACGTCATCAGGGTGGCGGTCATAAGAGACTTTATCGTGACATTGATTTCAAGCGTGATAAGCATGGAATCCCTGGAACAGTAAAGACTATTGAATATGATCCAAACCGTAGCGCAAACATTGCTTTGGTATTCTACGCTGATGGCGATAAACGCTATATCATCGCACCAAAAGGTTTGCAGGTAGGACAGAAGATTATGTCTGGTGAAAATGCAACTCCTGTAGTAGGAAATGCACTTCCACTTGAAAAGATTCCAGTTGGTTTTACTATCCATAACATCGAGTTGAATCTTGGATGTGGTGGACAGCTTGTTCGCTCAGCTGGTGCTAGTGCTATGATCGCTGGTTCTGAAGGTGATTACGTTATCGTTCGTCTTCCATCAAGCGAAATGCGCAAGATTCATGGAAAATGTTATGCAACAATCGGTGTTGTTGGTAACGAAGAACATATGAATGTACAGCTTGGTAAAGCTGGTCACAAGCGCTGGCTCGGTATCCGCCCAACTGTTCGTGGTATGGCTATGAACCCTGTTGATCACCCGCTTGGTGGTGGTGAAGGTGCTGGAAAAGGACGTAACCCTGTTACTCCATGGGGACAGCCTTGCAAAGGTTACAAAACTCGCAACAAGAGAAAGCCGTCTAACAAGTTTATTGTTTCACGTCGTAAGAAGTAGTTGCATAGGAGATAACTGTGTCAAGATCTGTTAAGAAAGGTCCTTTTGTAGAGAAAAGCCTTTACAAAAAGGTAGTAGCAATGAACAAGGAAGCAGACAAGAAAATGATTAAAACATATTCTCGCTGCTCAACAATCATACCTGAAATGGTAGGTAATACTATTTCTGTATACAACGGTAAATCATGGATTCCAGTATATGTTACTGAAAACTTGGTTGGTCACAAACTCGGTGAGTTTGCACCTACAAGAACATATCATGGCCATGGTAATACAGATAAATCAGCTAAGGCTGGAAAATAATAGGTGGATATTATGGCTGAGAAAAAAGGTTATGTAGCCACTACAAAGTTCCTTATCGCTTCACCAACTAAGGTTCGTCCAGTTGCTAAAGTAATAAATCAGAAACCATGTACAAGAGCTTTGGCTATTCTTGAAAATATGCCACAGAAAGGTGCTGGTTTGATTAGCGCAACTTTGAAGTCTGCTATCGCTAATGCTTTGAATGCAAACGATAAGCTTGATGAAGATATGCTTTACGTAAAAGAAATCAGAATCGACGAAGGTCCGAGACTCAAGAGAGTCTGGTTCCGTGCTCGTGGACGTGCTGATCAGCTTTTGAAACGTATGTGCCATATTACCGTCGTAGTAGACGAAAAGGCGGGGGAATAAAGTGGGTCAGAAAGTTAGTCCAATCGGTTTGCGCCTTGGCGTAAACAAAACATGGCAGTCACGCTGGTATGCAGATTATCGTGAATATGCAGACCTCGTTCTTGAAGATATTAAAATCCGTAAGTTGGTTATGGATCTTCCAGAATGCAAAAATGCTGACATTGCTGAAATTGTAATTATTCGTCATCCACAGCGTGTTACTATTGAGATTCATACAGCTCGCCCGGGTGTAATCATTGGTGTTAAAGGTGCAACTATCGAAAAGATCAGCGCTGATATTCAGGCTCAGCTGACAAAGAAAGTTCAGATCAAGATTAAAGAAGTTAAGCGTGCAGAAGTAAATGCAAGCTTGATTGCTCAGAATATTGGTCGTCAGCTTTCAGGTCGTGGTTCATACCGCAAGGCTCTTAAACAGGCCGTTAATAACGCAATGCGCTCTGGAGCCCAGGGTATCAAGGTTCGTTTGTCCGGACGCCTTGGTGGTGCTGATATGACTCGCACTGAAGAACACAAGGAAGGACGTGTTCCGCTTCATACACTTCGTGCTGATATTGATTATTCAACATTTGAAGCTCATACAACATACGGAAAAATCGGTGTTAAAGTATGGGTTTATAATGGAATGAACTACGGCATCGAACAGAATGAAGATGCAGGACAGCTTGTTCGCAAGCCACGCCGTGATCGTCGTGCTGCTGACAAGAATGAAGGTGCAGATAAGGCTGAGAAATCAGAACCTTCTGCAAAGGCAAGGAGCTAAAGTATGCCACTGAGTCCTAAAAGAGTTATGCACCGTAAGGTGCAGCGTGGTAGAGAAAAAGGAAATGCTACCCGCGACAACAACATCGACTTCGGTAACATTGCTCTTGTTGCTATGGAACCAACATGGTTAAGCGCAAGAGTAATTGAAGCAGCCCGCGTTGCTATCAACCGTAAGCTCGACCGTAAAGGACAGGTTTGGATTCGCGTTTTTCCAGATAAACCGATTTCAAAGAAACCTGCTGAAGTTCGTATGGGTAAGGGTAAAGGTGCTCCAGAATCATGGGCAGCTGTTATCAAACCTGGTATGATCCTTTTCGAAATTGCTGGTGTTGATCTGAAACTTGCAGAAAGAGCGCTTGAACTCGCTGCTAGCAAGCTTCCAGTTTTGACAAGAGTCGCTTTTAAGCCTACACAGGACTAAGGAGGAATAAGATGGCTGATTCAAAATCTAAGAAGAAGAATGATAAAGAACTTTCTTATTCTGAATTGGTTGCAAAACGTGACCAGCTTAAGAAGGAATACATGGATCTCCGTTTCAAGATGGTAGTATCACATGTAGATAACCCAATGCAGAAACGTACAATGCGTCGCGAAATCGCTCGCTTGAATACGTTTATCCAGCAGAAAGTTTCTGCTGGTGAAAATAAGTAGGAGCTGAACCGTGGCAGAAAATACTGTTCAGACTGTAAAGCCAACAAAACGTTCATTCGTTGGAATCGTTACTAGCGATAAAATGGACAAAACAGTTGTAGTTACAATTACTACAAAGAAGATGGATAGACTTTACAAGAAGTACGTAACTCAGACAAAAAAATACAAGGCACACGATGAATTGAACGATGCACATGTTGGAGACACTGTTCGTATCGTTGAATGCAGACCTCTCAGCAAAGATAAGTGCTGGCGTCTTGCAGAAATCGTAGAACGCGCTAAATAAGGCAGGAGTTTAGATTATGATTCAGATGCAGTCATGTATGACAGTTGCTGATAACTCCGGTGCTAAGATCGCACAGTGTATCAAGGTACTTGGTGGAACACACCGCAGATATGCCGGAATTGGCGACATCGTTGTTGTAGCTATTAAAGATGCTATTCCAACATCTACAATTAAGAAGGGTGCTATTCAGAAGGCAGTAATCGTTCGCCAGGCGAAAGAATACCGTCGCCCAGATGGAACTTACATTCGTTTTGATGATAATGCTTGCGTTATCGTTGATGAAAACAAGAATCCAAAGGGAAAACGCATCTTCGGACCAGTAGCTCGTGAGCTTCGTGATATGGATTTCATGAAAATCGTTTCACTTGCTCCAGAGGTTCTCTAAGGAGTTATGGAAATGGTACAGAAGAAATTCAAAATCCGTAAGAACGATACAGTACAGGTACTTGCTGGAAAGGATAAGGGCAAGCGCGGAAGCGTTGTTCGCATTCTTTCAAAGAAAGATGCTGTTATTGTGTCTGGTGTAAATATTGTCAAAAAGGCAATGAAAAAGCGCAGTCAGCAGGATCAGGGTGGAATCGTAGAAATCGAAGCACCACTTAACATTTCAAATGTTGGTATCGTATGTAACAAATGCGGTCGCCCTGTAAAAGTTGGCTATAAAGTAGATGGCGACAAGAAAGTTCGCGTCTGCCGTAAATGTGGAGAAACATTGTAATGGCTAATTACGTACCTCGGCTTAAGAAAGTCTATAAAGACACTATCGCCCCAGAAATGGTAAAAGAATTTAATTATTCAACACCAATGCAGGTTCCAGCAATCAAAAAGATTGTTGTAAGCATGGGTGTAGGCGAAGCTCTCACTAATAAGAAACTTCTTGATGCCGCAGTTGCTGACTTGACTCAAATCACAGGTCAGAAAGCGGTTAAGACAAGAGCTAAGAAAAGCATCGCTAACTTCAAATTGCGTGAGGGCAACGAAGTTGGTGCAATGGTAACTTTGCGCGGTTCGATTATGTATGAATTCTTGGATCGCCTTATTAACGTTGCTCTTCCTCGTGTAAAGGATTTCCGCGGTATCAAAGCAACTGGTTTTGATGGACACGGAAATTTTTCTCTTGGTATTACTGAACAGATTATCTTCCCAGAAATCGACTTCGATAAGATTACTCAGATTGCTGGTATGAATATTACTGTTGTAACTAGTGCAAAGACTGATGCAGAAGCAAAAGCTTTGCTTGCCAAGTTCAACATGCCATTCCGTAAATAAGTGAGGATTTCATGGCTAAGAAATCAATGATTATTAAATCCGCTCGCAAGCAGAAGTATTCAGCAGAAGGAAAAAAATCAACTCGTGAATACAACCGCTGCCAGATTTGCGGTCGTCCGCGTGGATATTTGCGTAAGTTTAAGATGTGTCGTATCTGCTTCCGTAAATTGGCAAGTGAAGGCCTTCTTCCAGGCATCACAAAATCAAGTTGGTAGAGTGGTAGGAGAATAAAATGAGTGCATCAGATCCAGTAGCAGATATGCTCACTAAGGTTCGCAATGCGGCTGTAGCCCGCCACGAAAAAGTTGATATTTCTGCATCTAAGATGAAGCTTGAAATCGTAAAGATTTTGAAGACTGAAGGATATATCAAGAACTTTAAAAAGGTTCAGGAAGAAGGACATTCAATCATCCGTATCATCCTGAAATACGATGACAGCAATAACCCAGTTATCCATGGTGTAAAGAAAATCTCTACACCAGGTCGCCGTGTTTATTCTGGCTATAAGGATTTGCCACGTGTTCTTAATGGATACGGAACAATCATCGTTTCAACTTCTGCTGGTGTAACAACTGGTAAGAAGGCTTCTGAAAAGCAGGTTGGTGGTGAATTGATCTGCTCTATCTGGTAATTAGGAGGAATACATGTCTAAAGTAGGTAAACTTCCTGTAACTGTACCAGCTGGAGTAACAGTAACTGTATCTAACGGTGTAGTTACTGTAAAAGGTCCAAAAGGCGAACTTAAACAGGAAATCGGTAACAACGTTAATGTTGAAGTAAAAGACGGTGTTGTAGATGTAACACAGGCTGCTGAAACAAAGCAGGGAAATGCATTCCACGGTCTTTACAGAAATCTTATTCACAATATGGTTGTTGGTGTATCAGAAGGTTTTTCTAAGACTTTGGTAATCACAGGTGTAGGATATCGTGCAGAAGTTCAGGGTAAAGTTCTTATGTTGAACCTTGGATTCTCTAGCGATGTTTTTGCAACAATTCCTGAAGGTCTTACTGTAACAGCTGATGCTGCCGGAAAAGTAACAATTTCTGGTATCGACAAGCAGAAAGTTGGTGAGTTCAGTGCTGAGATTCGTAAGCTGCGTAAACCTGAACCTTATAAGGGAAAGGGTATCCGCTATGATAATGAAGTTATCCGACGCAAAGTTGGTAAGACTGGTGTTAAATAAGGTGGAGCGCTATGTTTAAGAAACTTGATGACAAAAGAAGAAAACGCTTGCACAGAAAGGTACACATTCGCAAGAGTGTTTATGGAACAGCAGAACGTCCTCGCATGACAGTTACTCGTTCTAATAAGAACCTTTCAGTACAGGTTATTAATGACGATGAGGGAAAGACTCTTGCTTCTATTTCTACAATGGAAAAGGACTTTGAAACACTTAAGGCTAATGCTGAAGGTGCTGCAAAGCTCGGAGAAGCATTGGGAGCACGCCTTAAGGAAAAGAAGATTGCTAAGGTAGTTTTCGACCGCAATGGCTATCTTTATCACGGTGTTGTAAAAGCCCTTGCAGATGGAACCCGCAAAGCCGGGATTGAATTCTAGGAGTTAAAATGGAACGCCAGAAGTTTGATAAAGATCCAAAAGAGAAGGAGTTTGTTGAAAAACTCGTTACTCTTAACAGAACTTCAAAGACTGTAAAGGGTGGTAGACGTATGTCTTTTGCTGCTCTTACTGTAGTTGGAGATCAGAAAGGTCGCGTAGGATACGGATTTGGTAAAGCTAATGATGTATCTGAAGCAATTAAAAAGAGTGTTGAACGTGCAAAGAGAAATCTTTCGTTCATGCCTATGAAGAATGGTACTATTCCTCATGAAATTATTGGTAAATATAAGAGCTCTTCAGTTCTCTTGAAGCCTGCTTGTCCTGGTACTGGTATTAAAGCCGGTGGTGCAGTTCGTGCAGTAATGGATGCTGTTGGTGCTACTGATATTATTTCTAAATCATTGGGTTCAAGTTCATCTGTAAACGTTGTTCGTGCAACTTTCAATGCAATCCAGAATCTTTTGGATGCAAAGGCAGTTGCTGCAGCACGTGGTAAGACACTTGACGAACTGTGGGGCTAAACTATGGCAAAGAAACTTAAGGTTACACTTGTAAAAAGTACAATCGGACAGAAACCAGCTAAAGTAGCAACAGTACGCAGTCTTGGTTTGAGAAAGATTAATTCATCTGTAGAACATGAAGATACACCTGCAATTCGCGGAATGGTGGATGCAGTTGCTCATCTTGTTAAGGTTGAGGAGACAAAATAATGTCAGAATATAATCCAATTTTGAGCGCTCCTCAGGGTGCTAACAAGAAGCCAAAGCGTGTTGGTCGTGGTTCTTCTTCAGGACTCGGAACAACAGCTGGTAAAGGTAATAAAGGTCAGCAGTCAAGATCAGGCGGAAAAGTTTACGTTGGTTTTGAAGGCGGACAGATGCCACTTTATCGTCGTATTGCTCATAAAGGTTTTTCTAACTATCCTTTCAAGAAGGAATTTGTTTGTCTTAATGTTGATGTGCTTGAAGCAAAATTTGCTGACGGTGAAACTGTAGACAATGAAACATTGGCTGCAAAGGGATTGATCTCTAAGAAGAGTGAAACTCTTGTAAAGATTCTTGGTAATGGAAATCTTACTAAGAAACTTACAGTAGATGTTGAAAAAGTTTCTGCTTCTGCAAAGGAAAAGATTGAAAAGGCTGGTGGCTCAGTCACAACTGCTGAAACAGCAGAAGAAAAGAAATAAGGTGACGGAGTAACACATGGCAAGCAATCCAATAGTAAGCATTTTTAGAGTAAAAGAACTTAGAGTTCGTTTGTTATTTACTCTGTTGATTTTGGCAGTATTCCGCTTGGGTAGTGTCATTACAATCCCGGGAATTAATGCAAATGAATTGTTCAGATTCTTTAAAGATGCTCAAGATTCAAACAGCTCTTTAGCTAGTTATTTAGACTTCTTTGTAGGTGGTGCATTTTCACACTTCTCAATTTTTATGTTGGGTGTAATGCCATACATTTCTACTCAGATTATAATGCAGCTTGCTGTGATTATTTTCCCTTCATTAAAACGCGCTGTTCAGGAAGACGGTGGACAGCGTAAGATGGCGGCTTGGACAAGAATTGGTACAATTTTTGTTTGTTTGTTGCAGTCTTATGCTGTTACCGTTTACGCTGGAAACATGGTGGCTCAGGGGTATAACGTAAGAGTTCTCTCTGAGACAACCTTTACAGTTCTTGCGATGATTACTGTAACAGCTGGTTCGATGATAACAGTTTGGCTTGGTGATCAAATCACTAACAACGGTGTTGGCAATGGTATCTCAATGATGATCTTTGCTGGTATTGTAGCTAGACTTCCAAGTGCTGTTGTTGATCTGTCTCGTGCAGTTCAGAGTGGCAGATTAAACTTGGTTTTTGTTATCATCGTACTTGCCATGTTTGTTGCAATTCTGGCTCTTGTAGTATTTGAAGAAGCTGGCGAAAGAAAGATTCCGGTACATTATGCAAAACGTGTAATTGGAAGGAAAATGTATGGTGGGCAGACTACCTACATTCCTTTCAAGGTTAATCCGTCAAACGTAATTCCACTTATCTTCGCTTCTTCTTTGCTTACTCTTCCAGTGCAGGTTGCATCAATGTTGGGATTCAATTGGACAAATAATCTTCAGCCTGATGGCATTCTATATAATGTTATCATGGTTGTTCTTATTGTTTTCTTTGCGTACTTCTACACTCAGGTTACCCTGAACCCTACAGAAATTGCAAAGAATATCCGTGAAAACGGTGGATCTATTCCAGGTGTTAGAACTGAAAAAACTGAAGAATATTTGCAGAAAATATTGAATAGACTTGTATTGCCTGGAGCTTTGTTCCTTGCATTTATTGCGATCCTTCCAACAATCATCATGAGTTGTTTCCCTGGGTTCCCGCAGTCAGTTGCTATGCTGATGGGTGGTACTTCTTTGATCATCATGGTAGGCGTTGACTTGGATACAATGAGTCAGGTTGAAGCAATTCTTAAGAGCCATCATCAGGATGGTTTGACAAAGAAGGGTAAAATTAGATCACGAATTCTCTAGAATTTCGCGAATTAGTAGTAGAAAAAGATTGGGAATATGTGATATATTAGGTTTCACCGAATTGTCTCTCATTGCGAGGTGCTAAGATTCGGTGAAATTTACTATTCTCAGGAGGTCTTTTTATGAAAGTACGAACCAGTGTAAAACCTATCTGTGATAAGTGTAAGGTAATCAAAAGAAACGGCATCATCCGTATCATTTGTAAAAACCCAAAACACAAGCAGAGACAGGGATAAGGAGTAGCAGATGGCTCGAATTTCGGGAGTTGACATCCCAAACAAACATATAGATATAGCATTGACATATATCTACGGTATTGGACGTTCTGCAGCTAAGAAAATCTGTGAAGAAGCAAAGATTGATACCCAGAAGATGGCTAATGATCTTTCTCAGGATGAACTTGGAAAACTGCGTGAAATTATTGACAAGAGTTACAAAGTAGAAGGCCGTCTCCGCTCAGAAATTGGTCTTAACCTTAAGCGCTTGATGGATATTGGCTGCTATCGCGGTCTTAGACACAAGAGAGGTCTTCCAGTTCGTGGTCAGAGAACTAGAACTAATGCCCGTACACGTAAGGGTAAGAAGAAGACTGTTGCTAACAAGAAGAAGGCTTAGCGGAGGACATTAATGGCTACAGTAAAAAAGCGAAAGGAAAAGAAAAGCGTATTTGAAGGTAATGTTTACATTCAGGCTACGTTCAATAATACTATCGTTACTATAACAGATATCAGAGGTAATGCAATTGCATGGGCTTCTTCTGGTGGTCTTGGTTTCCGCGGAGCAAAGAAATCTACTCCGTTTGCTGCACAGACTGTTGCTGAAACAGCTGTTCAGAAAGCAGTAACTTACGGTTTGCGTGAAGTTCACGTATATGTAAAGGGTCCTGGAATGGGTCGTGAAAATGCTATCCGTTCCCTCGGCGCTATGGGACTTAAAGTAAAATCTATCCATGATGTTACTCCTGTTCCACACAATGGATGCCGCCCTCGCAAAACTCGCCGCATGTAGTTAGGAGACTTGAGCAATGGGAAGAAGTACACAACCTATATTAAAAAGATGTAAAGCTCTTGGAATCAGCCCAACAGTTATGGGTTATGACAAGGTTACAAACAGAAATCAGAAAGAAGTAAGAAGAAAGAAGTCTGAATACGGAACTCAGCTTAATGAAAAACAGAAAGTTAAGTTCATTTATGGTCTTCTTGAAAAGCAGTTTAAAAAGTACTATGTAATGGCCACAAAGAAAACTGGCGTTACTGGTGAAATGCTTCTTCAGATTCTTGAATCAAGACTTGATAATGTTGTTTATCGTCTTTGTTTTGCTAAAACAAGAAATGAAGCAAGACAGCTTGTAAGTCACGGTCATATTGAAGTAAATGGTTCTAAAGTTGATATTCCATCTTACCTTGTAAAACCAGGCGATGTAATTTCAATCAAGGAAGGAAGCCGCACAACTGCAGGAATGAAAGCTATTCTTGAAAAGAGTGCTACAAGAGCTGTTCCTTCTTGGCTTGAAGGTAACAAAGACAATTGTTCTGGTAAAGTTTTGAATCTTGCTACAAGAAGCGATATTGATTATCCAGTAGAAGAACACCTTATCGTTGAATTCTACTCTAAATAAGGAGTATAGATGGCTCGCAAAAATCTGCTTAAAGGTTTCAAGAAACCGAAGGGTATTACTTTTGAGCATCTTGAGACAAATCCGAATTATGGAAAATTTACAGCATTTCCTTTTGAAACTGGATTCGGTACAACTGTAGGAAATACGTTGCGCCGCGTTTTGCTTTCTTCTATTCAGGGATATGCAATTTCTTCAATTCGCATTACATCTTATGATGCTGACGGTGTTCCTAAGGTTATCTCCAGTGAATTCGAAGCTATTCCGAATGTTTCTGAAGATACTTTGGAAATAATTAACAGTCTTAAACAGATCCGTTTGCGACTTCCTAACGATATTGAACAGGACACTGTTCTTTATGAATTTAAAGGACCTGGTGTTGTAAAGAGCGATGACTTTGCTAAGGAAGGTCAGGTTGAAATTATGACAAAAGACTTGCTTGTCTTCACAATGATGGAAGATGCTCGTCTTGATGTAGAAATTCAGATCGACCTTGGTAGAGGATATGTTCCTGCTGAAGTAAATGCGCATTACATTGAAGTTGTTGGTACACTTGCAATTGATGCAATTTTTACTCCTGTTCGTAAGGTTAAATATTCAATTGAACCTTGTCGTGTTGGACAGCGTAATGATTACGATAAGCTTGTACTCGAAATTTGGACAGACGGAACAATTGCACCGGAAGATGCATTAGCAGAAGCTGCAAAGATTGCAAAAGATCATTTCTCAATCTTTGTAAACTTTAATGATAGTGAAATCTCTAGTGGTGACGAAAGTGACGAAGAAGATGCTAAGATTAAGGAAATCCTTAGTACTCCAGTAGAAGAGTTGGAACTTTCAGTTCGTTCTTCAAACTGCTTGAAGAATGCTAACATCAGAACCATTGGCGAATTAACTAAAAAGACAGAAGATGATATTGGTAAGACTCGCAACTTCGGTAAGAAGAGTCTTACAGAAATCAAGGAAAAGCTTCAGGAATGGGGTCTTACACTTGGTATGACTGATTACAGTCATCTTAAAAATGCTGTCAACTTAACAAAGCAGAAGGAAGAAACAGATGAATCATAGAAATGGTTTTAATCCGCTTTCACGCACAACAGCACATCGCCGTGCTATGTCACGCAATATGGTTACTTCACTCTTTAGATTTGAACGTATTACTACTACAAAATCAAAAGCTCTTGAAGTACGCAAAGCTGCTGAAAAATTGATTACAAGAAGTAAGGTTGATTCAGTTCACAATCGTCGTGAAGCAGCAAAGTTCATTGCTGATGAAAAGATTCTTAATAAGCTTTTCACAGAAATCGGCCCACGTATGAAGGATCGCAATGGCGGTTACACACGTGTTCTTAAGATCGGTTTCCGTCAGGGTGATGCTGCTGATATGGTTATTCTTGAATTGGTAGACTATAAACTTGATAGCGCCGAAGAAAAGAAAGCTGAACCAAAAGCAAAGAAGCCAGCTGCAAAAGCTAGCGAAAAGAAAGCTGAATCTACAGCTGAAAAGAAACCTGCTGCAAAAAAGCCAGCAGCTAAAAAATCACCTGCAAAGAAAGCAGCAGAAGCTGCTGATGCCGCTGCAGACAAGGAGTAGAAAATGTCTAAGTCACATCGTGGTACTGGTATCCGTTCTCTCCCTGCTCACGGAAGAGGAACTTGCCCAATTTGTGGTAAGAAAAACATTAAAGTTCTTTATGAACAGACAATCGATGAAAAAACTGTTCAGATCTGTAAGTTCTGTAACGCTAATTTGAAGAACAAGGCTAAGGCTGCTGCACCAGCTGCACCTGCTGCTGAAGAAGCTCCTGCTGCCGAGTAATTTTCATTTACCGATTGAATTAGCCGCTCCACATTTGCTGGGGCGGTTTTTTTTGCTTATGACATTTAGATAATGCTTGAAGTAATCAAGTTTTAGGGTGAAAAGTTATTTTTTTATGTTGAAAAGGTGCGCCCGGGTATGGAAGGGCCGCCGGAAAGAATTGAAGGCGGTTGCGGAACGTAGTGGAGTAATGAGCGTAGCGGAACCCTGGAACACCCGTTTGAAAAAGAGTTTGGCGCCAATGAGAATCTGAAAAGAAAATCGCCATGTGCGTTGAAAGGGTTTGATGTTGTCATTATAATGTAGAAATGTTCCGTTTATATGTTGAAAGAAAGCCTGGTTTTACAAACGAGGCTGAAAGAATCTTTTCAGAAATCAAGAATTTTTTGGGCATTGCTGGTGTTTCTGGCGTGCGTTATTTGAACCGCTACGATGTTGAAAATGTAGGCGAGGCTGTGGGGAAGGCTGCGGCTACACGAATTTTCAGCGAACCTCAGAGCGATTTTTGCATTTACGACAAAGTTGATGTGAAAGATGGTGAAACGGTTATTGTTTGGGAATATCTTCCTGGACAATATGATCAGCGTGCAGATAGTGCTGAACAGTGTCTTTCCCTTTTGAGAGCTGGAATGGCTTCCACTTGTAAGGTTGGAACTGAAGCTCCTCGTGTGCGTTGTGCAAAAATGGTTATCCTTTCGGGTAGCGTAAGCGTTGATGATGTTAAGAAAATCGAAAATTATTTGATAAATCCTGTAGATAGCCGTTTGACTGATGACAATGTTCCTGAGACTTTGGAAATCAAATCTGAAGTTCCTGGGGATATCCCGGTTGTTGAAGGATTTATTTCTTTTGATGATAAGCAGATTGAAGACTATCGCAATAAAATGGGTCTTGCTATGGATCATGCGGACATTAAGTTCCTTCAGGACTATTTTATTGGCGAAAAACGCGATCCTACTGAAACAGAAATCCGTGTATTGGATACTTACTGGTCTGACCACTGTCGTCATACAACTTTTTTGACAGAGCTTAAAAACATTAGGGTTGAAGATGGTCCTTATGCTTCTTTGTTCAAAAAATCTTTGCAGAATTATACGGATATGCGTACAGAACTGTATGCTGGCCGAACGGATAAGCCTGTTTGTTTGATGGATATGGCTGTAATTGGTATGAAGTATCTTAAGAAGCATGGAAAGCTTGATGACCTGGAAGTGAGCGAAGAGAATAATGCCTGCTCAATTTATATTGATGTGCATTATACTCGCGATGGAAAGGGTAATGCTCTTAAGAATGGTTCGAAGGATTCTGTTGAGCGATGGCTTTTGATGTTCAAGAACGAAACTCATAATCATCCAACAGAAATTGAACCTTTTGGTGGTGCTGCTACTTGTATTGGTGGTGCAATTCGCGATCCACTTTCTGGTCGTTCATGGGTCTATCAGAGTATGCGTGTTACTGGTGCTGCTGATCCAACCGTGCCTTTGGAAGCTACTTTAAAAGGTAAGTTGCCTCAGATTAAGATTTGCCGTGAGGCAGCTCAGGGATTTTCTTCTTATGGTAATCAGATTGGTTTGACAACAGGACAGGTTAGTGAAATCTATCATCCAGGTTATGTGGCAAAGCGCATGGAGCTTGGTGCTGTTATTGCAGCGGCTCCTTTGAATACTGTTATGCGTGAAAGACCTGAAGCTGGGGATGTTGTTATTTTGCTTGGAGGCGGAACTGGTCGTGATGGTATTGGTGGTGCTACAGGATCTTCTAAGGTTCATACTCAGAAATCCGTTACAACTGCTGCTGCTGAAGTTCAGAAAGGTAATGCTGTTGAAGAGCGCAAGATTCAGCGCTTGTTTAGAAATAAAGATGT
The DNA here is from genome assembly GCA_016297405.1 of Treponema sp. Classification (GTDB taxonomy): domain Bacteria; phylum Spirochaetota; class Spirochaetia; order Treponematales; family Treponemataceae; genus Treponema_D. The sequence goes on from JAEDGP010000010.1 coordinate 31,715, forward strand.
TAGCTTGATGATTCGCCGCTGCAATGACTTTGGTGCAGGTGGTGTTTCTGTTGCTGTTGGTGAACTGGCTCCTGGTCTTGATATTAATCTTGATGCTGTTCCAAAGAAATATGAAGGTTTGAACGGAACTGAACTTGCTATTTCTGAAAGCCAGGAACGTATGGCTGTTGTTGTTCGTAAGGGTGATGCGGAAAGGTTTATTGCTGAAGCCGCTAAGGAAAATCTTAACGCTGTAAAAGTGGCTGATGTAACTGATTCCAATCGCCTTGTTATGAAATGGCGTGGCAAGGTCATTGTTGATATTGGCCGGGAATTCCTGGATGCCGCTGGTGCACATCATGAAGCTGATGCGTTAATCGAAAGTCCTGCAAGTCAGGATAAATCTCCTTTGGTTAATCCTTTAGATAGCGTAAAAGAAGAGCTTTCTAAGGGTAAGAATGGCGAATGCTTGAAAAACGCATGGATTGCGAATATGTCTGACCTTGCCTGCTGTTCCCAGCGTGGTTTAGGTGAAAGATTTGACGGATCTATTGGTTCTTCTTCTGTTTTGTTCCCTTATGGTGGAAAATATCAGTGTACTCCTGAAGCTGGTATGTGTGCAAAAATTCCTGTAGTTTCACCTTACGAAACTTCTACTGTAAGCTTGATGGCTTATGGTTATGATCCTCGTGTTGGACAGTGGTCACCATGGCATGGCGCTCAGACGGCAGTTCTTTCTTCTTTGACAAAGATCGCTTGTATGGGTGGTAAGAGTGTTGATTGTCGTCTTTCTTTCCAGGAGTTTTTTGGTCGTGCTGTAAGCGAAAAGACCTGGGGTTATCCTGCTGCTGCTTTGCTTGGTTCTATTGATGCTCAGAATGCCATGGGAACTGCTTCAATTGGCGGTAAGGACTCAATGTCTGGTACTTTTGAAGATATTAATGTTCCTCATACTTTGGTAAGTTTTGCGGTTGGTCATGATGAAGTGCAGAATGTAACAAGTGGTTCGTTTAAGGCTGCAGGAAATAAGGTTTACTTGATTTCTTGTCCTTATTCTGCTGAACTTGCTCCTGATTTTGATGTATTCACAAAGAATACAAATGCACTTTATGAATTGAATAAAGCTGGTAAGATCAAGGCCATGTATCCTGTTTGCGCTGGTGGTATTGCTGAAGCTGTTACAAAGATGGCTATGGGTAATAGAATTGGTGTAAAAATCGATAATTTGCCTTATTCAGCAACTGCAATTGGATTCAAACAGGATGGTGTATATTCAGAAAAAGATTTGTTTACTCCATTGTATGGTTCTATCATTGTTGAAGCTGATGGAGAAATGGACGTAAGGGAATTTGTTGAAGGTTCTTGTTGTAAGATTGGCGAAACAGTTGCCGCAGCGGAAATCGAAGTAAATGTAAACAATATTCCTGGAACAAAGATTTTGATTTCTGAAGCAGAAAAAGCTTGGGAAGCAAAACTTGCAAAGGTATTCCCACCTGTAAGCGGTGCTGCAGAACAGGAACCCCTTCCTGAATTTGCGAAAGAAGTTCATAAGTCGTTGAGCGATGCAAGAAAAAATCCTGTATTTGCTGCTCCGAAATCAAAGCCTCGTGTATTGCTGCCAGTATTCCCTGGAACTAACTGTGAAATGGATATGGCCCGGGCATTCAACCTGGCTGGTGGTGATACAAAGATTATCGTGCTTGCCAATAAAACCCCTGCAATGCTCGAGCAGAGTCTTGCTGAATTCGAAAAGGAATTGAAGAATGCGCAGATTCTTGCATTGAGCGGAGGTTTTAGCGCCGGCGATGAACCTGATGGTTCTGCAAAATTCATTGCAAACTGTATTCGTGAAGGTCGTGTAAGCGAACAGATTATGAATCTTTTGAAGAAACGAGATGGTCTTGTGCTTGGTATCTGTAACGGCTTCCAGGCTTTGGTAAAAACTGGTCTTGCAATGTATGGCGAATTCCGCGATATGGATGAGACTATGCCAACTTTGACTTATAACAAGATTGGACGTCATATTAGCCGCATTGTTCGCACAAGAATGGTAAGCGCCATGAGTCCATGGGCAAACGATGCATCTGTTATTGATTCTCGTATTCATCTTGTTCCTATAAGTCATGGTGAGGGCCGTTTTGTTTGCGATAAAGAGACTGCAGAAAAACTGTTCAAAAATGGGCAGGTTTATACTCAGTATGTAGATGAATTTGGGGTTCCTGCTATCAGTGAACCAGATAATCCAAATGGTTCTGCTTTTGCTATTGAAGGTATTACAAGCCCTGATGGTCGCGTTCTGGGAAAAATGGGACATAGCGAACGAACTGTGGGCATTGACATGAATGGTGCGAGTGTTGATTTGATCAAGAATGTAGCGGGAAATCCATTGACTAACGCTTTGGAAAACAGCTGTCAGAATCTGTTTGCAGCTGGTATCCGTTACTTCAAATAACGGAATGAACGAAACCTGGCATGGATGATTCTGTGCCGGGTTTGCAGTTCTTTCCAGAAATAAGGAAAGGAAATGAAAAAACTCTTTTTGATTTTGGCTGCATCCGCTGCTTTGTTTTGTAGCTGCGGTAAGAAAAAAAATGCAGAAATTGTGAATGGCTGGTATAGTGATTTTGATGAAGCATTGAAAGTTGCACAGCAGGAAAACAAAAGCGTTGTGCTCTTCGTTTATGCATATTATGACACCATGCCAGGTTTTGTTGCCAGCGCACAAAATTTGATCTTGAATTCGGATAAGTTCACAAAGGCGATATCTGACAGATATGTGTGTGTTGGAATGAATATGTCTCCTGATGTGTTGGAAGCTGCGCTGGACAAGGAAAATGGCTATTTTGCTGATGAAAAAGTTGCTAAAAGAGCAAAGATTGCTGACAGATATAAGGTTTCTAACGAACTGCCTGTGATGCTGATTGTATCGAAAGATGGCTATTATATTACAGATGTAACTTTCAATTGTGATTCATACGTTTATGAAGGTTATGTGGCTGCTGTTGGGCTTAAGGATGAAGATGTAAAATTCTTTAACGATAAGATTGAAAAGATCAGTAAATCGGAAGGTGCTGAGGCTGTGCATGCAATTGATGAAGTGTATGATTCAACACCAGAAATGCTAAAGCCTTTACTTGGTCCTCTTTGTGAAAAAGCTGTGGAATTGGATAAAGGTGATGAAACTGGGCTTCTTACAAAATTTGTGATTGCCAATGCAAATGCCAAGGCATATAACTATCTGCTTGAAAGAAATGTTGCAGATGCCATAAGTGTTTATGAAAATGCTGCTGGAACAGAAAATATTGATGCAGACGGAAAAGAATATCTTTATTCTGCTTGCGCAAAATTGCTTATAGATACCCGTTCATCTGACACAGATTCGATTCTGATGTATTATACTAAAGCTAGTGAAGCTGGCGGTCAGAACAAAAAGATCCTTGAGGCTGAAGTGGAAAATATCAAGAAATTTATGGCTCAGGGCAACTGATAATCGTAGTCATGTTAATAACAGGCGTTTGGGCGCAATTTGTGTCTGACGCCTGTTTTTGTTTAAACTGAAAGGAGGTTTGAATAGTGGAAATTATAGGCTTGGTTTTGGCATCATTAGTGCTGATTACCCTTTCCATGCTCTTTTCGATTTCAGAAAGCTCCTTTTTGGGAATGAACAGGCTGCGACTTAGGATTCTTGTAAAAAAAGGGAACCGTCGGGCAATCAGAGTCATGAAGCTGCTTGCAGAAAAGGAAAGACTTATAAATACTTTGCTTGTGGCCAATGACCTGGTGAATATTATGCTTTCGTCGCTTATTACTGCGGTTGCCATGGAATTGTTTGGCAATAGTGGAGTTGGTCTTGCGACTTTTGTGGTTACGATTCTTTTGCTTGTGTTTGGTGAAATTACGCCTAAGACCATTTCCACAAGAAATCCGGATAAGATTGCTTATTCGCTGAGTTTTTTTGTAAAAATCGTCGTAGTTGTGATGAAACCGTTTGTGGCGGTGTTTACTTTTGTTTCGCAGAGTGTGCTGAAGCTTCGGGGAATAGATGTTGGAAAGCCTAAACAGTCGTATACTGAAGAAGATATAAAATCATTTATCGATGTAGGGAAGGAAACTGGGGTTCTGGAAGTGGGTGAAGGCAATATGATGAACCGAGTATTTAAATTTACAGACCTTGAAGCCAGTTCTATTATGATTCCTAGAACTTCCATTGCTGCCATAAGCGAAAGGGCCACATGGTCAGAGGTGATTGAATTGGCTCAGCGAACCCGTTATTCCAGATTTCCTGTGTATAGAAAGAATCTGGATGATATTGTTGGTGTTCTTTATTTAAAAGATCTTTTAAAGGTGATGCGGGACAATGGAGAAAATAATCTTGAAAAAGGACTGGCTTTGAATAAGCTTATGCGACCTCCGTTGTTTATTCCTGGTAGCAAAAAAATGTCATCAATTCAGCAGATGATGAAAGAAAACAGGCAGTCAATTGCTATTGTCATTGATGAATATGCTGGAACGGATGGCATTTTAACCCAATCCGATATTTACAGGCAGATTTTTGGGACAAGCGAGAATAATTTGCCGTGGCGTGATAATGGTTCTGTGGTTGATTTAAAAGGACATAAAAACTTTATTGTGGATGGGTCGGTGAGCCTGGTGGATTTTAATGAAATTTGCAATATAAAGCTTGAATCGGAAATAAACGAAACCTTAGGCGGATGGATTACTGAAAAGCTTGATAGAATCGCAATTCCTGGTGATGTTGTTCATTTTGACGGTGTAAAGATGGAAGTTGAATCTGTGGCGAAAAGATGCATCAAGAATGTTCATGTAGAGATTGAAGGCGAGGATGCGGTTGTAGTAAATGAAAATAATAAAGACGAGTATCTGGTTCAGGGAAATGTTGTAGTTGAAGAATCTGATGCTGAATTGCCATCTGTTGAGGGTTCTTTTTTGGCAGATACTAAGAAAGGTGGAAAAAAATGAGTGTTATGTTTTTTCGCCTGTTTGTATTGATTCTGATTTTTCTCATAATCAAATGTGTTGGTTTTTTCGCCGGATCGGAAACTGCCTATCTTTCTGTGAGCAGGATAAAAATGCGCCGCCTGATTCAGGAAAAAAAACGTAATTCCAAAGTTGCCGCCAGACTGAAAGATAGAATCGATGAGCTTTTAACAGTTGTGCTTATTGGAACAAATTTCATGAATTCGCTGGCTTCGTCCCTGGCTACTGCTTTGGCTATGGCAATTGTGGGGGACGGTGGGATTGGTGTTGCAACTGTTTTGATTACTTTCTTTGCAACTACGTTTGGCCAGATTATTCCAAAAACAGTTGCAGGTGTTTATCCTGAGAATGTAGCATGCAAAAATGCTGTAATATTAAATATTCTGGAAAAAGCCTTGAAACCCCTTGTGTGGTTTTTTACGAAGATTTCAAAGGGAGCTGGAGAAGTAGCGCAACGGCTTTGGAAAAGTGAAGGTGCGCTGGTAACGGAAGAAGAATTGAAAGCTCTGTTTGAAGTGGGAACTAATGAAGGAACTCTTGAAAAAAATGAACAGGTAATGCTGAACAAAATATTTCATTTTGGTGATTTGAGCGTTTATAACGTAATGAAGAATCGTGCGGTTGTGAAATCTTTGCCATACACTGCCAGCAGAAATGAAGTTTTGAAAATGTTCTGTGAAACTGGGCTTTCAATGATTCCAGTTTATGAAGGAACGAAAGACCAGATCATTGGCGTAATTCATTATAAATCTGTGCTGCTGAGTGACCCTTCTAAGATTTGTGTGAATTATGCTTCTTCTGTCATGAAAGGCGTGATGTTTGTACCAGAAACTTTTACGGCTTTTGAATTGCTTTCCAAGTTTAAGAAAGAACGAAGCGAGTTTGCAGTTGTCCTTGATGAACAAGGTTGTACTGCTGGAGTTGTTACTACGGATGATTTGCTTAGGGTTGTTTTTGGTCGAATGACAGAAGAAGATGCGGGAAATATGCCTGCGGAATTGCGAGTAAAGCTGGTAGGGCCAGATGAATTTATTGTGCCAGGTGACATGAAGATCGATGATGTGAATGATGTGCTGAAGCTGGATCTGGAATCGGAAGAATGGACAACGTTGGGTGGATGGCTCTTGGAACGTTTTGGAAATCTGCCGTCAGCAGGTGAAGTTTTACAATGGAACAGGCATCTGTTCATCATTGAAGATCAGGCTCAGCGGCGAATTTTGTCTGTGCGGATTAAATTGAAAAATCGGTAGGTAACGCTTAAGTTGATTGTTATGTGGTTTGAATCTGCACCGGAATTACTTCCGCTGATTTTAGAATAACCTGAAGATTTTCTTTTGCTTGAGTAAGTGTCTCCAAAAGATTCATAAAAACGTACCCAGGAAAAATCGGCATTTACGAATAGGTTTTTAATTGGGGAATAGGAGATTCCGGCCTGAATTTTTGCTGCGTTAAAATTCGAAAAAATTTCGTCCATATAGTAACTGCTGATTTTGGTTTTTTCTGTGTTGTTCCAATGGGAGTCGATAGAAAAATGGTATACAAACGGTGAAAAATATGCGCCAGCATACGCAGATAGAAAATCAAAAGGTTTGTATTCAAAATCCCCGCCAAGCCAGGTGTAAAGATTCTGTGATTCATATTCTACTGGCGAAAGCTTTATGTTGTTTTCTGTGGGAAAGTGAACCGCATTCGGATTTTTGTAGGAAACAGGAGCAGGTCTTTCCAGTAAATGACCGAAAGAATCGAGGATTTTGCTTCCATACCAGCCTTCTATGTTTTTTGTTTCGAAATGTATTTTTTCAAAACTCAATCCGAAAGACGGTCTGATTACGAGTTTTTTGAAAACTGGAATTTTTCCCTTTATCTGAAAATCCAATGAAAGTCCGCTAATAATCTGATTTTCGTTAATGGAATAGTCGGTTTTTGTGGATGTGAGGTTTTGCCAGTCTGAATCGTACATCCTTCCAGAATTTTGAGGAATTGTGCCGGATGCTCCAAAATTTACATAAAACCAGGGCAAATTAAATTGCAGTGTACCGCCAAGCTGGAATGTGTTTTTTATATTCCAGTCAAGCTGGCTAAGTTTTTTTGATTTGCCTAAAAGGTTGTTACTATAAACGTATTCGGTAATGTAGCCGTCGCGATAAGCGCTTTTAAAACCTGCGTCAATTGAAAAGAACTCTTTGGAAAAGCCATTGGTTAGGAAGAGACATGCTATTGATGTAGCGGCGAGAGCTTTTTTGATCACAGGCATTACTCCCGGGAGTTTTCGTCTATTGGATCAACGCCGTAAAGCTTTGCAAACTGCTTGCGCGTAACATCCATGTCTTTCTGATATGGTGCAGAAAAAGTGACTTTTTCGCCGGTTTCTGGGTGAGTAAAAGTTATTTTATAGGCGTGGAGGGCAAGCCTTGAAAGCAAAGGCTGTTCTTCTTCGTTGTTGCCTCGCCAGTTTCTTTTGATTTCACTTAAGCGGATTGGTTTAAGGTTTCCGCTGTAAAGAGGATCGCAGACAATTGAAAAATCATTTGCAGCAAGATGTACGCGAATCTGGTGTGTGCGTCCAGTTTTTGGTTTTGCTTCAATCCATGAAAATTGGCCGCATGCGCCAAGGAATTTGAATTCAGTAAGGGAAGGTTTTCCAAATCGTTTGTTTACTGTGGTGCGATGGCGATCATCTCCGTCTGGCAAAAGCGGAAGATCCACTGTAAGATTATCCCAGCTTGGACGGCCACGCACAAGGCAATGGTATGTTTTTTCTACCTGGCGCTTTTCGAATTGGACTGAAAGGTTTTTGTGAGCCTCTGCATTGCGGGCATAGATGATGATTCCCGATGTGTCTTTATCGATGCGATGAACTGCAAAAAGAGGTCCGAATTCTTTGCTGGCTTCCAGGTCAAGGCGAGGTGCGTCTGGATTGTAGCGGTCAGCAGCAATAAGAAGACCTGAGCGTTTGTTCAAAACTACAATATCGTTATCACTGTAAATTGTTGTATAATCGGGATTTCTTTTCATAACAGAATTATAGCAGATAGCAGATGCATTTTCAAAGGGGAAATCATTTGCCGATAATCTAAGGTTCTTGTTAAATTGTATGAGGGTGTTTTTGTAAGTAAATGATTTGTGGTGGATGAATGGCAGTATTTTTGGTGGAGGATGAGAATTGAAGTATTGAAAACATGATAAAAAAAATATAAAATTTGCAACCTAAATTTAACAACTGTGTCATATAATATAGATACGTATATAATTTGCCTGGAGAAATAATGGAACTTAGTCACGAATTTTTGGTAGAGGACAGAGAATTTACAGATTACGATGATTTTAAAAAGAACTGTAAATTGAAAGCTCCTAAAGATTTTAATTTTGCTTATGATATCGTAGATCGCTATGCGACTGACGATCCAAATAAGCGTGCACTGGAATGGTGTGATGACAATGGTGAAGAACACACCTTCACTTTTGCCGATATTTCCCGCGAATCTAAAAGAGCTGCATATTGGCTTGTTTCAAAGGGAATTAAAAAAGGCGATACAGTTATGCTTATTTTGCGCCGCCGCTATGAATGGTGGTTCTTTATGCCTGCTCTTCATAGAATTGGTGCAATTGTAATTCCTGCTACAGATCAGCTTTTGCAGGCGGATATTGAATATAGAACAAATGCCGCTGATGTAAAGATGATCATTTCTTATGACAATCCACATATTCAGGAACAGATAGAAAAAGCCATGCCAAAATCTCCAACAGTAAAGACTCTTGTTACTGTTGGCAAGGATCGCGAAGGCTGGTGTTCATTCCATAAGGAGTATGAATCTTTGCCAGCAGAATTCCCTCGTCCGGTGGGAGATGCTGCAACTCACAATGATGATCCAATGCTTCTGTATTTTACATCTGGTACATCAGGCTATCCAAAAATGGTAATTCAGGATTATGTATACCCAATCGGTCATATCATGACTGCAAAATACTGGCATGGCGTTGTGGATGATGGACTTCATCTTACTATTGCAGAAACTGGCTGGGCAAAAGCTACATGGGGTAAGCTTTATGGTCAGTGGATTTGTGGCACCGCGCAGTTCGTTTATGACATGAATATGCTTAAGCCGGATAAGATGCTTCATATGATTTCAAAGTATGGGTTGACTACATTCTGTGCTCCTCCAACAGTATATCGTTTCCTTGTTCGTCAGGATCTTTCAAAATACGATTTGAGCAAGTGCCGCCGTTTCTCTACAGCTGGTGAAGCTTTGAACGGAGAAGTATACAACAAATGGCTTGAGCAGACTGGTAAGAAGATTTATGAAGGCTATGGCCAGAGTGAATCAACAATTATTTGTGGAAACTTTATGGAAACTCCTGTTCGTCCAGGTTCAATGGGTCGTCCTAATCCACTTTATGATGTTGAAGTTTTGGATCAGAATGGAAAAGCAGTTCCTGCTGGAGAAGTTGGTGAACTTTGTATTCATGTTGAGAACGGTCGTCCATTTGGTCTTTTGAAGGGCTATTACAAAGATGTTTCTTTGACTGCAGCGGCATTTGACGGTGGTGTTTATCATACTGGCGACAATGTTTATATGGATGAAGACGGATATGTTTGGTTCGTTGGACGAAAAGACGATATCATCAAGTCTTCTGGATACAGAATCAGTCCGTTTGAAGTTGAATCTGTTTTGCAGAAACATCCAGCAGTTCTTGAATGCGCAGTTACTGGTGTTGAAGATGCAAAGCGCGGTATGGCTGTAAAGGCTACTATTGTTTTGAGCGCTGGTTATGAAGATCGGGATCACAAAGAAATGGAAGCAGAAATCCTTGCGTTTGCAAAGGAAAATACAGCTATGTATAAGTGTCCTAGAATCTTTGAATTTGTGAA
>JAEDGP010000054.1 GCA_016297405.1 Treponema sp.
GTGGTGGTTTCGATAAACTCAACCACCGTAATGCAAACTTATTGGACAGCCCCTTGACACCGCAATGGGCACTGTTTTTGCAAACAACAGTTTTTTTTACTTTGCCAAGTATTCATTCATAGCTGCTGCTGCTTTACGGCCCTCGCCCATTGCTAGGATTACTGTTGCAGCACCGAGAACGATATCACCACCGGCCCAAACTTTTGTTTTGCTTGTAGACTGGTTTTCATCAACTGTGATATGACCCTTTGCATCCTGGTTAAGACCTGGTGTAGTCTTTACAAGGAGAGGGTTTGAACCATTACCAAGAGCAACAATCATTGCGTCACATTCGATATCGTGTTCACTGCCAGGAATTGCAACTGGTGAGCGGCGGCCTGAAGCATCTGGTTCACCAAGTTCGTAAGACTGAACTTTAACACCAACAACTTTTCCTTCTTCGTTTCCAAGAACTTCAACCGGGTTTTCAAGGAATCTGAAGTTTACGCCTTCTTCTTCTGCGTGAGCAATTTCTTCAAGACGAGCAGGCATTTCGGCTCTTGTACGACGGTAAACAATATCAACCTTTTCTGCACCCAGGCGGAATGCCATGCGGGCTGCATCCATGGCAACGTTTCCGGCACCACAAACTACAACATGTTTTGCTTCGTAGATTGGAGTTGCTGCGTGTTCTTTATCGTAACCCTTCATAAGGTTTGCGCGTGTAAGGTATTCATTTGCAGAGAATACACCGATAAGGTTTTCGCCAGGAATGCGCATGAATTTTGGAAGACCTGCACCAGTTCCAACGAATGCTGCATCAAATCCTTTTTCTTCAAGAAGCTGATCCAAAGTATCTGTACGACCAACAAGGAAGTTCATTTCGAACTTAACGCCCATTTTCTTAAGGTTGTCAATTTCGTTCTGAACGATAGCCTTTGGAAGACGGAATTCTGGAATACCGTACATCATAACGCCACCAGCCTTGTGGAAAGCTTCAAATACTGTAACTTCATGACCAGCGCGGGCACAGTCAGCAGCAACTGTAAGACCTGCAGGACCAGCACCAATTACAGCAACTTTTTTGCCAGTTGCAGGAGCAATCTGTGGCATTGTTACTTTATTGTTTTCACGTTCCCAGTCAGCAACAAATCTTTCAAGGCGACCGATAGAAACAGCTTTTTCAGCAGATTTGTAAACTTTTCCAACAGTACACTGACCCTGACACTGTTTTTCCTGTGGACAAACGCGACCACAGATTGCAGGAAGCAATGAAGTTTCCTTGATGGTATCAACAGCACCCTTAAAGTCACGTTCTGCAATTTTAGCAATAAACTGCGGGATTTTTACTCCAACAGGACAACCATTGATACATGGCTGGTTCTTGCACTGAAGACAGCGGTTAGCTTCTACTACAGCCTGTTCTTCTGTATAACCAAGAGCAACTTCTGCCATCTGGCGAGCCCGTTCTGTTGGTTCACGGCTAGGCATTTCCATCTGTGGAATAGCCATGCGTTCTTTATTTCCAAGAGTAACACCCTGGATTTTTGCCAACTGTTCTTTGGCAATTGCATTCAATTCTTCAACTGTTTTGTGTGACATTTGTTTCTCCTACTTTGCCAAAGCGTCTGCGGCTTCCTGATTTTTGCATTTGTGGAAGTCATCTGTTTCACGAGCCTTGAAAGACTTCATACGCATCATCATGTTATCCCAGTCAACCTGATGAGCATCGAATTCTGGTCCGTCTACACAAACGAACTTCATTTCGTTACCCACAGTTACACGACAACCACCACACATACCAGTTCCGTCAATCATGATTGTATTCAATGAAACAGTTGTTGGAACATTGTAAGGCTTAGTGGTAAGAGCACAGAACTTCATCATGATTGGAGGTCCAATTGCAATTACTTCTGCTGGTGGACACTGGCTTTCACACATTTCCTTAAGTGGAACTGTTGAAACACCCTGGCGACCAGCAGAACCGTCATCAGTCATAATGATAACTTCGTCTGCAATTGCCTTCATTTCATCAACATAGATCAAAAGATCCTTTGTGCGGGCAGCAATTACAACGATAACTTTATTTCCAACAGCTTTGTGAGCCTGAACGATTGGATAACATGGAGCAACACCAAAACCACCGCCCACAACAACAACTGGGCCGTCTTTCTTTTCTATTACGGAAGGATTTCCAAGTGGTCCAAGCAAAGCTGGAAGTTCATCACCAACATTTTTCTGTGAAAGTTTGTAAGAAGTTGCACCTACAGCCTGGAAAGCAAGAGCAATCCAACCTTCTTCCGCATTTGCATCAGCGATTGTAAGCGGAATTCTTTCGCCAAATTCAGTATCAACCTGCAAGATGATAAACTGACCAGCTTTTCGGTTGCGAGCGATTTCCGGAGCCTCAACCTTCATGTACCAAGTTGCCGAAGCTTCAGACAACTTCTTCTTTTCAAGAATTTTAAACATATTAACCCCATATATAAAAAACAGCCTGCCCCTTAACCACAGACTGTTTCTCAAGTTACAGTTTAGTTTATTTCGCCACAACACTAAATTGCAGCTCCATAATATTACAGTAATGCATAAAAAGCGTCAAACAATGATTTCATGCACGGCCGCTAAGCTTACCAACCAACACAAATTGTTGCAAAGGCTCCGGCTCCGCTTCCCTTAAAGCAGTTGGCAAAATCTCCGCCCTGCACAGAAACGCCAGCATTTAATTCAAACACTCGGAAATTCAGGATTAATCCAACGCTGTGTTTGAACACTTCATCCGAATAGCCGGTAGAAGCTTTAACTCCAATTACATGAGCAATACTCATATATGCTGATGCATTATATTCGGCATAAAACCGCGCTTCGGAAGTATAAGGATACTTGATTCCAAAGCCCAGCATACCGTCGAATGAAATCCACCTTCCAAATGGACGCCAAGCAACCTGCCCGCCAACTCTAAGAGGGCGGCTTAACTTAAGTTTTTCTTCTGAATAAACTTTATCTTCGTTTTTCCATTCTGGCGAAGATGTTCCAGACTCGAACATGCTTTTGATTCCCTCAACCTGATAAGTCATAGTTGATTTCATCAGTGTGGAATAACTTAATGTACCTGGAACCACAGGAATGCGTGCATACAACATTCCCTGCAACATGTCGAAGATTGGTCGTTCAATTGAAAAGCCAATATCAAAGCCCCAGCCTTGTTTCATGTCATCAGTCAGTTTCTTGGAAGAAAAATTATCATCAAAGAATGGCTGCATGCTTGTAATTGTATTCAGCTCCATTTCCAACGTCACATTAGAAACAATGGAACCATCAGCTTCATTTACAAAATACCCTTTTGCCTTTTTTGCATGGGCATGTACCAACGGCAAAACCAATGTTGGTACCAGCTCAAAATGAAAACTACCTGTATTCCAGCCAACAGCAGCATTCATATAGTAAAATGCGTCGCTGTCGCTTTTTGCATCAACGGAAATAGTTTGACCAACATTTACGCCTTTAGCTAAAAAATCGAATATATCTTTGGACAAATTAAAATCACCAGACGCTTCTACACCAGCTTCGAATCCTAAATGAAAACCATCATAAAGATTCAAATTAAAAAACGAACTGGCCAAAACATTCATATTGATTTGAAAACCATTGTCAGGAACAAACTCTGCAATTTGCGCAGTATCTATAACAGCTTCCTTCTTCAGAAAGTCTTCTGCTTTAAGAGTATTATTAGAAAATCCGCCGCTGGCAGATACACCAAATTCAACAATACGATGTGGTATGTTTATTGGCCAGGCAAAAACTGCTGCAACATTGCAAAAAAGAATTGCAGTGAAGGTAAAAATCTTTTTCATAATCATTCACCTCCAAAAACATTTATAGTGCCATCAGTGGAAACTCGCATAATAATATCAAGTCCCACACCCATATCTCTAGGCATATACATGCTGCCCTTCGGTAATATAGCGTGAAGATTCAACTGAACCGGATAGCATCCAAGCAAATCAACGAATTCATGGCCTGTTACAACAAACTTGCCTTTTCCAAAAACCATTTCAAAAGGATTGCCGCCATTTACTTTTGATGCAGGGCTTCCAGAAGCAACATCATCATTAAAAGAAACAACAAGTTTTGGAGCAGGAATTTTTCCGCTGACATCAGGCTGGTAAACAGCAACACGATTATCCGTATCATAAACAACTACTGTTTCCCTAATAGCATCCAGATATTTCTGAGCATCGCTTACATCCGTAGCTTCGCTTCTGCTAAAGATATCGCCAGTTGAAATAGAAGCCATTTTTGTAATATCTACATCAATATCATCAGTAATCTCGCATGACAAAGCAAGCTCAACACGCATTGCTACTGAAATTGCAATATCAGACAAAGAATCAAGGTCGCTTTTATTAATTGTTACTTGTGAACCAGCCAAAGAAATATTGTAATCTACTTTTACCGAATTATCGCCACCATTATTCAGCAACCCTTTTATTTTGTCAGCATCATAATAAGAAGCGTCTTCTTTTCGAACCTTGGAAATAACTACATTATCCTTGTCTTTTACAAGTTCAGGAATTTTCACTACGGTAGAAATAGGATCAGACGAAGGTTCACTGCCTCGCAAACTTACACTATCGCTCTTATCCGTAGCTGTATAAGCCTTAATGTCTCCCGTAAAACCAAATGAACTAAGACCAGTCAAATCAGGCACAACAAAATAGCTTGAAACCTTTATATCATCAAATTGAATCTTATTGATAAAATCGTCACCTAAGTCAGTGGCATAAGTCTTGAAGATTTCCTTCAATTTGAATGCTGTATCCACTGTTCCGTTTAATTCAGATGTTGTAAGCTTAGTCGGATCAATTGTAATAGATTTCCAGTCAAAATCAGGCTTAATCTGAATGCCAATTTTGTATGACTGGCCAATCTGGATATCTGAGAGGGTCAGATAAGTTGGATGCGAAACGGTAGCGCCAGGCAAAACTATTTTCGCTGCAACATCGACCGGTAAAGAAGTACTTACTGAATTGTCTGCAGCGCCAACTATAGGATCTGCCGCAGTATATACGTTTTTTACAGAGGTCAGCGAAGAACTGCCGCCTGTAATACCAAAGAACGTAGAATCCACCTGAAGGGTAATGTTATTTCCAACCGGCAATGTATTAATATACTCAATATTAAAAGTCGGCTTATCCAGCACAATTGCTGTAACAGCTTTTACTGCATCTGCAGGAAGTGACTGATTGTAATTATATACAAGGTTTTCTGCTGCAATTCCACTCTCGCCTTTACTTAAATCCACAGTTACAGAAGTCAATTTCTGAACATCGCATCCAACGTTCATATTGATTTCAGGACATACCCCGCCTTCAAGTATAATCGTAGCATTGGAAAGAACTACATCAACACTTCCGTCAATCTGCAACTGTCCAGAAGAGAACGAACCGCCTGCCAGATCTGCTACAAGGCAGAACAAATCGCCAGCTTTTGTTTTATCTACAAACGCAGAAGATGTAACGGCCAGGGAACCTGTCAAATCAACCGATGGCGTTGCGGTAACACCAGTCCATCCAGAAGGCAGCTTAGCTTTTATTGAAAGCTTTCCTGCGCCAACAATACATTCCACCAGCGACTCATCAAAAGAAACTGTAACATTCTGCCCTGTAATCGGCACAGTAATTGGATCATCTAGAGTTATTCCTGTAACTTTTGAAAGCTTCGTATCGGAAGAAAGTGATGCCGACATGTTGAATGTAACAAGAGAACCTGTATTCGATGCAGTTCCAGAAAACTTCAGCTTAAGTCCCTTTGTAAGCGTTTTTCCGGCAAGAGGTATTTCTACGGTAGACATATCATGGAGATTGATGTTTTCAGCAAATGCAATCACATTTCCAGATTCATCACAAACAGACATGGTCATATTTGTGTTAAGTTTAGACTTATCATCAGTTGTTCCAAAGCTAATCTGAAATTTTCCAGAAGAGAATGTTGCTGTACTCATTTCTGGCGCTGTAATAGTAATATTTATATCATCAAAACTAACAGGCGTATCAATCGCAATACCACCGAAGAATGGCAAAGATCCTAATCCCGAAAGAACAAAATCTGATGTGATTTTTTCATTAAGATTATCGGTCAAAGTGGCAACATCCAGAGGACTGGAAAGATTGTCAGAAGAAACGGATGGAATATCTATCTGCTTTTCAAAAGTGAATTTATCCTGAAAATCTTTTGAAAAATCCAGATCATTAAGATAACTTCCAAAGTCAATTGGAATCTTGACCATTGAACAGTCCAACAGATACATCTGTTTTTTTGCCTTTTCTTCTGGATTATAATCGTAGAATTCTATCGTTGCATTTTTGGCAGACGTGCCAGCATTCTGTTTAAGCGTTTCCACCGAAATATGCTCAGACAAATCTTTATCAAGCTTTCCAAAACTAAAGTTATAATCAGCTTTTGTTTTCACAGAAAGCGACTTTGGAATTTCCCAGTTGCAAGAAAATAAAAATGGAACTAAGAAAACAAACAAAAATATTTTCTTCATGTAAGTCCCTCCTTACACTGTGTTGCCACAAAATTACACATGCCACCCAACTTTAATAAAATCTGTACATTAATATCGGCAAAGTTGCAATTTTAAGGCATAAAATAAGAGGCTGTCCCAAAAGTAATGAGCGCTACACTAAATGTGGTGGTTTCGATAAACTCAACCACCGTAATGCAAACTTATTGGACAGCCCTTTTAAAACCTATCAAATTATACGCAATATCACAGGCATTTGCAAATTTATTTCTTGCAAAGCAACAAAATAATACGTCGAGTCAAGGCACGCTAACGCTTAAAGCCTTGACTTCGCCGTTGTTAGGGTTTGTTTTAAACCCTAAATGCTATCGTGCGCCACTGGCGCACCAGATAATAACTTCCATGAAGTTCCCGGATTACAACTTTGCCTATTTCTTAAGCAATGCTGCAAACGGATTGTAGCTCATTCCGTCATCACTGCCAGATGAATAATTGCTGTAGCCTCTGTTTCCACCGCGGTCGCGATTATTATTTGCTGCAGGTCGAGCACCTGCTGAACCGGCGCCACTCTTCTTTACAACAACAACCTTGCGCTTCCCTTCACCGGCAGAAGCATCTGAACCGCGGGCAGCTCTAGGCATACCACTCTGACCAATTCTGTTTGCTGCATCGCTCTTAAGCGAAAGTCCAATACGACGACGGTCACGGTCAAGCTGAATGATTGTGAATTCAAATACATCACCAACTTTTACCACATCCATTGGATTTTCTACGTAAGAATCGCTCATTTCGCTAAGGTGAACAAGACCTGTTTCATGCAAACCAATATCAACAAACGCACCAAAGTCTACAACGTTCTTGATTTTTCCAGTTACTTTCATGCCTTCGTTCAAATCTTCAAACTGAACTACACCCTTTTGCATGATTGGAGCAGGATATCCGTCACGAGGGTCACGATTTGGCTTCTGAAGCTCATCAATAATGTCATTTAAAGTTGTTTCGCCAATGTTATATTTCTCACAAAGAGCCTTACGTGTTGAGTTATCAATTTTTCCCCCTGCTTTAACAACAGGAAGAACTTCACGAGCAACATCATAGTTTTCTGGATGAACCCATGTGTTGTCCAATGGATCTGCACTTTCTGCAATTTTAAGGAATCCGGCGCACTGTTCAAAGGCCTTAGGACCAAGCCCCGGAACCTTCTTAAGTTCTTCGCGGCTCATAATCTTTCCGTTTGCATCGCGGTAAGCAACAATTTTCTTTGCAGTAGAAACATTGATACCTGAAACATATTTCAAAAGCATGTAAGACGCAGTATTAAGATTTACACCAACATTATTTACAACCGAACCAACAACTTCATCCAGCTGCTCGGCAAGCTTTTTCTGGTTTACATCATGCTGATAAAGACCAACACCAATAGCTTTTGGATCAATCTTTACAAGTTCAGCAAGAGGATCCTGCAAACGGCGACCCATAGAAATTGCGCCGCGAACCATTACGTCCAGATCCGGAAATTCTTCTGTAGCTACTGGAGATGCCGAATAAACAGAAGCGCCTGACTCATCTACAACAGTATATTTTACATCTGCATCAGCGTAGTTTTCGCTCAAAACCTTAGAAACGATTTCCTGAACTTCATGTGAGCCAGTTCCATTTCCTACAGCAATCACCTGAATGTCATACTTATCGATTGCATTATTGATAAGATCGTAAGCTTCTTTTGGATTGATTTCCTGATAAATCTTAAAGAACCCAAGATATTTACCAGTTTCATCAAGAGCGGCACATTTTGTACCGTTACGGTATCCAGGATCTACGCCAAGAACGCGGCTTCCCTTAATTGGCTGTGTCATCAAAAGGTTTTTAAGGTTTTCGCTAAAAATACCAATTCCATGATTATCCGCATCATCTGCTTCGTTAGAGCGGATTTCACGAACAACAGCAGGCGAAAGAAGACGCACAACGCCATCTTCAATAGCATCCGCATGATATTTATTATTCAGCGTAACTTTTTTCTGAAGTTCAGAAACAGCTGCGTCTACATCTACATCGATAGTAATATCCAAAGCGCCTTCCCGCTCAGCACGATTCATTGCCAAAATACGATGTGGCTTAACCTGGTTCAAAGGTTCAGAATAATCCCAGTACATCTGATATGTAGACATTTTCTGAGCCTGTTCTTCTGTCTGACCTTCTGGAACAATGCCCTTGGATTTAATGTTTCCTGTAGCCATGTAAAGATCGTGAACAGCTTCTCGATTCTTGATGTCCTGACTTGTGCGTTCAGCAATAATATCCTTTGCGCCATCCAAAGCATCTTCCACGCTTTCCACGTTCAAGCCAGCATCTTCATTGTCAGTCTTAATATACTTTTCAGCTTCCTTTTCGATTGCAACGTCATTCATTACAAGCATTGCATCAGCCAAAGGCTCAAGTCCTTTTTCTGCGGCAATCATACCGCGAGTCTTCTTCTTTTTCTTGAACGGAGCCCACAAATCTTCCAGAGCAGTAAGAGTTGTAGCCGCCATAATTGCATTATAAAGGCTTTCTGTAAGTTTTCCCTGTGCAAAAACACCCTTCACAATCTCAAGGCGTCTTTCCTCAAGATTTCTGTATGACTTGAAAAGATGGTCGCAATCACGAACCTGAACTTCATCAAGGTTACCAGTCTGTTCTTTACGATAGCGGCTGATAAAAGCGATTGTACAATCTTCGCTAATAAGACTGATAACTGCACTAACTTGCTGAATGCGAATATTAAGCTCTTCAGCAATCTTTTTCATAATTTGAACTTCATTGACTACCAAAGCGTCAATTGCTTCTTGTGTAAATTCCATAGTTCTGCAATTTTACGGAAAAACCTTTATTTTAACAAGCAAAAATCAATTTTTTTCGCCATCTAGGTGTCACTAAATGAACCCCATTTTCGCTTTTGTGTATACGTGGGTGGGTGCTTGTGCGCCTGCAAGCATGCGCACCGGCTCACGAGCCGTAATACGTCGAGTCAAGGCACGCTCACGCTTAAAACCTTGACTTCGCCGATTTTAGGGTTTTGTAATAAACCCTAAATAAAAAAAGCGAACCCTCGACGGATTCGCTTTTCCATTAAAGCTGATGTTTATTATGCAGCTGGTTCCTGGCGATAGTCCCATTTTCCTGGAAGGAAAAGACAAGCCAAAACAATTACAACAACTGGAACAAGACCGATAATTGTGAACACAAAGCAAACTGAAGCAGCAGCTTTTGCAACGCTACCGATCAAAGCAAAGATTCCGGCAAAAACTGCTGCACCAACCAAAACTAAAGTACCAAGTTTAGCAGTAAGCGGTTCAGGAAGAACGATATCACTCAATCTCCTGTAATTCAAACCAACAAAACCTACAGCAACATAGATTTCAACAAGAGAAAGAAGAATTACTGCTACAACAGCAACAATAACCATAGCAATTACGCTATCTTCATCAGCAATAACTCCACTTGCCCAAAGATATCCAAAACAGCAGGCAGCCTGAATTACGATATACTTGAAAAGACCAAAGCCATAGTCAGTTCTATCTGCCCATTCAGAAAAAGTCTTTTTTAACAATTCTTTTACAAAGTTCATACCAACTCCTAAACTTTTTTACTCAGCAAATTGCTGATAAATCAGTTCTTTAACTATACAACTACTAATAGAATTTTGCAAATTTTTTAAGTTGAAGTTTCTAAGCGTTTATTAGATTTAACTTCTCTAGTCCAAAGACCCAAGCTCTGGAATTTCGCTGTCGCGTTTTTGACCCGCAGCCTTAAACAACTTCGAAAGCAATTCATTACAGTTGCTGGACATTATTTCATAAAGCTTTGGAATTAAAAGCTGTCTGCTTGCAGACTCAAGCCCAGACTGTCCAGCACCAGTTGTAAATGCAAATACAAACAAAGTTCCCAAATCAGTTTCACGCATCATGTACAAAACTGCATCTGAACGGAAATGCAATCCTCGAACAGAAAATGCAATATCAGGAACTTTTTCATATTCTGCAAGGGAAAGCGCATTTGGATCAAGTGTAAAAGAAAAGTGGCTTATGCTTATGTCATTCAGCTTGCCTGTAATGATATCTTTTTTGTCATTATAAAGCTGAAATGTACAGCCGCTGGAACAAACCGCACGAACATTCTTTCGACGCCCCATAGCCTGGTTTGCGTACAAAGTTTTTTCAATAAGCCCAAAATTATTTTTCTTCTGATATTCAAGCTGAATGCAACCACCCTTAATTCCAATTGTGTACAGGAATTGGCGTTCAATACCCTGACGTTCAGGCACAGACTGCCGCTTATTATAGAGTACGCCAAAAATCGCTTCCGGATACTTCATCTGAAGATTCAGGATAAAACTAGGCCACTTTATTGTTGATATAGGTGCATCAATATTAAAAAACAGGATCGAATCTTTAAAAATCGAAAGGATAATTTCTACCTTAGTTTCCATTGGAAGAAAGATATCGTTGTCTATGAAATAACATTCGTATCCTAATGTAAGGTATTCTTCCAGATAATTTTCTGGAAGCAACGAATGGTCTGGGGCAATGAAAAATACCTTTCGCCCTTTGATGATTTCATCAACGATGTTTCCCATACAATCTCCTAAAATCCGTCTCAACCATTATAATGTAAAGGCTCACAGAATCAAAACAAATCTTTTAAAATAAATGCTGTTATTAAATATAGTGGCTGATACTGTGATGTTCCACATGTTTTGTCTTTACACCAACAATATAAGTTCCAAATATAGCAGTCGCTGCATCAAATGCTGTTGCAAACGAACAGATAATTGGTGCTGCCGGCTTCAAAAGCAGATAACCGTTTTCGAAACCCTTTCCATAAGTTGTGCACAGAACTGTCAATGTGATGAAAGCACCACCAGCTGGAAATCCACCCAAAAGAAATGAAATGCCAAATGCTGTGAGTGTAATTTTTACAATATCTGCTACTGGCATTGAAAGAGTGGAATATGATCTCCAGATCAAAATGAATCCAATGGTTGTGACCAAAGCTGTACCGCCTCTTGCAAAGATAGAAAAAAGCGGATTTACAACACCATTAATTCGTCTGCGAACACCAAGACTTTCCTTTGTGTGGCGCATATTAAGCTGAAGCACCAGATTCGCATCCCCACTAAAGAAAGCAGTCAAAACAGAACAGATTGAAGCATAAAGAATTCTGTAAGGATGTGGATCATGGCAAAGATATCTGATGATGATGGGATAAATTACAGCCACAACAATCACAAAGTCGATCAAAAGCATAAGAATTAATGGCTGATATACACCTTTTGCCATAACTTCTCTATATTGAATCATCCATGCCGTAAGAATCGCAACCATTCCAAATGAAAGGAATTCCGTAAAAAGAACGCTGATATTATACATCAACTTAGAAAGCGAGTCAGATAGCTGAATCACTGGCTTAAAAAGGATTGGATCAGCTGTAGAAGCGCATCCTATTATGCATGCAAAAAAGAAAACCGGCAGAAGATAAACGCCATTGGAAAGAGAATCAAAGGCAGAAACCGGAAACAACGAGCGCAATAAATCCATTACTCCAATAGAGACACCTTCAGGATTAGATACATCTGTAATAGGAATACGTGGAAGTTTTACAAGCAAAATGGAGGAAATGCCAACAATTGTCAGAATTATTGCAGATCCCACAATTATAGCTCCGGTCCAAAGGCCGGTTTTCAAAAGCAGATGATTGTCTCTAAGTCGATTGAAACAAATGATGGTTGTAAAGAAAACAACTGGAATCAACATGTATCTTCCAAATCGAATTACAATTTCTGTAGCATAGGATACTGCCTCAGTAACCGAAGTATTATCTACCGGAAGAATATAAGAAATGATGATACCAGCGATAGCTCCAATAAGAAATTTTATCCAAACTTTCATAACTTAAAAATTATACATTAGCAAAAATATTTAGTAAAGTTAGCCGAAACTGGCTCAAGTGCTATTCTTGCTACTGTCTATTTCATACGGATACTTGAGCCGTCATCAATTCTATAACTTAATCCAAAATTTTCTTATAGTATATTTTATGCAATAAGATTTTTACAGTGCAGAGGACAATTATAGTTTCTCCATTGACCAAAAATCTCTAAAATGTTATCACCAACAACATACTTTTGGGTACATCCTTGGGCCATTAGCTCATCGGTTAGAACAGAGGACTCATAATCCTTTGGTCCCCAGTCCAAATCCGACATGGCCCACCTACTTCAGGATTTTCAGTTTTATGCTGAAAATCCTTTTTTTAATATCAAAATATTACACCATTTCTATTATTATCTACCATCCGCGTTTTCATTGTTAAATTCAAAATCTCCGGAAGAATCATGCGAAAAAAAACACACACCGGAGTTTGAATCAAAAACTGCCATTCTCCCATCAATTTCAATTTGTGGGA
>JAEDGP010000055.1 GCA_016297405.1 Treponema sp.
CTTTTTTGCAGAAGCCTTTTTTGTACCAGATTTAGCATCATTGAGCTTTGGAGCAAATGCGGCAATGAGTTCTTCACATTTATAGTTTGCCTTGTCTTTTGCAGAAATAAGGTCTACAAACTGATTAAGAACCTCTTCCAATTTTTCTTCAGAAAGAACGTAGATTGCAAATGCCATTATAAGGCTGGAATCAAGCAGTTCTTTGTTGAACCATGAAATACCGTCGTAAGTATTTGCGCCAGAAAGGGCAAATGAATAATCACCGGTACACAATGTGCGGCAAAGTGTATATCCTGCCATCTTGCTGTCTTTTGCAATTGCAGCTGGATTTGTTGCTTTTGCAAGTGCAAAAATCTTCGAAAGTTCATTGCGAACATCGCATTTTGCAACGCCAAGGGAGTTGTAGAAATCGCTGAATTTGCGAGCTAGAGCCCATTTTTCTGCAAGACAAGTTTCTGCAAGTGGCTGAACCATTGAGTAAGAAATCAAAAGTTCATCAAGAACGCTGTTGTTTGCAAATGCTGTTTCAAGGAAGCTGTCTGCATCTTTTGCTTTCTTAAGAGCTGCAGTAACATCTTCCGAAGCTTTTGCCTTTTTGCATCTTGAAAGAAGAACAATCTTTTCAAGTTTTTTTGCAAAATTTTTGTACTGTTTTGCAGGTTCAGAAAGTTTGTATTCGCTGCCAGCGAATCTATTTGCTGTTTCGTAGAATTTAAGGGCAGCAACCTCTGCTGAAGCAACAAGATCTTTGACCTGTTTTTTCAATGTTTCTGCAGAAAGTTTTTCAGCAGTTGCAGGATGGAGTATCATG
This sequence comes from Treponema sp., assembly GCA_016297405.1. Taxonomy (GTDB): domain Bacteria; phylum Spirochaetota; class Spirochaetia; order Treponematales; family Treponemataceae; genus Treponema_D. Next base: position 812 of record JAEDGP010000055.1, read on the forward strand.
TGAACTTCAGGGATGATAGTCTTTGCAAAATCACCAAAAGGAATGTAAAGATCGCGATAGCAGATTTCCTGCCATTCTGTTTCAAGGTCAAAACATCCGCGTCCCTGTAATGTGTCGCAGAGAATCTGGTATCTGTGATCTGGAAGATCAGCCACCTGATGGATATCCATATAAACCTGATATTCAAATCCGTTCAATGATAGGAACATTCCGGAATTGCAAATTTCGCGGCTGCGGCGAATATACCACAAACCAGTGCGATGTTCTCTGAAAAGACAGAACTTATCATCTTCTGGAGTAAGGCCCATGGCCTCGGAGATGCTCTTAGTGTGCATTTCTACACCATCGGGGGTTTTTACTGCATATTCACAAGACTGCTTAATCCAACCTTGAGCTCTGTCATATTTGTTGTTGTAGAAAACAACAGCGCGTTCATTGCCGCATGCGTTGGAATAAGCAAAGATGTTTTCGTTTACTCCGCCATTGTCCCATACATCGTAGAAGAGGAAGTTGTCTACATTAGCAAAGATGTAGCGTTTTTTCATGATTGGGAAAATGTCATGCCAGTGTCGATTGATAAGATTCTGGTCTGGAGTTTCGTTCTTGTAAGCTTTTGTGAATTCCATGCCATATTTTTCTGTATAGCCTTCAATCTGTCCGTGACCGAACATTGGAAGACCTGGCATTGTAATCATCAAAGTACAAACACCAAAGTATTTGTCATCTTTTCCGAATTGAGCAACAGCAGTATCTTCATCAGGATTGTTCATGAAGTTTACGTAGCGTTTCAAAATCTGTGGATCGAACTTGATTGTGTTCTTAACAGTGTCACGGTATTTCTGGTTTTCTTCCTTTTTGAGCATGTTCATGAATGCTGAATTGTAAACGCGGTGCATACCCAATGTACGAACGAAGTAACCTTCCATCATCCAGAAAGCTTCTGCCAGCAAAAGTGTATCTGGCACTTCTTTTGCAACGCGGTCTACGACTTCACGCCAGAATTCGTTTGGAATGCGAGCTTCAAACTCCTGGTCGGTAAGAGCATATTCAGATCTTGAGTAAATGTCGCCACCATGACCCGGCTGTGGATACCACAATCTTCGAATTGATTTTTTTGCAAGAACCATTGCAGCGTCAAAGCGGATGATTGGGAAGTTTCGTGCAACATGCAGAATGTCCTGCATAACAGCTTCACGAGCTTCTGGATTCAAAAAGTCAATCTGGGCAGTGTCGTTCCATGGCATACCAGTACCATCGTTTCCGTGGTAGATATAGCGGGTGTCACCATTACGGAAATCTACGCGCTTAAAAACAACGGAACAGTCTGAATGGTCATAGTAATGGTCTTCGAGCCATACACCAACATTTGGGTCCCATGAAAGATTTTCGCCATTGAAAGTGTAAGTAGATGATGGAGCATCTCTGCGTTGAACAAAAAGATCCGGGCGATTTACAATCCACTCTGAGTCCATACCTGTGTGGTTTGGAACCATGTCTGATGCCAGACGAATACCGCGTTGCCAAAGCCTTGTACGAAGGTTTGTGAGGGCGTCCCAACCACCGATATTTTCTGCAATGTTGTAGTCATAAAGAGAATAAGCTGAAGCTGCTGCTTCTGGGTTTCCGCAAAGCTGCTTGATTCTTTTGGATCCGTTTGAGCGAGTCCATAATCCTATAAGCCAAAGTCCAGTGAAACCTTCGTCACGCAAAGTGTCCAGTTCTTCGTCTGGAATCTGGTCAAGACGAGTGATAGGACGATTGTATTTTTTTGTAAGTTGATCAAGCCAAACTAAAACAGTTTTAGCCATGAGGATAACGCGTGGCATCCATTCGCGGTCAGGCGAGAATCGTTCGTACTCCTTCATCAAACCATCATAATTATATGGTTCCATGTTCACGTCGCCACCATTGATAGGATTAAACTTCATGAACATCTTTTCTTCTTCAGAAAGAGTGTCGATTCCGGAAAGAAGGCGGCGAAGCCATTCTCCAAGCAAATCGCTCCAGTATTGGCGGATGTAATCCAGCTGGCCTTTCAGGCTGTTTGGGCTGAAAGTAACCGGTTCTCTAAGCATTGTGATGAGGTCATGGCTGAATGGTCCGAATTTTGGCATGCTCTGAAAGGTTTTCTGAATGGAGGCCCATGTTTTTTCGTAAAGCGGATTTTTAATTAATTCAGAATCGTCAAACATGATTGCAAAAGGCTTAAATGCTGGATTTTCGTTTGCAAGATGCAGAAGAATGAGCTCTTCAAGAGTCTGTTCCCTGTTTGTTCTTTCTGCACCAGTTCCGGTATCAACAGCAGATTTTGCCAGATATTCTTCTGGGCTCAGTTTTCCCTGATAAACTTCAACAGGCGGGAATTCCTTTGTGAAATCAAGGAGCATTGAATCAATAGCTTCTTTTGTGTAAAGTTCGTCCAAATCGGCAAGAACTTTTTTAAAAGATTCCAAAAGTTTATCTCTGCGGTAAAGCATACAAACATAGTGGAAGATTTCGTCAATCAGTCCCATAGCATTCAATGAGCCTGCTGAAATGCGCTTGTCCTTTTGCCCGCGACGATCAAATTCCTTATTCAATTTATCTGCAAATGCGCGGACATTTTTAAGATTTGCAAGAATTACATTACCAGTGGAAGCAAACATTCTTCCGTCAAATTGACAAACATCTCTTATTTTTTTGCTTACATGAAACTCATTGTATGATACTTTCATATATCCTCCTAACGGTTAATCTGAAATTATTTTAAGCTTTGTGTAAATCAGCGATTTTCTTGATTTTTTCCAAAAGTTCTTTATCTTTTGCAATATCATCAAGGTAAGCCGGCAATCTGTAAGTCCAGTTGAAGTCTGTTACGCTTCCAGGAACATTGATTCGTTCGTCGTTTGGATTAGCGAGCCAATATTTCTTTGAAAGTGAAAGAAAATCGCCCATAGGGTGAATACACCAGCAGCTTCCGGAACGAGCAAGTCCCTGGAGGAAGCCTTCGGCAATCTTTTCAGAGAATGGCGCATTGCAAAGCATTTGAAGTTCACCAAAATCGTTTGCATTGATACCAAAGGCATCAGCATAAGAGCGGGCAAAAAGACTTGCTGCGTCTCTGTCTTCCTGCCACCATTGGCGCAAAGTGGTGGAATCATGAACCGATGATGTTGTTACAGAAAGCGGTATTGTTTCTGGCAAATATTTATATGGCATTTCTGGTTTTGCGTCCCAGTTGCGGCACCAGCGAGTAACACGAAGGGCAAGAATGCCATTTTTTTCCATAACGCCAGGAAGACATGGAAGGTTAGCGCCTAAGTCTTCTCCGCAAGGAACCATCTTTACAGATTTTGTAAGAGTGGAAAGAATTTCGTCTGATTGAGTTTCCCAAAGTTTATCTTGAGCAACTTCTGCACGAGCCATCTGGGATTTGAGCCTGTTCTTTTCGTCTTCATTCAAGGAATTCCATGCTGTAGAATTGTAATAAGTCCATACTGGAACAAAGCAATCTGGAGTAACTTCAATGAGACAGCGGTCACGCCATTTTAGAGAAAGGGCATCTTTTACTCTTTGCTGGGCATCGCCCTGACAGTAGGCAGAAAGATCGGTTGAGTAGATGTCTTTGTCGCCTTTGATTGTATTTTTGAAAAGCCAAAGTTCTTCGCTTCCGATTCTGTTCATGAATTTGTTCAAAATAGCAGTTGCTGTTTCATGATTCCATGTAATATCTTCAATAAGGCCAGTAGAAACATGAGGCTGAGAAAGCCAGCGGATTCTTCCATCATCAAAACCTGCATTATTAAGCTGCTCTCTTGTAATTGGTACATAAGGAACAGTGTGACCAAGCACAGCGGTTGTATCTGTAGCTGGAATAGCCCAAATACGGAAGAAACCAAGGATATGGTCAAGGCGATATGCACCGTAATATTGTTCTGCGCTCTTAAGACGGTCAATCCACCAGCTGAATTTATTCTTTTTGAGAACATCCCAGTTGTAGGTAGGGAAACCCCAGTTTTGTCCTGTTGGATTTTCACCATCTACAGGGGAACCGGCTCTAAGGTTGTGGTTAAAAATATCTGGACAAGCCCAAGCATCGCATGAATCTTCATTCATAAGGATTGGCATATCGCCTTTCAAAATGATTCCGGCTTTGCGAACTGCATCAGTGGATTTTTTGAATTGCTGTGCAGCGCGCATCTGTGTCCATGCATAAAACAGATGATTTTTCATCAATTTGGCATCATTCCACCGAGATTTGATTTCCTTTTGACTTGGTGTCTGATCTTCTTTTGCCCATTCCTTCCAGGATGCCTGCATGTATTTGTATTTGAGGTTTTTGTAAACGGCATAATTTACAATCCACGGATTCTTGTCGATCCATTTCTGCAATTCATCGTTTGCTTTTTCAGATTTTGCGATTTCTGTGCTGTCAAAAAGAATCTGCAGAAGATTAGTTTTTGCATTCAGAATGTCCTGATATTTGTATCTTCCATCTGGAGTGTATGGAAAATCCTTAATCATCTGGTCATACGCTTTGGCAAAAGTTTTGTTGGAAGCATAGGCATCCTTAAATTCTGGAATTTCCTTTATATCGATATAGATTGGGTGCAATGCAAATGCTGAAAGTCCACTATATGGAGATGACTGTGTACCTGTATCATTTACCGGTAGTAACTGGATTATTCCAAGTCCTGCACTTTTGCAGATTTTAGCCAATTCGGGAAGAACTGTAAATTCACCGATTACTGTATTTTTCTTTGTGTAAGCAGCTCCAAGTGGAACTGAAAGTCCTGTTAATCGTTCTGGTATTGAACTATTGTTATTTTGAGAATTTATCATAAAAATATTATATCACGGAATTTAGAATAAAGATTTTAAATTTTCATTCAAATTGAATTAATAGAAGAAGCTGAAAAAATAGCTTGTAATGTCATTTTCATCTAAACCAGAAATTTCATAGGAATTTGTGTGATGTGTGATTGTGGCTTTTGTCTGTGAATTCATTATGTGGCCAAGGGCATAAATGCCAGGTCTGTTGTCGCAGCCGCAAAAAATCCATGTGTTTTGCCCTGGCGCCTTAAAGAATTCCCGGGAGCGGGTATCTTTAAAAACTGTACCCTCATAGTTTCCGTGGTGTGCAAAATCTGTGGAAATCAGCAAAAAGTTTTCTTCCCGCTCCCGGGAAGAAAAATAAGGCGCCAGAGTCTTGTATAGAGTCTGCGCATCCCTCTGGTTTAATGGCGGTTCTGGATGTTTTAGCGCGATTGGAACAATTTTTGCATTTGGGAAATGTTTTGCGATGAAAGGAATCAATGTGTTTATTCCATGTTCAACGGGGTAAACCTGATTTTCAATCTGCACATTAAGTGAAGAAGCGATGTCATGAACTTTTTGACTTGCGGAATAAACTGGGCCGTATTTGGTTTTCCAGATTATGTTTCCCAAAGACCATTCATGAACTGAAAGCCCCCAGTGTGAAGGGCAAATAATGAAAAAGGTTTTTACATTCCTGGTTTGCGCCAGTTCCTTAAACCATTGGTCGATTATATCTCCTGCTAAAAGATGGTGGCTGACGGTACCAGCCCATGGCTTTGCGTCTTTGGGAAGAAAGCTTTCACGTTTAATGTGGGGGAGGGGTGCATAATTTTCCTGGCCTATGACATCCCAGGTTTTTACTTCAAGGGTGTCATCTGGGTTTTGCTGTTCGGTTGTATGCTTTTTGCACCCCGCCGCCACTGAGACAAAAAAAGCTGTGGCACACAGAAAAGCGGAGAAAAGGCCCAGTTTTAGGAGCGGAGCGGAAAAAGGGGTTTTCATTTTTATCTGTAGCGTTGTAAATCTGGAGTGTAAGGTCTGAGAATTTTTCGTTCCCAGGCAGGCATTTTTGCGCTGCATGCATCAGGACTTGTGTAAACTTCTGCCTTCCATTCTTCATCGTTCAGGCGGTTGGTTTGAGACTGACTGAATTCGTAATAACTGTAGATTATACCAGTAGCAATGCGCTTTCCTCCCTGGCCGTCATTCAAAGGAACGTAAATTCTGTGAGGGCGGCCTGTTCCAACTTCAAGGCAAAGTCCCTTTTCACCATTTGTGTATACATCAGCGATACAAGCCATCTTATTTTGTTCCATATCATCGATGTAACCATTACGGTTATGAATCATGATGGTAATGTTAAAGGTGTCTGGAACGGTGCGAATCCATTCGTTCTGCTCTTTTGAAATAGGCTTGTCATCTGCTTCAAGTTTTACGATTTCAATACATTTGTCGTATAAATTCAAAAGCATTTCCAATGTATTTTCTGTTTCTGAATCCATCAAGTTGTAGTTCGAATAGATTTCCTGGAGTTTGAGAACAGAATTTTTGGAAATCTGCCAGAACGGCAGGTTTGGTTCAATATAATTGATTGGCTTTGGAAGGGGTTTTGTTCTGAAAGTAGGTTCAAAATCACCGTCTCCAGCGCGTTCGGCACAACTTTGTTTTACATACAGAATTGTATCGTGGCGAAGTTCAGCCCAAGTTCCATGAGATGAAAGCATTGATTTAATATTCCAAAGCGGCGATTCAGTGAAGTAAAATCCTGTACCCTGTTCGAATGTGGCAAGCGCCTTAATCTGCGCAAGAACGGTGTTGTAATAGGTTTTGTTCCAGAAATTGTCTGGCTGTTTTTCAAAGTCACCTTGAATTTCATTAAGTTTGTCTTCAAGGCCTGGCATGGAAGGGTAATCATATTGCTGCAGCAGCCAGTCAGCTGTTCGTGAGCCAAAGGCTTTCATAATGTCAAGGCCGCGCACCATATCTCTGCTCATAAGGCGAGGAGGTGAAACTTTCTGGTGAATGTATGAATCCCAGGTAAAGCGCTGGCCAAGAAATCTGAATCCCATTGCAGGTTTTGAAGCGTCTTCTGAATCTGTAGCGCCACCTTGAGTAAAGCTTGTTCCGCTGATAGCAGGTGGACGAAGACGCTCATTGCATGCTTTCATCAGATGGGCAATATTTGATTTTTTTGCGCTCCAGTCCTTGAAGTTTGAAGAACCAAGTTCTTTCCATAAAGGAAGCAGCTCTTCGAATCCAAGATCATCGAAATATCCGATCAGATCAGTAATTGGCGTGAAAACTTCTTCCCATGCGTTGTAGAGTTCTGGATTTTTCTGTACAAGATTGATCAGATAAAAAGCGGTACGTTCCAGCTGCTGTTTGCTGTTTTTGTTGATCTGTGGTTTTGCAATAAGAAAATGAATGCGGCCATACCACATTTCTGCTCTGAAGTAGGATTCAAGAGCTTTGTTTTTTGTGTAGTGCCCCCGTGGTTTGTATTGAGAAAAATCCTCTTTGATTGGGTCATCACCAAGGCATGTAATTGAGTCAATTGAATCAGCAGCCAGAATCTTTCTTACAACCTGGGCAACTTCTGTGGGATATTCAGAGAGAACTTCGGACACATCTGGAGATTCTTCATCGGCTTCATATTCGCCAAGCTGAGGTTTTGTTTCTGTAATGCGAAGAAGAGCTTCTGGAATCTGAAAAAAGGTAAGTGCAATGTTTTTAAGGTCATCATGAACATCGTCGTCAATTTTAATTTTTTCAATGAAATTCTGTGTAAGACTTAAAAGTCTTGGTGCAAAATAGTTTTCTTCCGTGTACTGAATCATTCTGTCAAATGTAAGGTGCTGACAGTGAGATGCAAGGTCGGTTGTAATGAAAAGTGATCTATTGCGATCTCCCCAACGCAAAGAATTGTATTCGTGCAACATATCATCAATATAATAAGTCTTTTCTGGTTCTGCGTATTGAATTGCAAGCTTGTCTTTTTCCAATGACTGCACTATATCTGGCTGGATAGGTGTGTAACCTGTAATAGGGTAAAATTCCTGAAATTTCCCGTTTGTTCTGTAAAGTTCAGCGGAAATGCAGTTTGATTCATAGGAATTGTAGCGGCCATAAAGGTCAGAGCCAAAAACGTATCCGGTTTTTCCATTGTATTCAACTTCGAAGAACCAGTTCCAGTTATCCTGGAAATTGAACATTCCCTGGCAATAGGAATTGAGTTCCGGGTCTGAATTTGAAATATATGATCCTGTTCCTTTTAAAAGTGTTGCATAAGGAATAGGTTCTCCAATCATGTTGTCTGGATCTTTTATGGTTGCCCATCCATATTCGGTAAAATTGAAATTTGACTGTGAATAAAGCATCGCAAAATCGCTTGCAACTACGAAAGTCTGCCTTTCCCAGTGCAGATTCTGAGTTGGAATAGATTTGAATTTCAGCGGATCGTTCAAATATTTTTTATGAGCTTCTGTATGAAATCCCGAAGTCTTTAACGACTCTTCGTAAGTATATCCGGCAAGAATCAAGTCTGCATTGGAAGAAGTTGTTGTGCTTTCCTTTTTTTGTACAGGCTGAACTTCTGGGGATGCTTCCTTTGATTCTTTTTTCTTTGAGCAGCCAGAAAAGGTTATACCTAAAATAAGCGAAAGAGAAATAAAAGTTAAAATGCTTTTTTTCATCAGAATCTCCATATTGAAAATGTGAATAAATTATGTATTAGTTTTAATAATATATAGTTGAATATAGTTGATATTATATGGTTGATAAATCTATTATTCTAGATACGGGTGGTGGACTATGTTATTAAAACAAAAGTTTATGGGAAGAAAACCATTATATGTTTTACCTTTGTTTATTCTGCTTGCCACAGGGTGTTCAAAACAAAATGAAAAACATCCAGAAATTCTTTTAAGTGACCGTCATTCTGCAAGTTACGAATGGGTCTATGAAGTTGCAAAAAAATATGTACAGAACAAGCTTTCACAAAAAACAAATGTTCATAAACAGACTCAATTTTATCGAAACCATGGAGATGTGCTGCCAACGCTGGTTTTGCTTGACTATCATCATGATGTTATGCCTGATCAGAATTACGCTACTTTTGATGAAGAAGGTTTTGTGGATTTTGACAAAAAGTCTGTAAATAGTGCTGATTGGGCCGGAATGCTTTTGGAACAACGTTTGATTGGCAAGATTATCTGGGCTTCGGGCAGAGATTTGCTTTTGCCTAACAGGAATTCCCGGGCGAACTGGTTTGACAGGTCTGTAACGAAAGCTGCTCCTGGAGTGAAAGAATACGAAAAGGATCATGTCCAACTAATGGACTTTCATGATTTGATTAAGGCCGAATTTGAAGAGCCGCTTATCATCACTTTGGATTTTGATATTTTTACCAGAAATCCGGGGCCAGATCCCGATTCTTTTTGCCGGGAACTTGCTGACTGGATTCAAAATCAGTCTCCTTTGACGTTTACCATGTGCCTTTCTTCCGTTTATCAGGATAGCCCGGCAGACCTTTGGCGCTGGCTTAAGATTTTTTTGGCAGAATATAAAAAGCCGGCGGAATGGAAACTTTGCAGCGGTCTTTATGGCGAAAAAATCGAAACGAATGACGATTTTGTTGGCTGGATGAGATGGAATGATGAGCAGAACTTCTTTAAAAATGGGAAAGAATGTTTTTGGCCAGGACCATATCTTTGGTTCAATGCGCCGGCTTACATCGCCAAAGCATTGGTTGAAAAGCAGATTTCTGCTGATGAGCGAAATGGGCCAGCCCATTATGCGGCTACTCAGGATGTGCTGAAATCCTGGGAGGCTTTGGCTGAACGAACTGAACTTGAAAGTAAAATACGGGCTGGCCTGGGAGTGGATGAAAACCAGAATGTTGGGAAAAAATTAGGCGAAATGGCATTTTCCCACATGTTTGACAATGTGCGCACTATCCCCTTGCAAAGCTGCGAAAGCATGTCGCCCCAAAGCACAGGAATTGCAGTTCGCTTCAGGACAAAGAATACCGACAGGGGATGCCTCTCCCTTTATGGTGGGGTGGATCTTTTGAACCTGGAGCAAAACATTGCTTTTTGCGCCAGTGAAGCGGCAAAAGATCCTCGCTATTCTGCGATTGCGGCTGAAGAGCTATCAGATCTTTTTGCAAATGTGAGTGTTTTTGGAAGATGGAAAAAGATGAACGAGGCCTTTGATTTTTGTCCCGGGCAAGACAGTCTGCTTCTGGAGTTTGCTGAGAATCGGACATTGTTGCAAGGCGCAGTTGCAATGGAAAGAAATTATTCCAGGGAAGATTTTTTAACTCGACTTTCGCTTAAAGCAGGACTTGGACCTTATGGTTGGAAAAAAAAGGACTGCGTTTTATATAAAGCGCAGTCTTTGAGTTATTTTTATGGTTATTGCAAAAATTAATCGATTTGCAAAGCTCCGTTTTCCAGAATGATTTTTTCCGAACCATCTTCGTAGATGATTGTGATTGTTGGATTTCGAACAACCCCATCAAGATGAATCAGGCTTGGCGCATCATTGTCATAGTTTTCGCCAATGGCAAAATGGCAGGTGTTGAACGCTTTTTCATCTTCCAGCATGTTTCCTGTAATCATTGCAGCTGGATTCAGACCAATTCCCAATTCACCAATATTGCGCGCATTCCTTCTATATATTATGCCCATTCCTTCAGGAAGTTTGCCGTCTTTTTCGTAAGCAATAGAACGTTGTTCAGCTTCGGAGATTGTTTTTAAAAGACGCTTTGCTTCAGCCTTTCCTTCTATTTCGGTGACAAAACCGTTGACAACTGTGCATTCTATTGGTGTTTCGATAATGGAGTCACCGTCGCTAAATGTCATTGATCCGTCATAAACAATTTTTCCGTTGCAGCCGGTGGACATGGCGTTCAATTCATCTTCATTTGTCATTCCGCTTGCATTGCCGCTGCCCACAACAGGGCTGATGAAAACTTCTCCTGCAGGTATATTTCCACCACATCCAGGTTTGGAAAAATTTCCATCGTCAGAAAGCAATGATCTTCCCTGAACAGGGATGGTAATATCTGTTCCTGCAGGAGCTGTAACATGCACGGTTTTGGCATTTTTGAAAAGCTTTATCAAAGACTGGCAGCGGGCGCCAAGCTGTTTGTAATCAATGTTCACGGTGCGGTCAAACATGTCTTGAGTAATGCCAGGAGTCCAGACGGCGCGCATAGATTTTTTGCCATCCAGAAGATAATCAAAAATATGGCTGTATGTCTGGCCATCTTCTGATTTAAATGGATTTGCAGCACTCTGAGGATCTTTTCCAAGCTTTATTGCAGAAATTGAAAAACAAATATCTGGATTTGTGGCAATGGCAGCTAAAACTTCTGGTTCGGCATTATCAAATGAAGATTTTGCGTTCTGGTACATCAAAACGGTTTTTGCACCGGCTTCATTTGAGGCGGTGTACAAATCTTGCGCAATATTGCTTGTTCCAGGATTTGCGATGATCAAAACTCGTTCGTCTTTTTTTATGTTACATACGTTCTGAACAACGTTTTCGGCAGATGTTAATTCTTTTTTCATTAATATTTCCTATTGCATGGATAATCTTGTGATTCTGGATGATTTAGCTAGACTGGATAATTTAATCGCTGGTCGCAGATATTGTCCAAAACTTCAGATTTGAATTTTTTTGCGTAGTATTTTGCCATGGAAAGATTCAGATCAAGATAATTTCCGCAATCTTTCGCAGATGCGCCAGGAATTTCGCCTTCGTATTGGATTATGAAATCTACCATTTTTGAAATGATAGGCACGATATCCTTTGATTCCAGATTCCCTTTGAAAATTACATAAAAACCTGTTCTGCATCCCATAGGTCCAAAATAGATAGTCTTTTGAGCCCATTCCGGGTCGTTGCGTAAAAAGGTTGCGCCAAGATGCTCAATTGCGTGTAAGCCAGCGGTTCCCATTACAGGTTCTACATTTGGACGGGTCCAGCGCAGGTCAAAAGTGGTGGCGGTTTCTGAACCGATGGAATCCTTTCTAGAAACGTAAATTCCAGTGAGCAAATCAAGGTGATTTACTGTAAAGCTTGCGATTTTTTCCATATCATTACAATATTCAAGTTTCAAGATTTGGGCAAGATTT
>JAEDGP010000011.1 GCA_016297405.1 Treponema sp.
CCACCACATTTAGTGTAGCAGTCATTTCGAAGGGTGGTTCCTGAGCCCTTCGACAGGCTCAGGAACCACCTGTCGAAGGGCTCAATGAGCGCTACACTCATTACTTTTGGGACAGCCCCAAACTATTTTATTTGTCATCCTGTACTTCGAAGTCAACATCGTCAGCAGTGCCTTTGTTGAACTTTGAAGAATCAGAAGAACCTGCACTTGCACCAGCATCTGAGCCTGCAGCGCCAGCATCTGCTCCCGGCTGTGCACCAGATGCACCCTGAGCCTTGTACATTTCTTCAGCCATCTTGTATGATGCCTGCTTCAAAGCTTCTGTCTTAGCCTTAATTTCTTCTGTATTATTGCTTTCAAGAGCCTTCTTAAGTTCTGCTACAGCATCTTCGATCTTCTGCTTGTCAGCATCAGAAATCTTGTCGCCCATTTCCTTAAGAGTTTTTTCTGTCTGGTATACGAAAGATTCACCTTCGTTCTTAGCATCAACTGCTTCACGCTGCTTCTTGTCTGCTTCTGCATTAGCTTCAGCATCCTTTACCATCTTTTCGATTTCAGCATCGCTCAAACCTGAAGAAGATGTAATCTGAATGTGCTGTTCCTTACCTGTTCCAAGATCTTTAGCAGAAACATGAACAATACCGTTTGCATCGATATCAAATGTTACTTCAATCTGTGGAACTCCACGAGGAGCTGGAGGAATACCTACAAGGTCAAAGTTACCAAGTGTACGGTTCTGAGCTGCCATTTCGCGCTCACCCTGAAGTACATGGATAGAAACTGCTGTCTGACCGTCAGCTGCAGTAGAGAATACCTGACTCTTCTTTGTAGGAATTGTTGTATTGCGGGCGATGAGCTTAGTCATTACACCACCCATTGTTTCAATACCAAGTGAAAGTGGAGTTACATCCAAAAGGAGAACGTCTTTTACATCACCTTTAAGAACTCCACCCTGTACAGCTGCACCAATTGCAACAGCTTCATCTGGGTTTACAGCCTTAGAACCTTCTTTTCCGAAAATTGACTTAACAACTTCCTGAACTTTTGGCATACGAGAAGAACCACCAACAAGAAGAACTTCATCAATCTTGTCTGTAGAAAGTTTTGCATCAGCAAGAGCTTTGCGGCATGGTTCCTTTGTTCTTTCGAACAAATCTTCTGTCATTTGTTCAAACTGAGCACGTGTAAGTGTCTTCTGAAGATGCTTTGGACCTGTTGCATCAGCAGTAATAAATGGAAGGTTGATATCTGTTGAAGTCTGTGAAGAAAGCTGAATTTTAGCGTTTTCTGCAGCTTCACGAAGACGCTGCATAGCCATAGCATCACCAGAAAGATCAATACCTGAATCGTTCTTAAATTCCTTAAGCAACCAGTTGATGATTGCACGATCCCAGTCATCACCACCAAGGTGTGTATCACCGTTTGTAGAAATTACTTCAAATACACCATCAGCCAATGTAAGGATGGAAATATCGAATGTACCACCACCAAGGTCATAAACAGCGATTGTATGTTCCTTGTCCTGATCCTGCTTGAAACCAAAAGCCAAAGCAGCAGCAGTTGGTTCGTTGATGATACGTTTTACATCAAGACCAGCGATTTTTCCGGCATCTTTTGTGGCCTGACGCTGAGCATCGTTGAAGTAAGCAGGAACTGTAATAACAGCTTCTGTTACTGTTTCCCCAAGGTAGTCTTCAGCTGTTTTCTTCATCTTCTGAAGAACGAAAGCAGAAATTTCCTGTGGAGAATATTTTTTTGTTTCGCCATTCTGTGTGATTTCTATGCGACAGTCAGAGCCATTATCAATTACTTTATATGGAAGTTTTGTTGCTTCGCCCTGAAGTTCTCCGAATTTGTGACCGATAAGGCGTTTTGCAGAATAAACTGTGTTTTTTGGATTTGTTACCATCTGGTTCTTAGCTGGCTGACCTACAACACGGTCACCCTTTGCTGTAAAACCTACGATAGATGGAGTTGTACGTCCACCTTCTGAGTTCTGAATTACTACTGGTTCACCGTTCTCCATAACGGCAACACAGGAGTTTGTTGTTCCCAAGTCAATACCAATAATCTTTGACATAATTTTATCCTCTATTTGGTGGTTGAGCCTGTCGAAACCACTTTACTGATTTTATTATAAGGTGATTTCAACAGGCTCAATCACCGTAAATTACTTAGTTCTTTGGAACACTCACCATTACTTTTGCATGGCGAATGATTTTTCCATTCAATTTGTAGCCTTTGAGATAAACCTGACTCAAAGTTTCCTTTTTTGCCTTTTCATCTTCAACCCGGCCGATTGCCTCATGTTCATCAGGATTAAATTCATCCCCTTCCTTACCAAAGCTTGCAAGACCATACTTACTTTCAAGCATACCAACAAGGTTTTTGCTGATCATCTTAATGCCATCGGTAATGGTTTTTACATCCGTTGCATCCTTTCCTGCATCGATTGTGCGGTCAAAATTATCAAGACTTTCAAGAAGATCACTAAGAAGTGATGAATTTGCATAGGCAACAGCTTCATCTTTCTGCTGCTTCATGCGTTTGCGCCAGTTGTCATTTTCTGCAGCTGCATAAAGCGCCTGACTCTTAAGATCTGCAATTTCCTTTTCAAGGGCAGCAATTTTTTCTTCTGGAGAAATCTGCTTTTCCTCGGTTGTTTCAGAAACTGTATCCGATGCAGATTGTTCAGGTGCATCAGCACTTTTTGTTTCTTCTGTCTGATTTTCTTCGTTTTGATTTTCTGTAGACATGAAAAAAATTCCTTTTTCTTTTTTATCAATAAAAAAATACTAATTTTTACTATTAAGCGTCAAGAAAAAAAGGAAAAAAAATTCAAATAAGTTCAGCAAGAGGTTTTTTCATTTCTTCATAAACCTGATCTTCGATTTCAAGAAAAACCTTAACCATTACAGGATCAAAATGCGTACCTGATTCTTTTTCAATAATGTCCATAGCCATTTTGAATGGCATAGCCTTTTTGTAACAACGCTGGGCAACAAGTGCATCAAAAACATCGGCAATGGCCATAATCCTTGCAGAAACTGGAATTTCATCTTCCACACTTCCGTTAGGGTATCCTTTACCATTCCACCACTCATGATGATTCAAAGCTACTTCAGCGGCAATATTGATATATTCGTCATTTTCGTAACCGAAAACCTCACGGATAATGCGTCCTCCTTCAGTTGTGTGCAACTTCATTTCTTCAAATTCGTCTTCAGTAAGCTTCCCCTGCTTTTTCAGGATGGAGTCTGAAACAAGAATTTTGCCGATATCGTGGAGAGGAGCCGCTTTTCCCAGCAGCTGAACAAAACGTTCATTGATCACATCTGGATAAAGCTTTCGCTTTAGAAGATTTTTTGCCAACAGCTCAACATAAGCTCGGGTGCGCTGAACATGTTCACCAGTATCAAAATCTCGACTTTCAACAAGATTGGCAATACTGTTTATTGTACGATTCTGCATACCCATAATCTGGGAATTCTGCCGGCGAAGCTTTTTTGTCTGACGGTCAACTTCAACTTCCAGATTGGTTTCATTGAAATATACAACTATTGCAAAAACCACATTCATGGCAAAAATCACAAGAACAGATGCAATTACATTGCCCGCTTTAAGCGCAAACAGATTTGACGGATCAATCGAAGCTGCAGGATTGATATTTGGTCCATAAAGTTCGAAAAAAACAAAAATTATGGTACACACAAAACCGATTCCAATTGAAGCTTCTACCTGTTCACGATAAATCAAAAAAGGTAAAAGTCCAATCAAAAGAATTATGTAATGAAACCCCGAAGAATAACCAAAACAATAAATGCATAAGCTCTGATGAGTCAAAACTTCAATAAAAGCAATGACGAATACCGAGATTGGAATCGCCTTGCATTTCAGAACATAGATGAAGATTCCAGAAAAAAAAGTCACGCTAAAATAATTGTAATAATGCATGAACATGATGCCAAAAGATTTGAAAACAAAAAGGTAGATGACATGATATATGACAGCAAACAAAGCTGTAAGCAGCAGAAGGTATTTGGCACGAGTTACAGAGGAATAAAATTTTCTTGAGGCTTTTAATCTATTCAGGAAGCTCATCAGCAAAGAATTATAACATAAGTTTCAATAAAAAGAAAAAAAATTACAGAAATTACCAGTCTGGAGAACATCTAATTGACAGTTTTTGATTTGTGACCGGATGCAAAAATTCCAGCAAAGCAGAATGCAGCATTATTCGCTTATAAGGGTGGCCGCCATAAAGTTCATCCCCCAATATGGGAAGGCCACTAAAGCTCAAATGCACACGAATCTGATGGGTTCGCCCCGTAAAAAGATCAGCTTCCACCAAAAAAGAGTGAACTCCATCTACAGCGCGATTTTCCAAAATAGTAAATTGTGTCCTGGAATAAAGGCCACCCTGATTTTTTGGCACAACACCCCATTTTGCCGCCTGACTTTTTGGAGAAATGCGATTCATTTGCTGTTCAACAGTCCACTTATAACCCTGGGAAAAGTTTTTTTGCTGCTGCAGGCGGCATTTTTGCGTTCCAGCAGAACACAAAGCAACATAGCGCTTTGTAAAATCATGACTTTCAAACATTTTCTGAATGGCAGCATTAACAGACCGCTGTTTTGTAAAAAGGATTGCTCCGCTTGTTTCCCGGTCCAGCCTGTGCATGATTCCTGCATAAGGGGGATTCCTTAAGGAAGGGTTTTGAGCCCACAAAAAGCGGACCAAAGCATCATGCAGATTGTCCCGCTTTTCGCCGCCTACAATGGTCTGTTCAGTTGGAAAAAATGCCGGCTTATTAACCACAATCAAATACTCATCTTCAAAAAGAATATCTTTTTGAGTCACTTCATATTTTATGTCGTCCGGCTGTTTTTCATAAAGGAATTTCTTTTCATCAAAATCTACCGCCACATGGGAAAGTCCTCTAAGCTCAAAGGCCGGCCGGCGCACCTGCACAGAATTTACACTTACTGCACCAGCAACAATAAGGCGGCGGATTTTTGAATTGCTGGCAAGAGATGGATTCTCCAGTTTTTCTCTCAAATTCTGGCGCAAAAATTCATCAAGTCGGACTTTATTAATAGTAGAAAAATTAATTATCATAATATCTTACTGCAGGCAGCGAAAATCCACTTCGCCATATTCATTCAGAAAAACATTTACAGCGCATTTTTCCATGCATACATCTTTTTCAAATGCCACAAGATTCATGCTTTCTGGACCAAGCAAATCTTCAGGATCATATTGCGTCATGACAGTAGATTGGGTTCCATCAGAAATAAGGCGCGAAAAAGCTCCATTGAGCTGCACGATGTCTGTTACCAAAGGCAGAAGATTAGGCGTGTGCTTTTCTTCTAGTTTCATTGTAAGGAATATCAGCTGCATCTTTTCGATTTCTTCATGCTTCACGTTTTCTGGAGCAAACCCTGACTTGTAATCACAATTGTTGACTTTCTGCCACTCGGAAAAATCGGCAAAAAAACTAGATGCAGTGATTTTCAATGCTGCAAGCACAGAAACAAACCAGGGCACTGCACGGCCAGCTGAATAAAAGGTTCTGCATGCAAATGCAAGATTTCTGGCATAGCGAATATCCTGACCTGAAAAAATTCCGGTTACCTTGGCAAGTGCGCTTTCATCTGAATTTTCGGTTTGAGGAAAATCAATATGATTTGGATATTGAGCAACCGCAAAATCAATGCGGTCTTTAAAAAGCTTAAGCGTATCTTTTAGAGTATCAGCATAGTAAAGCTGCACCCCAAACACCAGGCCTGCGTTATTCAAAAGTGCGCACTTTTTGCTTAACAGCTTTTTGTCAAAACCTTTTTCAGATGCCTTAAAATCAAGCTCAAGGGAACAATTGATATTCTGAGCTGCCTGACACAACTGATTATCGATAATTTTCGGATTGATTTTTACAGACACAAACAAATCAGGCGCAACCGACTGAACTTTAGAGAAAAATCGGAGAACACGTCCTTTATCACAGGCCAGCGAATTATCATGAACAGAAAGTTCCGTAATACCTTTGCTCAGGCACTGTTCAAGTGAATTTTCGATTTCGGAAATTTTAAACTCAAATACTTTATCGTTCACACTCAAAATTATACAGAAAAATCAAAGTTGAGCAATTGAAAAAAAACCTTTGAAAGTCAGCGTTTCCCTGATTTCCAAAGGTTTTTTGTTTTTAACGAAAATTAACCTGTTATTTTACAGTTTTATGCTACAGAATCTGGATTCCATTCTTATCACATTCTGCAAGCATTTCTTCTGGCCAGGCACTGACCTGAGTTTCGCCAATATGAGCTTTGCGAAGAAGGAACATGCACAAACGGCTTTGCCCGATACCACCACCAAGTGTATATGCAAATTTTCCTTCAAGAAGAGCCTTGTGGAATGGAAGCTTTGAGCGTTCTTCACATCCGCGCTCTTTCAACTGAGCAGCAAGAGATTCTGGGCTTACACGAATACCCATTGAAGAAAGTTCAAAAGCCCGCTCAAGAACCGGATTCCAAACAATGATATCACCGTTCAATCCAACATGACCATCACCTGCATCACTAATCCAATCATCATAGTCAGGAGCGCGTCCATCATGAATCGTACCATCAGGAAGCTTTCCGCCAATACCTGCAATGAATACTGCACCATATTTTTTTGCAACTTCATTTTCTCTTTCTTTTGGAGAAAGATTCGGATACTGACGCATCAAATCATCTGAATAGATAAGCTTGATATCATCTGGAAGAATAGGTTCCATCATGGAATATCTGTCATAAAGGAAGAATTCTGTGCGTTTGATACAGCGATAAACTTTCTTTACAATTTCAAAAAGATAGAATACTGTGCGATCCATTTCTGAAATACACATTTCCCAGTCCCACTGATCAACATAAAGGGAGTGGATTTCGTCCAGAACTTCATCAGGGCGAATTGCATTCATATCTGTATAAATTCCAAAACCTGGCTTAAGACCAAGCTCAGTAACTTTGGTACGCTTCCATTTGGCAAGAGACTGAACGATTTCCATTTTTGTGCCGTTCATTCCCGATACATTAAACGAGACAGGCTTTTCTACACCATTCAAATCATCATTCAAACCGACTCCAGCACGAACAAAAAGTGGTGCTGTAACACGAGTAAGATTTAACTCAGTGGAAAGCTGAAGCTGAAAAAAGTCTTTAATGGCGACAATAGCATGCTCAGTTTCTTTCACACCAAGCATTGATTTATAGTTTTTTGGCAAATTTGACATAATGCCTTAATTTTACAACTATGCAATTTTTTTTTCAATTTATTTCAATCTCTGGGAATCAAAAAAAGTGTCTGTCCCCAAAATAATGAGTGTAGTGCTCATTGAGCCCTTCGACAGGCTCAGGAACCACCCTTCGACAGGCTCAGGAACCACTCGTCAAAATGACTGCTACACTGAATGTGGTGGTTTCGATAAACTCAACCACCGTAATGCAAATTTATTTTCCTGAATAATTGATGAGAGTTGTAATTGTCGCTCCATCAAGGACAGTCTTGTAATTAAGCTCAGGAAGTCCAATCACTCCAAAGAAATCAGAAACATTTGCGCCGCCCTGCTCCAGAACATTTTTCGCAGCAGCCAAAGTTCCGCCTGTTGCTATCAAATCATCTACAATCAGGTAATTCTTTCCGCTCTGAATATCATCTTTATGAGCTTCGATTTCTGCAGTTCCATATTCCAGCGAATATTTGCATGAATAAGTACTTCCAGGAAGCTTTCCTTTTTTTCTGATAAGAATCATTGGAATGCCAAGTCTTTGTGCAAAAGGGGCTGCAAACAGGAAGCCTCTGGATTCAACAGCGGCAACTGCATCAATTTTTTTATCTTTATAGATTTCCACCATTTTATCGATGCAAAACTTAAAAGCCTGAGTATTCGTAAAAATACTGGTTATATCGTAAAAAAGAATTCCCGGTTTTGGAAAATCCGGCACCTTGCGGATAGCTGCATCAAGATCAAAAGACATTCATTCCTCCAAAAGACATGCTCAATGGCAATCTTCTTATTATTTTTTCACTTCGGTCCGTACCGAACCCATTTTTAATCGTTTTTCTCTAGTATCACTCAAAAGGTTGCACAGATTCTGAGAATCTTCACTGGCGATATATTTTTTCATCAATTCAAGCTGCTGTTCAAAACGGTCGATATGTTCCAAAAGCTTTTCTTTATTGGATATGAAAAGTTCTGTCCATAGCGGAGCATTGATCAAAGCAATGCGAGTAAGATCTTCAAAACTTCCGCCACCAAACGCGGTTATCCCAGGATCTTCTGCACTTTCAACTAGTGCACTGGCAATTACATGACACAGCTGACTTGTAAAGCCGATCTTGTAATCATGAATGTCGCAGGTTGTTTCCGTAATTCTGGTAAATCCCATGGCAGTAATCAGTTCCCGCATAAACTCAAGATTTTCTGCCTTATTGCATTCCCTTGGAATCAAAATATAGTTATGATTCACAAAAAACTGAGCATTGCTTGCGGCATAACCTTCTTTTTCTCCACCTGCCATTGGGTGCCCGATAATAAAATCTACATCAGGGCGAAGAATTTGAGGAAGGCTCTTTTCAAAAATACCTTTGACACCGCTGATATCCGTTATGATGGCACCACTTTTAAAGCTATCCTTATGCTCTTTTAGAAAATCCAGCGTTGCATGGGGATAGAGACAAATGAAAAGCACATCGCACTGAGAAATCATCTGGTCAACTTTATCAATGGTAAATGTTTGATCTGCGACCCCTTCGTTTTTTGCCATTTCCAGACAGGCGGTGCTTCTGTTGCATGCAAGGACACGGCCTTTGGCACCATTCATGCAAAGGATATTCTGCCTGATGGATTTTGCAAAGGAACCGCCCATAATTCCAAGTCCAACAATGCCGTATGTCAAATCCTGAATTTTCATAATCCGCTCCAAACAGTTCGTTACATCGAAATGCCGATGCTAAATGTATAAAGTTGTGTCAACGGCCGTTTCATGTTACAGCTCCAGCTGAAACTAAAAGCCGGCATATTTATTTTTGACAGATAGATTTTTGCTCCACCTGTTATACCATAATCGAAAAAGCAGTCGCCATCATAGTTTTCAGAAACAACAGCTTCTCCTTTAAGATAAACACCTAAATGACCAATATCCAAAGAGCCTTTCTTTATGTCCAGAACACCGAATTCAAAGCCGGCTGTAGTTCCTGACAAGAAATTCGAAACATATTTGCCAGGCAGAATTGCGACCCCCACAGATCCACCGCCATCATATTCGTTCCACATAGTATTCCATGACTGCGCATATCCCAACGAACCTTCGAATCTGATACGCTTGCATAAAGGAAGCTGGGTTATGGCCCTGACTTGCACAGATGGCATAAATCCATCTTCAGTATAATACATGAAACTAGAATTTGCACTTAAAGAATTGGCGGAAAGAAACCATCCGTTATAGGAACTGGAAGCAAAGGACATTCCTAAAGAACCGCCAAAACCATGATTCAAGGGAAAGTTTTCCTCTGGATAGACATATGCGTAATTCACCCCAATTCTGGTGCAGAAATTCCTATTGATTTGATGAGTAAGGCTTGCACCAGTCTTTACGGCAAAGGTTTCGAATTCGCTAACGATATAATCGTCATTTTCGTCAACCATTTCCCTGGTTCTCTTCATGACCGAAGCATGAACGCTAAAACCTGGATGAGTTATATCTTTTGGGCTTTTTATGAACATAAAATTTGCCATAAGCATTCTGGGGCTCCAGTCCGTCCAGGAATTCGGTCCATAAATGCCACCAGCTACAAGTTTGTCATTCATACCAAAAGCATTCATGTTCATCAGAAATCCGCCGAACATCAGGCCGGTTCCAGAACACATTGCAAAAGGTAAAGGAATGTAGGACATCTTCTCTTCAACATGAATAACAAGTGTGAAAGAACCGTCAGCATTTTTTCGAAAAGCACATTCCTGCTTGCTAAAAAGCCCCGTAACCCTAAGCGCAAGCTCAATCTTTTTCTCATTGACTTCAGACTTTTTCTTTCCCATAAAGGGAAGCAGCTGCTGTTCAACATAACGTTTCTGGGTTTTCTTCAGACCATAGACTTCGTAATCTGCTACAATACCGTCTTCTTCGGCAACTGGGGATTCATCAACAATCCCCTGTATAACCTGGCCGTTCAAATCCGCAGAAACCAACGAAAACAAAAATGCAAAAAAAACATAAAGAATCTTCTTCATAAACAGAACGTCTGCAAAAACTATTTATGGCCGTCCCGCAGATGCATCTGCGTAAGTCCACGTTTGAATTGAGGAATTCGAGCACAGGCGGTAGTATCCCAACCAGAACGATCTCCTCGCATAAGGAAGTGATAGGCAACTCCTGCAATCATTGCACCGTTATCTCCGCAAAGCTTTAACGGAGGAAAAACACAATTCAAATCCGTGCGTTCTGCAAGCATTGCCCGCAGGCGGGAATTGGCAGCAACACCACCGCCTGCAACGATTGTCTTGAGCCCTGTATCTTCAACGGCGCGGAAAAGTCTTGAGACTAAGGTCTTGCAGGCAGTTTCCTGAAAAGCAGCACACATATTTTCAACAGAATGTTCGTACCCTTCATTCCAGAACATATCCCTCTGATGAATTACAGCTGTCTTCAACCCTGAAAAACTAACATCATAGCGATGTTCCACAGAATCAAGTTTTGGAACAGGAAATGTTGCAGCTTTCGGATCACCTTTTTTTGCAAGGTTATCGATGATTACTCCCCCAGGATATCCAAGTCCATAGAATTTCGAAACTTTATCAAAGGCTTCACCAACAGAATCATCAACAGTAGTCCCAAGAACTTCTATATCATCAAAGCCATTTACCTTACAGATTATGGAATGACCGCCACTGACCAAAAGCCCTAAATAAGGATACTGAATGTCATTTGAAAGATGAGCCGCATAAAGATGACCCAGCATGTGATTGATAGCAATAAAAGGTTTATTTGTGGACCAGGCCAAAGTTTTTCCAAAAGTCATGCCAACAAGAAGAGACCCCATAAGACCTGGACGATTTGTAGCAGCAACTGCATCAATATCATCCATTGAAAGATCAGCTTCTTTGAGTGCCTGGCGAACTACCGGCAAAATCCATTCAGCATGTTTGCGGCTGGCAATTTCTGGCACAACTCCGTTATAAACTTTATGAAAAGGAATCTGAGTTGCAACAACATTGCTTATGATTGTGCGACCATCTTCAACGATTGCAGCTGCAGTTTCATCACAGCTGGATTCAATTCCCAAAATCTTCATGACAACCTTCTATAATTTAGTAATTTAGCACATTACCTGTTTACTTATCTTTCAACTAAAGAATATCAATATTTTCGCCAGCCAACGCTTTATTCATGCTGCGTACTGCACAGAATTTTCCGCACATGGAACAAGTGTCGCTGTGATCATCTTCCGGCTTTCTGCTGTTGCGAATGGCACGAGCAGTCTCTGGATCCAGCGCACATGCATATTGGGCTTCCCAATCCAGCGCACGTCTTGCATCAGCCATTTTATCATCAATATCGCGGGAATGAGGCAAACCTTTGGCAATGTCCGCAGCATGAGCTGCAATCTTTGAAGCAATGATTCCCTGCTTCACATCATCCACATTTGGAAGAGCCAGGTGCTCAGCTGGAGTAACATAGCAAAGGAAAGCCGCTCCATTCATTGCGGCAACAGCGCCTCCAATCGCACTTGTAATATGATCGTATCCAGGGGCAATATCAGTGCAAAGAGGACCAAGCACGTAAAATGGAGCCCCCATACAGATTGTCTGCTGCACCTTCATATTGGCTGCAACCTGATCAAGTGGCACATGGCCCGGTCCTTCAACCATAACCTGAACATTATGGGCCCAGGCGCGTTTAGTCAATTCCCCAAGACGAACAAGTTCTTCAATCTGGCAGACATCCGTAGCATCTGCAAGACATCCTGGACGGCATGCATCACCAAGTGAAATGGTTACATCATGCTTTTCGCAAATATCAAGGATCTCGTCATAATATTCGTAGAACGGATTTTCATTGCCAGTCATGGTCATCCATGCAAAAACAAGGGAACCCCCACGGCTAACAATATTCATCTTTCTTTTATGCTGCTTAATCTGCTCAATGGTTTTGCGTGTAATTCCACAATGAACAGTCACAAAATCAACTCCATCTTCAGCATGAAGACGAACCACATCAATGAAATCCTTTGCAGTAAGAGTTGCAAGATCCCTCTGATAATGAATCACGCTATCATAAACCGGAACTGTGCCAATCATTGCAGGACATTCAGAAGTAAGTTTCTGACGAAATGGCTGCGTATTTCCATGGCTTGAAAGATCCATGATTGCTTCCGCCCCTAAATCAACAGCACTCATAACTTTTTGCATTTCAATATCGTAATCCTTGCAATCACGGCTGACCCCAAGATTAACGTTGATTTTAGTGCGAAGCATACTGCCGATACCTTCTGGATTCAGACAGGTATGCTTTTTGTTTGCAGGAATAGCAACCTTCCCTTCTGCAACAAGCTGCATAAGTCGGTTTTCATCCATATATTCTTTGGCTGCAACAGCCTTCATCTGATCAGTGAGAATGCCTTTTCTTGCAGCATCCATCTGTGTTGTCCAATTCATAAAAAAATCCTTTGTATGAAGTTCTGTCATTATAATGATTTTATAAAATAGAAAAAAGATGTTTCAGTTCCTTTGAAAAAGCCCAAACAGGCTTTAAAAAAATTGCTACGGAACAATCAGCGCACCAGATTTGCTCACAGTGGTAAAAACATAGCCTTTCTGCTTCAAAAGCGGATAAAGTTCTTCAAGAATCTGAGGCAGAAAATCAGCAGACCACACATGCCCAATCATGATTACACTTCCTTTTTTGTTTGCAATTTCAATTCCTTTGGCAATTTCATTGAGCACATTGGCTCTTGTCTTTACATTATCCAGAAAAATGTTTCTTTCATAATAAGAAAATCCCATCCCCATAGCAGCTTGCGGCACTCTGGTCTGGGAAGTCGTTCTGGAATCAAGGAAATAAAGATTCAGCTCATTGGCAACAGACAGAACTTTACCAATGCGAACCTCATCTTCTGTAATCATCGAACCTTCATGATTATTCAAACCACTTAGGGGCCCAATTTCTTCAATATTTTCCCTTAATGTGCTGGCCACTTCATCAAGTGTCATATCCGGCGTTATGGCACCCTTTCCTGGATTCACATTCAGATTCAATGCCTGCATTGGCTGATGAAGGATCAATTCGTTTCCTGAAGCACGAATTTTCCTGGCAGATTCCTTAGAATACAACAACTTTGGAAGCACAGCGACGGTAATTGGAAAAGGAAGGCACAGAAAGCGATCAAGATGATCCAGATTCTGACCACCATCATCAAAAACAAATACAAGCTTTGCATTGCCAATGGCATCAGGAATGTAAGGAACATCCGCTTTTTGCACAGGAACAGCAGGTTTGCTTTTTTGCAATTCTTTTTGAGATGAAGGTTTTTCAGAAATAAATTTTGAAACAGTGTTCTCCACCGGTTTTGATGGAACCGATTGCTGAATCTGGTTGCTTTTGTGAACGACAGTGCCGCTTTTTACGTTATCGAAAGTCTTTTCAGACTGCACCTGCTGAGATTGTTTTTTTGAAACAGGATTTTTTTGTGCAGATGCGGCACTTTTACCTTCTGCCGATAAATACTGGACAGGGGATGGTTCATACATATCAGAATCGTCTGATGACAAGGAAACTGAATTGATAAGAATTAAAGCGGTACATGCAACCAGGATAATAAGACACAAAGTCACAACCTGATTCAGCGGGATGCGAACCTTTGGCCTGCTTTTTCGCCTTGCAGGTCGCTTCTTTTTTGACCGGCTGGACTTAGACTTAGAGGATTTGTTTTGGACAGCATTTCGTTTTTCTGTAGGCATAAAAAAAAGGAACTGCCCAAAAGTACAATAAACGGTAACCAGGATCCTCAATGACCCCACTTTTCGTACTTACAAGACAGTTCCTTCAGTTTAATGATAACAACACTAAGTGTCTAGAAATCAAAAAAAAACAAACTCTCTCCGACACAGACCTCCTCTCAAAAAGGTCCTATGCTTCAGCAAACCGCAAACAAATTCCCCGATGCCACCCTCTCCGATGGGCTAAGCCGTATGCAGTATGGTATTTGATTCCAGGTCGCATGCAAAAGCCTTCATTCTGTCCAAAGCCTTAGTTTCAAGACGACGAACAGTTTCTGCAGAGACACCAAGAACCTTTCCGATTTCTCTAAGTGAAGTTACTCCATCATCAGATTCAAAATTGAAACGATGATAAACTATATATCTTTCCTTTACAGGAAGAATATTCAACAATGACCAGGCTTGCTGCTTTTCAAGCAATCTAATTGCCTCTTCTTCAGGATTAGAACGGGAAGCAACCTGACCTTCCGAGATTTCACAAACAGAAAGGGGTGTATCAAAACATTCCCTTATATCATCAACCGCAAATGAAGAAAACTCAGAAAGCTCTTGTGGCGAAGGATTTTTTCCATGAAGAAATGAATACATGGAACAGGCCTTCCTGATTTTCTGAAAAAGAACAGTCTTTCTGACAGGCAGTCTTACAAGCGAAGTTTTTGAATAAAAGTATCGTAAAATGTATTGCATTATCCATGTATAGGCGTAAGATGCAAAGCGAATGCCAAAGGACAAATCATACTTGTTGGCGGCAATCACAAGACCCAAATTTCCTTCCTGAACAATATCCTCAAAAGGAACAATAGAAGATTTGAACTTTTTTGCAATCGAAACAACAAGTCTGAGATTGCCCTGGACAAGAGCCTGAATTGCAGCAGGATCACCTGAACGTGCTTTCAAGGCAAATTCACGCTCTTGTTCAATGCTGAGCAATTCAAACTTTTTTAAATCCGCAAGATACTGCAAAAAACTTTTTTCAATCATTACATATTCTTTTATGCAAGTTTCGTGCCAACTTTTACAAAAAAATATAGTATTACAATGATACAAAAAAAATGGCCATATTCTTAGAAAAAAACCAATTTTCCAAATTAGTATCAAAAAAAGATACTTTTCTAAAAAAAATCTTAATTTTTGTCTATTTTTTTATACAATACTATGTTTAATTTTTTAGACTACCATAAAACATGGTAGAAAAATACCATATTTTATACCATATGCTAACACCGTATACCATATTTTGAGTATTCTTGGAATGTGATTCAAGGAAAAACAACATGATAAAAACAGACAAAAAACCATACGTCGCCACAATAATTCCTGTTTTATTGAAAGTAGCTTTTCATTTCATTATAATTTATGAACAAACAACAAAGAGGTAATTATATATGTATATCACATGTCTTGATCTTGAAGGCGTTCTTGTTCCTGAAATCTGGATTGCATTCGCTGAAGAAACCGGAATCCCTGAACTTCGCAAAACAACAAGGGACGAACCAGATTACGATAAACTTATGAAATATCGCATCAACATCCTTAAAGAACACAATCTTGGCCTTAAGGAAATCCAGGAAACAATCGCTAAAATCGATCCTCTTCCTGGAGCAAAGGAATTTCTTGACGAACTTCGATCCATCGGTCAGGTAATCATTTTAAGCGACACATTCGAGCAGTTTGCAACACCTTTAATGAAGAAACTTGGTTGGCCAACAATCATGTGCAACACCCTTGAAGTTGCTCCAAATGGCGAAATCACAGGCTACAAGATGAGATGCGAAAAATCAAAGCTCACAACGGTTCGCGCGCTTCATTCATGTGGTTACCAAACCATCGCTTCAGGCGATTCTTTCAACGATCTTGCAATGATCCAAGCTTCAAAAGCAGGTTTCCTTTTTAGAGCTCCAGATAGCATCATAAAGGATTACCCACAGATCAAGCCTTTAACGGAATACAATCAGCTGCTTGATGAAATTAAAAAGGTTATCCTCTAGTTGTAATTCACGATAATAAGGATTTATCCTATAGCAAATAATAAAAGATGCACAAAAAAAGGCTGCCCAGATAGCGCCGGCATCAAGAAAAACTTCTGATGCCGGCGCGCCCGGGGCAGCCTTTTTTTTATTTTCAGAACCCTATTGCTTTGCCGCAAGTTCATCAACTTTATTCATGAACATATGGATTTTACCCACTTCATCTTCAATATCAACATAATAGAAGTTTTTGGTACCTTCTTTGCGAGCTTTTATCATACCGCAATCCTTAAGCACCTTTATATGATGGGAAATTGCCGGTCTTGAAAGACTTGTTGTAGAAGTCAACTCCTGAACATTCATGCCTTTTTTTCCGCTTTCAATCATTGCAAGAAAAAGACCCCTTCTGATTTCGTCGCCCATTGCAACAAAAAAATTGCTGTAGTTTTCAAGCAAAGTCTTAAGATCTTTGGCATCGTTTCTTAAATCGCATTCCGTCATTGTACTTTTAATATACAATAATTCAAAGATATTAACCACTCTTATTATTGACCTGATTATCCTGATTCTATAAATTTGTGTTATGGTCATGGGTAATAAGAAACGCTTTATTTTGATTACAATACTTATTATGAGCACAACCTGTTCCTGGGCACAAAAATATGTAAATTTATGGAAAGATACCCCGTCCATGAAAGGCACAAACACAAAGCTCTACATTCATAAGGCAAAAGGAAAAAACACTGGTACCTGCATAATAATCTGTCCAGGGGGCAGCTACCACCATCTGGGGTTGTACAACGAAGGCTATACAACTGCAAAATGGTTTTCAGAGCGAGGCGTAACAGCTTTTGTCCTTAGATACAGAACAGCCCAGAACGGGCATCATTATCCGGCTATGCTTCAAGACCTGCAGAAAGCAATACTTTACGCCAGGAGCAATGCAGAAAAATACGGAATTGATGAAAACAAGGTGGGAATCATAGGCTTTTCCGCTGGTGGCCATCTGGTAACCATGGGCGGAGCTTTCAGCGAAAGTCATGATGAACTTAAGAAGCTTGGGTTGGAACATAAAAAAAGCATAAAACCCGATTTTGTAATTCCTGTATATCCGGTAGTATCCATGCAAGATCCTATCGCACATAAATGGAGCAGAAAAAGCCTTCTTGGAGACAATCAAAGCGATGAGCGAAAAAATGAATTCTCCATGGAAAAACAGATTACATCAGAAATGAGTCCAAGCTACATCGTAGTCTGTGAAGATGACAATGTAGTTAACTACAAAAACAGTCTTGCCTTATACCAGGCCATGATAGACGCAAACGTAAATTGCCGACTGGCAATTTACCCTTGGGGAAAACATGGCTTTGGCATGCTGAACAACAGCTTTATGAAGGCTTTCCACTGGAACGAACAGCTTTGGGTCTGGCTCAAAGAAAACGGATTCGTTCAAGAAAGTCCCAAAGAACTGCACTAGGCAAACACATAGTCAATTACTTCTTCAACTCTGCTTACAGGAATGAATTTTATTCCCTGCTTTACATGTTCTGGAATTTCTTCAAGATCTCGTTCATTGGCTTTAGGAATAAGAATCGTTTTTATCTTGTTGCGTTTTGCAGCTACTGTCTTTTCCCGCAATCCGCCAATTGGAAGAACCTGGCCAATAAGAGAAAGCTCTCCTGTCATTGCAAGATGCGGCTTTATGACCTTGCCTGTGAGCAAAGAGATGAAAGTGGTAGCCATTGTTATGCCAGCACTTGGGCCATCCTTTGGAGTTGCTCCTTCAGGGATGTGAAGGTGTATAGTATTTTTTTCAAACCACTCAGGATTCTTTATATTTTTTGAAAGTACATATCGACGCGCCCAGTTCATGGCAATAGAAGCTGATTCCTTCATTACATCCCCCATCTGACCTGTAAGAACAAGTCCGCCTTTATCCGGGAATGAAACGCTTTCAATAAGCAAAGTATCACCGCCCATGCTAGTCCAGGCAAGACCAATTGCTGTACCAGGAACACTGGCACTTTTTATTGCGCTTTCATCAAACACAGGCTTTCCAAGATACTTTTCCACATCATCGTAGGTAATGCTAAATTCTCTTTCCAAATCGGTGTATGCAGATGGAGCAATAAGACTAATCTCTGCAGCGCTCTTACCCATTTCCTTAGCTTTCTTTACAGCATCCTTATAACGGGAATCTCCTTCTGAAAGAATCTGAGTAACAAGCTTTCTGTGTATTTTATCCAGACATTTTTCAAAATTTCTAACACCAGCTTCCCTGGCATATTCTTGAGCAATGCGGGTAAGAGCGTCTTTTGCATACTTTACCTGACCTTTCTTCAACCCATTCTTTTCAAGATTTTTAGGGATCAAATACTTTTTGGCAATCTCAAATTTTTCCTGGTCAATATAACCAGAAAGCTGAATGATTTCAGCTCGGTCCAGCAACGGTTCTGGAATGGAATCCAAAGTATTTGCGGTCAAAATAAAGAAGACATTAGAAACATCAAAAGGAAGATCAAGATAATTGTCTCTGAACGAAACATTCTGCTCCGGATCCAGAACTTCAAGCAACGCACTTGCCGGATCCCCATGGGCACCACCACTTCCCATTTTATCGACTTCGTCAATCATGAATACAGGTGATTTGGATTTTGTCAGTTTCAAGCCCTGAATGATTTTTCCGCACATTGCACCAATGTAAGTTCGTCGATGACCACGGATTTCAGATTCGTCATGCATGCCGCCCACACTAAAACGATAGAATGGCTTTTTCATAGATTTTGCAATCGAACGACCAATACTTGTCTTTCCAACACCTGGAGGTCCTACCAGAATAAGGATGGAACCTTTGCAGTCTTTCTTCATTTTTCGCACAGCAATATATTCAATAATTCGCTTCTTTACATCATCAAGACCATAATGATCTGCCTGCAGAATTTTAGTTGCATCAGAAAGGTTGTAATCTTCACTGGAATCTTCGTTCCATGGCAACAAAGTTACCAGCTCAAGGTAATTTCTGCTGATTGAATAGTCTGGATCATGAGTATCTAAAAGCTGAAATTTCGCAAGTTCGCTTTCCACAGACTCTTTCACTTCTCCTTCAAAATGAAAAGCGTCGATTTTTTCCTTAAACTTGCGGTATTCACTCATATTTCCTTCAGAATCAACACCCAATTCTTCCTGAATTGACTTCATTTCTTCCCTAAGAAAATATTCCCTCTGATTTTTCTCTACCCGCTCATTCAATTCATTCTGAATCTTCTTCTGAACCCTAAGAAGTTCCTGCTCTTTTTTGATGAAAACAAGTACCTGTTCGATTCTTTGACGAACATTAAGCATTTCAAGAATTTTCTGCTGATCAAACCTGTCAATATTCAAAATCGAAGCAATAAAATCTGCAATCTTTCCAGGATGATTTATGTTCACCATATTAAGTCGCATTTCTTCGCTGAAAAGGGGATTATTTTCCGACACTTCCTTCATTTCGCTGACCAACGCCCTGGTCAATGCCTTTACTTCGAAAGTTTCATCCTCAACGTCTTCAAGATACTCCACAAACGCTTCAATTGGAGGTGTAGATTTTAACGCCTTGCTGATTTTAAATCGCTTCAAGGTAGAAATGAACACATTCATTCCACCATCAGGAAGATTGATTTTTTTGATGATTCTTGCAGCCGTTCCGACCCTGCTCAAATCATCGCAGGAAGGCCGTTCAGAAGTTACCTCACCATTAAGCATGACGATTCCAATATAGCCGTCACCAGATAAAGCCTTGTCAACCACTTCCATATCTTCGGCCACATTTATCATCAACGGAGTGAACACACCAGGAAAAATAGGATGTCCCTGAATTGGAATTATCGGGAGTCTGTTTGGCAGCAATTTATCAGCTGATACTATCTGCCCTTTCTTTGGAACTTTATTTTTTGCACTGGAACCAGATTTAGTTTCTTTAACTCCATCATTTTCTGCTTCAGAACTCTTCTTTGCTGAAATATCGTCAATTATAATCTCTGCGTCTTTCACAATGTCAGAATATTCGTCTTTATTCAAAATGTTCTGAGCCTGCTCTTTCATCTCATTAATAAGCTGTTCAATCAATTCTTCTTTATCTGCCATATTCTTAAATATACGCATGAAACGGAAAATCGGCAAGGCAAATAAAGTATTCAAGCTTAAAAAAAATGGGGATGCCCAACAAGCATTGGATGAAAACCATCAATCATACTTATAAGGCAACCCCATTTATAAAAATGGTATATCAAACTAATTCATCAAAGCTTTGAATTTTGCTGCAAAATCTTCTTTGAGCGCATTTTCCGCAGCCCTTACAGCTGCATTGCGCGCTTCTTTTCTGGAAAGCTTTCCCTGGCGAGAATTTCTTGAAAAGGAAATTACATCTTTTCCTGTTGCAGTTTCAGTCAGGCTGCAGCTGATTATTGCTCTGCAAAAGAAAATATTAGTGCCTTCATCCTTGTCGATGTCTTCACAGAAAAAATCAGCAGTTAAGACATAAGGAGATTCTGAAGAGGAAAGGGCTGCAACAGAACTGGAAATGCCGAACATTCCCATGGCTTCTGCAGCTGCGCCGGAAAGTCTTCCGTCAGAATCGCCGGCAACATTTATAACAACACAAATATCGGAAAGCGAATTTTGAACCAGCACACCTATAGCAGCGCTTGATTCATAAGAAAGCACATGACGACTTGAAGGCTTGAGGAATGAAAGCAAAGCAACATATTCATCGTTTACAAGGGCGATTTTGTATGCTTTCAAAAGATTTTTACTTGCTTCAAATGAAGCCTTTTTCTTTTTTGACTCCTCAATAAGAGATTCGACTTCCATGCTGTTTTTGCTCAACTCAAGAGAATAGAATTTTGCGGCAGCATTTTTGTCCAAAATCGCCCTTGAAAAGCATTCACCTTTTTTGTTTTTATAACGGTCTTTAATGGAAAGCCCAGAAATCGATTTTATATCTGTTGAAGTACGAATATTAGAAAGGTATGTAGAAAGATTTTGCCCTTGGGAATCAGATGACTGGTGAACAACTTCTTCCGAATTGATATCCTGACGGATTATGTTTCCTACTCCTGCCAGAGCTTTTTTATCGGCATCGTCATAAGATGTTCCGCTTGATGTAGCAATAATATATTTATCTTCATCGTATCCGGCATAGGCATTGGAAATCCATGATGGCTCCTTTGCTCCTTTTGCAAATGAACACATTCCTAAGGCAGCAAAACCAACTGCAAAAAGAATTTTCTTCATATTATCTCCGTTAAAAAAAAGAGGACCATCCTGCAAGTTTCCATAAAAAAAGCTCGTGGACGGTCCCTTTAAATTACATGCGAACAGAAGAACTTTTTATGATCTTCTTGATGCTGGAATTATCATCCATCCAGATTTTTTTGTTTGTCTCGATGTTTATAAGCTCCGTTGTCACATAATAAGTTCTGCTCATTATTTTTCCATCTGTATCAACGATAGTCTTTACAGAACCTTGAAGAATAAAATCGGCACCAGTTTCGTTACCCAAAGACTTTGCCGTATCTTCGCTTGAATTAATCTGCTGATCATTACGTTCATTGCGAACCTCATCTCTCTCGGAAGAAGATGCAACGAACTCAACTTTTCCACTATTCACAAGAGCAGCTTCAAGTTTTTTCGTGATAATTTCAGTATCAAGATGCTCATCGCTTTTGTTTCTGTAAGAACCAACAATGATTACAGGAAGCTTTCCACCATGATTTGCAGGATATTCTGCAATTCTAGGGGAAGCAAGACAACCAGCTACAATCTGGTCTGCAACAATACGCACATCAGTATCATTCCAGGTTCCGCCAATATCAGTGACGGAATCTGCACTTACTCTTGTAACCCTCTGAGATGATTCACATGAACTGAAAATCACAGCAGCAGAAAGAGCAACTGCTGAAAGAACAACTCTTTTCATTTTTTTTCCTTGCACTAAAACTACTCGGCAGAATCAAGGAGCTTGTACTTTTTCAATGCTTCAGCAACCTTTGCTTCAGTAATTTCAGTTTTTTTGTCTGTTACATATTCGCTAACAATATTGTTTGCAACTGGAGTAATTGCATTAAATGGAAGGAACATAAGGACAAATACAGTTTCATCTTTATCTACCCAATAATCCTTCTGTGTAGAACCCTGAAGGATCTGAGCAGTGCGAACTACTGTTGCTTCTTCCATATAATTCAATACATCATCTTTTACGCCTGTATCTTCTGCATAAGTTGTAATTGCAGACTTAACAGTTGCCTGAACTGTTCTAGCAAGTTCAGCACGTCCGTTTGTCTGTGCAACTTTCAAAGAATTTGCACGTGTGCTCATTTTTCCTGAACCAACTGCATAGATACCATCAACAGAATCCATACCAGAAAGAACC
Source organism: Treponema sp. (assembly GCA_016297405.1). Classification (GTDB taxonomy): domain Bacteria; phylum Spirochaetota; class Spirochaetia; order Treponematales; family Treponemataceae; genus Treponema_D. Next base: position 22,410 of record JAEDGP010000011.1, read on the forward strand.
CACTGAGGGCGTTCTACACCTTCAGCACCAATAACACCTGGAACCTTGTCGGCAGCTTTTTCAACACCTTTGTTTGATGCACAACTGGCAAAAACGAATCCACAAGCTGCAATAACCAATAAAATCTTTTTCAATTTAGTCCTCCGGATAAACTATAATCTTACTTTTAACATAATACTAAAATATGGCAATGTCCAGTTTTTTTTTTAATCTTGATATGCAGGAAATTTGCAGAAATTTTTGAACAGGTTTATAATTGAGAAATATGGAAGAAAAAACAATTGTAACAGACAGTCCTGTAGGACGACATCTTGATGCCATCTCTGAAACAACTCCGGCATCTTACCTTATGTTTAACAAGAAGAAAATTGAACTTGTAGCAAAAATCACCATTGGTCGCGAATACGACAACAATGTGGTTGTAGACAACAAGCTTGCAAGCCGCCATCATGCAATAATCCAGAAGATTCGCGATGCTTATTTTCTGAAAGATGAAAACAGCACAAACGGAACTTATCTGAATGACCAGAGAATTCCAGAAGGAAAATACGTAAAGCTTAATGCAGGCGATAAGATTACAATCGGTACAATGAATCTTGTAATCTCATAAACGAAGATAAGATTGGAAAAAGATTTTTTCAAGAAGCTCCAGATTCTTGGGGAATGCAACGAACTTCCCCAGCATGATTACATTTTTGAGCTGGCAGACAAAACTGCCTCCATTTTGGAAAACGAAAACGAATCATTCAGGCCTAAGGCAAAAAACAAAAAATCCGGTGGCCTTCTGGACTTTACCGGTCAGAAACAACTTCCTCTAATTGTAGTTCCAGACCTTCACGCAAGAGCCTGCTTCTTGTGGCATCTTTTGAACTGGGAATTGCCACAAGACTATTTTGTCCAGCACTTGAATGTATTCCAGGCATTGGAAAAAGGTCTGATAAGGATCGTTCTTGTAGGAGATCTATTGCATTCCGAAGTGCGTGGCAGAAAGCGATGGATGAAAGCATGGGATGAGTTCATGCTCAGAATAGAAAACGGTCCTTGCATGACAATGGAAATGAAAGAAGGGCTTGGCTTGCTTTCTATGGTTATGGAACTGAAATGCGCTTTTCCAGAACATTTCCACATACTCAAAGGAAATCACGAAAACATAAACAATTGTCATGGGCACGGAGATTTTCCTTTCTGCAAATTTGCGAATGAAGGAGAAATGGTTCGCCTTTTCATGCAGACCGTTTACGGTGATGATGTGCTTTTTGTAATTCAATGTTTCGAACGCTCACTTCCTGTTCTGGCATCTTTTCCAAACTGTCTTGTTTCTCACGCAGAACCTAAAAGAGCCTTTTGCAGGGAAGAAGTAATCGAAAATGCATCCAACGAAGATGTTACAGCTGGCCTGACATGGACAGAAAATGACAGCGCAGAAGACGGCTCTGTAAGTGAAATGCTAAAGGCTTTTACACAAAGTCAAAACTCAAAATATCTGGCAGGGCACAGACCGGTAAAAGGTCGCTATGCAACCAGACAAAACGACTTATTCATTCAAATCCATAATCCAGATCAGGAAAACATAGCTTTAATTGCACCTGATGCAATATTCAATCCAGATAAAGACATTCATTCTGTCTCAAAAATGAATGAAAAATAATACATGGAGTCTATCATGAGCGACAAATTACCAGAATTAATCGGAAAATACAAAATTCAAGGACTAATCGCAAAAGGCGGCATGGGCGCTGTTTACAAGACAGTTCACCCGACCTTAAAAACTCCTCTTGTAATCAAAAAATTGACTTCCTGCAGAAATTCCACAAACGAAAAGCGTTTTGAACAGGAAGCAAAAATGATGATGACGGTTCTTAGGAATCCGTACATTGTTGGCGTTTATGACCATTTTAAAGAAGGCAGTTTCCGTTACTTTGTGGAAGAATATGTAGACGGAATGGCATTGGACAAAGTAATCGAAAAGCAGAAGAAATTAAGTCCCCAGCTTTCCATGCTGATTCTCAAGGACGTATGCATAGCGCTGAATTTCGCTCACTCAAAAGGAATCATTCACAGAGATATAAAACCTGGAAACGTTTTGATTTCAAAACAGGCGGCAATCAAGCTGACCGATTTTGGAATCGCAAGCAATCAGAATGAAAAGCAATATGTTGAAGTAGAGCCAAAACATTCAAGAACTTCGCTTAAGATCAGCAAAAAAGCTGCAAAAGGCGACAAAACCGTTGCTTCAGATGCCACAGTGGTCAACGCAGACGCAACTGCTGCACTTACAAGCCTTACCCAGGCAAATGTTTCAATGGGAACACCTTCCTATATGCCTCCAGAACAGTTTCTGGACAGTTCCACAGTAACACCGGCAGCCGACATATACGCATTGGGCGTAATGCTTTACGAAATGCTTACAGGAGAAAAGCCTTTTAAGGAATCAGATAGCCTGCAAGGAATGTTCAACGAAAAACTCAAAGGTAAATACATTTCTCCAAGAAAGATAAACCCTGAAGTTCCTCTTTCGATCTGTCTTTTGATCAGACGAATGCTTACTCCAAACAAAAAATGGCGAATTCAAAAAGTATCGCGCATACTCAACTTTGTACGCCGCTATTTGAACAAATGGGACGTAGAAACGGCGGAACACCAGAAAAAGCGACTTAGAAAGGAAGCTGTTCAGCTGGCAAAAAAGCATGGCAAAAAAATTGCAAAAGAACCAAAAGAAAAGAAAGAAAAAGAAAGCTCTGTTGGAAAACAGGACAGCGAACACAATAACCTTTACAGAATCCGTGTACAGCTTGCCAGAATCGTAAACTCAAAAACGGAAATTGCCGTAAAGGAAGCAATGTTCCTTAAAAAGAACCGTTACCTGAAAAGGATCCTTATTGCAGTCCTATGTGCATCAGCTCTTTGCGCAACATTTGTACTGTGCTGGCAGACAAAACTCATCCATAAATACATTTTGCGCCCATTCATCTCTCCTGTAACCATAGAGCTGGAAATGCCTGCAACTTCATCTGCAAATCCTGACCAGCCAATCATCGCAATGATTTTTGAAGATGATGGTGAAAGTTTTCCAGAAGTAAAGGATGCAAGATCTACTCTTGTTCCAGTTTCCATGTCTAACGGAAAAAATAAAACAAGAACGTTCAAGGCAGATAATATCTACCTGAAACCTGGAAAATACCGCCTGAAAGTTGCAACTGGACCATTTGTCTGGTGGGACAATTTTGTTGTAGAAGAAGAAAGTCTGAAAAAAGCATTTTCGAATGAAAAACAGCACGTTTATATCCATGGTGACTTTTTGAAAAACGTAACAAAGAAGATTTCAGTTCATCCTTATGTGTTCAATTCACGAACTGGAAACCAGCTGAAAATCAGGGAAACCCCTGAAGACGACACAAAAGGCCTTGCAAAAATCAAGGTAATGAACTTTAACAAATATCTGGATGATCCTGAATTACCGGAAATGTCTGCCGGAAATGTATGGATTTTCCAGGTTGAATGCGAAGGCTATAAAAAGGAAACCTACCGTCTGATGCTGGACTGGTATCAGGATGAATTGATTCTTTACGCCGTACTTACTCCAATAGATTAATGTTTTTTGATATAATGATTTTGGAAACAAAATCATGGAAAAGATATCTTTTAAATCTGAAAGTTCAAATTATATAAAAGGCGTTTGCTACATTCTTATTTCTGCCCTCTGTTTTGCTTTGATGGCTGCAAGCGTCCGGCTTTCAGGAGATGTTCCTTTCGTGCAAAAAACATTCTTCCGAAATCTTATTGCGTTCGTAATCGCCTTCTGTGCTTTAATTGTTCAAGGAAACAAAAAAGGCTTTAAAACCCTTAAGATTCCAGGAGGTGGCCTGAAATTTTTGTTCCTGCGTTCTATTTGTGGAACACTAGGAATATTTGGAAATTTTTATGCCATTGACCATCTGATTCTTTCCGACGCATCCATTCTAAACAAGATGTCACCGTTTTTTTCGGTGATCGGCTGCTTTTTTTTACTGGGAGAAAGCATTCCGCTAATTCCCATGATGGCTATCATCACAGCTTTTGGTGGTGCAATGCTAGTGGTAAAACCAAGTTTTGATTTTTCCCAAAATTTTGCTTCCTTCGCAGGACTTGTCAGTGGAATCGGAGCAGGTATTGCATACGCATCAATCAGGAAACTTGGAACGCTTAAATGTAACGGAAAGGTAATAATCGCATTCTTCTCGCTTTTTTCAATTATGTGTTCCATTCCTTTCATGCTGATTAGTTATGAGCCAATGAGCCTGTACCAGACCTCATGCCTGATTATGGCTGGCGTTTTTGCCGCCGGCGGCCAGTTCACAATCACAGCTGCATATTTTGCAGCTCCTGCTTCAAAAATATCAATCTTCGATTATTTTCAGGTTATTTTTGCCGCCGGACTTGGATTTTTGCTTTTTGGCCAGAAAGCAGACATTCTAAGCATCATTGGTTATGCTGTCATCATTTCCATGGCAATTGTAAATTTCATTTATAACAGGAAAAAGCTTTCTGCATCGGCTGTTCAAAAGTCTGAACCATCAGAAAAAGATCATAAAGAAGATTAAGAAGCTGCTGTTCCCATAAGCTTTGGTTGGCAGTTGCAGAAAAGAGCGAAACATATTTTTTTACTGCCTGATACTGAGCATAAAGAGCAAAGGATTTTTTTTGCTGAAGAAAGGTTTTTGCTTTTTCCAGAAGATTGCGTCCTGCCAAAGAGGAAATAAAATCTTTGGCATCTAAATTGCTTTTATCTAAAACAACAGGAACTTTATCCCCATCTGGCTTTTTAAAAGATCGTTTCTCAGAAAAAACAGCAGACGGAACGTATAAAATCTGCTTTTCATAAAGCTTTGAATCACAAAGATTATATGGGTCAAAAACGATTCTTTCTTTATAGACTTTTACCAGATAGCCTTGTGAAATATTTTTATCAAAAACGTAATCCAATTTGTGACTGCTCTGATTGAATCTTGTGGGATTTGAAACGCACCCGCAATGAACCATGTGGCACATCTTTCCATTATCGTTGGAATAATTCAAATTTTCGCAAAAATCCAGATGGGAATGACCTGAAATCCAGATCACATCCGGATAATTCGAAAGAATGTTCAAAAAGCGCTTCACACCAGAAAAATCACAGGAAAGGCCACCACCATAATATGGATCTGAAGACAAATCTCCAGGTCCAAAGCCTTTTACAAGTGCATGTTGAACCACAAAAATATTTTTCTTGCCGTAATTATCGGTCAGCATAGTTTCAAGCCAGTCCAGCTGGGCATCTGAAAATTGTTCCTGCCCCGGAGGATTAAAGCCTTTTTCCAATGCCATCATTAAAAACAGATCGCCGGATTTTTGTTCAAGAAATGAATAATATGAAAGGCCAGACTTTAATGTTTCTGGACAAGAATTCAGGCCTGAAGAAAAGCGGAAAGACTGGCGATGTTGTTCTGCAAAGCTTTCATGGCGAGTTTCATGATTTCCAAGTGCGCAATAAATGGGGTTTACATAAGAAGAATCTGCAAAAACAGTTTGAAAAGTTTCCCATTCATGAATCAGATTTGCGGGATTTGCGTTTGTGACCTGGTCCCCTGCACTTACAATAAAATCAACGTTCAAAGCAGCTGCAAAATCCAAAGCCGTTTTCCAATGCAATGTAGAATACGGCCACCAGGACGAAGGTGTCTGGCCGAATTTTTCTTCATCAATATGCACATCTGAAAAAAGCGCAAACGTATACAGCGGCTTTTCAGACAATTGCTCCATATACACCATACAGACTCAGTATAGCAGAAACAATAAAAAAAGGGATGCATATACGCGGGTAGGTAAGCTTGCATAAAACTTTCTTACGCAGTCCCTGCTGTCCTCACCTGCTGGACATCCCCTTTTTGTTTTGAATCTTTCTTTGAAAACTTCCTTAGTTACTGAAGTTTTTACTCTGTTGGACGCTTTTTCAGGTTCTTGCTTTCAGCAATTGCCTGACCTTCACCAACCTGCTGTTCCATCATAGCGCGAACCTTAAGCGGAAGTCCTGCGAGGGTGATGAAGCCCTGAGCGTCTTTGTGGTTATATAGTTCACCAGTTGTGAATGAAGCGATTGATTCGTTGTACAGGCTGTACTTAGAACCAGAACCAGCACCACGAATAGCACCCTTAACAACCTTAACTTTTGCCCAACCTGTAACAGTTTCTTCTGCCTTGTCTACGAAAGCCATACAAGAATCCATCAAAGTTGTAAACCATTTTCCATCGTAAATAAGTTCAGACATGCGGAGGGAAATCTGCTGCTTGAAGTGATATGTTTCGCGGTCAAGGCAGATGTGATCCATCATTCTGTGAGCGAAATAAAGGATTGCTCCACCTGGAGTTTCATAAACACCGCGGCTCTTCATACCAACAAAGCGGTTTTCACAGATATCAACAAGACCAACACCGTTGCGTCCACCAATTTCATTCAATGTTGTAAGAAGTTCAAGAGCATTCATCTTCTTGCCGTTCAAACCAACTGGAATACCTTTTTCAAAGTCGATTGTAACATATTCACCGTCAGCAGGAGCTTCTTCTGGAACAACAGTGTTTTTGAGCATGTGCTTGTAGTTTGGTTCATTTTCGGTCTTTTCAAGTTCAAGACCTTCGTGGCTCAAGTGCCAGATGTTTTCATCACGTGAATATGACTGGTCTTTCTTCATTGGAACTTCAAGTCCGCGGTCTTCAAGATATTTGATTTCAGCTTCGCGGCTGTCCATGTTCCATTTGTCATCACGCCATGCAGCGATAACCTTAAGATCTGGAGCAAAAGCCTTGATACCAAATTCAAAGCGAACCTGATCGTTTCCTTTACCTGTAGCACCGTGACAGATAGCAACAGCTTTTTCCTGACGAGCATATTCAACAAGAATTTTAGCGATCAAAGGACGAGCAGTTGAAGTGCCAAGAAGGTATTCATCTTCGTATACAGCGTTAGCCTTAAGGGCTGGCCAAATGTATTCTTCAATGTATTCCTGCCTTGCATCTACAACGTAACAAGCAGCGGCACCGGTTTTAAGTGCACGAGCCTTGATAGCAGCCCAGTCATCCCCCTGACCAACGTCAATACAAACTGCGATTACATCATAATCATAGTTTTCTTTAAGCCATGGAATGATAACAGTTGTATCCAATCCACCAGAATAAGCAAGAACTACCTTATCTTTTGCCATTTCATTATCTCCTAATAAAAACTGCACTATTTAAGCAGAACTTTATCTAAAATCTCTTGAAAGTCCAGAATACGGATTTTCGTCAGTATTTTACAGAAGATAATCTATCACTTTGCAAACTTTTTAACAATCAATAAAAGCCAAGCATTGTGCTGATACACAAGGCTTTTGCATTCAATGCCTTGAGTTTTGCGATTTCCAATGCAAGAAGCTGCATATTAAGATCAAAATCACTTAAGCGGCCAAGATCATTCAACGCTTTGTAGTTTTCCAACCTTTGTTTTTCCAACTCTGCCGCATTCGAAAGTACTGCATAATAATTCTTATATTGCTGCAAAAACACTTTTCGTTCCTCAAAAACCGTCTGCGCCTGCTTTTCAAGCATCTGTTTTTTTTGAATATAAACCAGATTTGCCTTCGCATAACCTTTTCTGCCAAAAACATCTGAATTACCGCTCAAAATCGGAATCGAAAATCCAAAACTTGCATTCCATGAAACATTGGAAAACTCTAGGTTCTGACCAAATTTCTGCGAATCAGTTGATGTAGATATTGTTGCAGAAAGAAATGGCAACCTTTGAACCAAAGCTTCCACTTCATCTGCAAAACAATCCTGATTTTCAAGTATTGCTGCATTTCTGTAATTGTTCTGCTCAGGAAAAAAGGTCTGGACATATTCTTCCCATTCATTTAAAAACTGCTCATAATCAACTTCTTTTCCCAGAGCTTCTTTATCACCCATTTCCTTCAGAAAAAAATCTCCACAAACATTAAGTTCGCAATACATCTGAATCTTCTTCGTTTTGTTTTCCATCTGGGTCTGATAAAATTCCTGCAATTGATTCTTCAACTGATTCAACTCCACCGTAGTTATACGCCCCATGATGAAAAGCCGTTCACTTTCTTCCAGCTGAAATTCCAAAAGCTCCTGTTTTTTGTCATAGATTTTTTCCAGCGCCGAACAATAGATAAAATCGCTGGCGCTTTCAAAAAATTTCTTGTAAGCCATCCGCCCATCAGTTTTTAGCGAAAGGCCGTAAATGCTTTTTTTGCGCCTGTATTTATGCTGGATAAAAGCATCATTGGCTTTTATGAGTTTATGGGAAAATGTCAGAGGCACAGAAAATCCAACAGAAGGCGCTATGCTCCATGCTCCCTCATATTCCTGAAACGAATAGGAAAAAGGCACATCCACAGAAAAATCTGCTGAAGCGGCGCCTGGCAACCGCTGATGCAACACAAGAGAAGCGCTGGCGAATGATGAACTGCAATCGGCATTAGAGAATGCTTCTTTCACCGAATTCAGACCAGAAAAGCGCAGAAGTTCTCCAGATGCACTGGCCTTTGCAGAAAACGAAAGACTTGGCATATAAGGAAAACGATATGATTCAGCCTGATTCATTTCCTTCTGGTAAGTGGCCTGTGCCAGATGGAGTTCGCTCAGATGCAAGGAATAAGGAAGATATAAAAAACTATCGGCCGGTTCATTAGAAGAAAGCGAATCTTTCAATTGCATCGTTATTGAAAGAGAGGTGGCAGGCGTTAGCTTTTGGGCAAAAAGCGAAAATCCTGCATAAAGCAGTCCCGCAATGACAGCGCAGTTCTTTTTTTTACAAAATCGTTTCAATTGTTTCATTCTGCCTCCAGAAAATCCTATAAATCCAGATCAAGTTTTCGAAGAAAAAATTGAAGCAGTGACTGGTTTTCCAATACGATTCTTCCATTCACAGCAAATCCTGGCTTTATCTGAAACTGACTTCCATCCTTGCTTTTCAAATACATGGAATCGCTTTCTGCATAAGCTTTGAAAAACAGCGCGCCTGTAGAAGTAGACTGAGCATCCGGCTGGATCAAATTAAGCTTCCCATCGATTCCACGGAATTCTGAATACGGGAAAGCTGGAAAACGCAAATGAACCTTCTGTCCTTTTTTTATTTTTCCCATCTCATTTGCCGGAATATTCAGCTCGATTCTGCAATTCGATTCAGACGAAGGAACAATATTCAGAATCTGCTGATCGGTAAAAATATAATCCCCTGGATTCAGCGATGAAATTTCCTGCACATAACCATCGACTGGAGAGACCAGAACCAGATTTCCTAAAGCAACTTCTACCTGAGCAAGCTGTTGTGTAAGATTTTCAAGATTCAGTTTGGAATTGTCGAATTCCTGACGAATCTGACTTTTGAAATTTGATTTGTATTCCTCGCATTCCAGCATGGCAAACTGGTAATTATATTTTTTTTCTTCAATTTGCGATTTTGTGGTAGAAAATTCAGGAAGCTCCTTTTCTTCGCGGTAAAGTTTTCCAAGCCGATCGGCTTTTGCCTGAAGCAATTTCACCTGATCCAGATAAGCAGAAAAACGTGCCTTTGCAAAAGGGGCTTCTGAAGTGGAAAACGCTTTTCCTTCAGCCAGATCCTCAAGAATTCGACCCAGCCCTAAAACCTTCTCTTCCGCTTCAATTTTTTGGGCCAGAACGGACTTTTTCTGCGCTTCCAAAGCATCAGGCTTTATGCTCAAAAGCCGATCCCCGGAATGAACATAATCCCCTGGCTTAAAATATAGTTCCTGAATTTCTCCGGAAGTAATGTTTTTGACGCATGAAACATTGCTTTTTGGCCTGACTATTCCCTGAGCACGTACCACATCGTCAATTCTTCCAAAAAACAAAAAAGCTATTAAAGAGACAATCAGCAGCGAAGTAATCCATAAAATATTGTGCAGTCCCTTAGGTTCCTCATGCTGCATGACTTCGCTGAAGCCAGTCAAACAAGAGGTTGGATACAATACGACTTTTTTCATTTTCTACTCCTACCTAAAGCTTTCTACGATGCGTTTTGTGCATTCCACATTCGCCAATACCAGCTTTTTCTGTTCAAAAGCAGATCATGCTTGCCCCATTCCACAAGACGACCCTTATCGAATACAAAAATCCTGTCGCAATCCTTTATTGTGGAAAGGCGATGAGCAACAATGATCATGGTGCACTTGCTTCCAGCCTGGTTCACGGTTTCCATGATTGCTTTTTCTGAAATGCTGTCCAGACTTGCCGTAGCTTCGTCCAAAATTAATAGGCTTGGATTTCGCAAAAGCACACGGGCCAACGACAAACGCTGCCGCTCTCCACCAGAAAGAGTCGCACCACGCTCTCCCACAATCGTTTCATAACGGTCCGGCAATCTTTCAATAAATGAGTCTGCCTGTGCGGCCTGGGCAGCGGCTTTCATTTGCTCAAAGCCATAACCTTCCGAACCCCATAAAATGTTTTCACGAATTGTTCCAGAAAAAAGCAGCACTTCCTGGGGAACATACCCGATGCAAGAACGGAATGCTTTTGTGTCCATATCCTCAAGATTCACCCCATCCACGGTTATGCTGCCCTTTTCCGGCTTATAGAATTTCATCAAAAGCTTTGTCATTGTTGTTTTTCCAGAGCCGGAAGTTCCCACAAAGGCAACCTTCTCACCAGGATTGATTTTCAGGTTTATATTGGAAATTGCAGCACCTCTTGTCCCATAGGAGAAACTCAGGTCCTTTACCGTTATCCGACCCTTTATTGCTTCAGGTTTCACAAGTCCTCTTGCTTCTTCCCCGGCCGTTTCTTCGTCCATATCAAGGATTTCGCTTAACCTGTCTGAAGCAATCACCGCTTCCTGCAAAGACTGCTGAAGGGTCAAAAGCCTGGCCAGCGGGCCAAGAAAATATCCAGAAAGAGTAACGAAAGAAATCAATTGCCCAAGGGACATGGATCCATCCAGAATAAAAAGGCTTCCGATCCAGTAAAGGGCCAAAGTTCCCACTGATGAAACCAGGTGCTGCAATGCACCTTGCGTATTAGCCATGGTTCCAAGGGAAATACTTTTTCGCACGCAGCCCACAATTTTTTCTTCGGCTCTGGAAAAAGCGGACTGCTCAGAAGACAAAGCTTTTATTGTACCCATGCCGTTAATGCTTTCTACAAGAACGGATTGTTTTTCCGCTTCCAAAACAGCCTGGGCCCGAATTTTTCTCTGAAATGGTTTTATGAAAAGCCATACAAGAACCGCTGAAATGATTACAGGAATAATTGCCACAACCAGAAGCTTTGATCCGAACAAGAAGAGGAAAATTCCTCCAAAAACCAGCATGCATGTATCAATAACCACTGCAAGGCTCGTTGAACTTATCGTATGCCTGATTATAGCCGTATCTGCAACACGGGAAAGAATCTCTCCGGTCTTTCGCGTAGTGAAGAACTGCATGGGCAGATGCAGAATATGGCGAAAATAATCGCATACCAGGCTCAAATCGATTTTATTGCCCATGTAATTCATCAGCTGATTCCTGGCAAAATCTGTGGCTGTCTGAAACAGAATAACCACAAGATATGCCAAAGAACACAAGGTCAATGTATTGCTCATTTGCGAATAAAGCACATCATCAATCAAAAACCTGAAATAAAAAGCACTCGCTACACCAAGCAGACTCAAGATTATGCCGGCCATAAAACACTCCAGCACAGTTTTTTTATATGGAGCCAGAAGATATATGAAACGCTGAAATATTCCTTTGGTTTCCTTCGTTCGCTCAAAACGATTTTCAGGCAACACCACAAAAAAGACTCCAGTCCAGATCTTCGCAAAATCTTCAGGTGAAACAAGACTAATATCTTCGGCCGGGTCTGCCACAATCAGTTTTCCATGTTTTTTTCCATACACAACCACATAATGATCTATTACATCTTTATGAACATGGGCAATAAAAGGAACAGGCATTTCTTCCGTAACGACTCTCTCAACAGTACGCAAAGCCCTGCAGGAAAAACCAAGGGATTGGGCACCTTTCATGATTCCAAGTCCACTTGTTCCCATAGTATCAGTTCCACTTAAATATCTTATCCGTTGAATGCTGATTTTCTTTCCGTAATATTTTGAAATCGTTGCCAGACATGCCGCACCACAGTCGGTTTCATCATGCTGCTTTACCAAAACAAGTCTTTTCATAAAACCTCAATAACTAAAAAAACATCTCTAAAAATCGTAATTTTTTACAAGATTACATAACTCTTTTCATTGAAGAAATCGAAGGGAAAGAATCTTTACTTCCGACAGCAGGGTAGATCCATTTGATAAGTTGTGGCTGCTGCTGCGAATAGCTGCTTGCGCAATTAACGGCATAACTTTTGGTTGCCGAACTTGGTGTACCTTTTACAGTTACTGTGGCAAGGTTACAGTGCCCCCCACCAGATCCACTGGAACTTGAACTGTACCCGCGTGAAACTGTGACACTAGCACCAGATGAACCACCAAATGAACAACTTGAATGGGAATTACCTGATGATGAACCGCCTCCAGACGAACCGCTGTAACCGCCGTTTACCTTAAGCAGCTGCGAAAAATCCAGTTCCTTGAACTGATTAAGCAATGATTTCATTTACTACCTCCTTTGTCTGGTAAAAATGATTATAAATTACCGCTCCATACGGAACGATTTTTTCCATATTTATAAGGCCAGCCAGAATTTTGCGGTTGGCACAATCGTTTTCGTTCTGATTTTCAGAGATTTCATCCAGATGGCGAACACATTCCCAGTCGGAACTGTTCATCAAATGCCAGTCTTCTTCCCCATCCATCTGATATGTTTGCCAGGAATGTGGCTGGCCGATGTAATACAAAACGATTACATTTTTCTTTCCTGCACGCTGCATTTCCATCAAAGATCCACACGGATCCACAACAGATTCCCAGGCGCCGCAGCATATAACCACATCGAATTCCCCGTCATCAAAGGGCAGGCATTCAGGCCGCACCGTAATTCCCATCTTTCCTTCGTTCAGCACAGAAAACACCTGAACATTTTCTGGAACATCTTCAGGATCTGGAGCATACACTCCGCTTAGCACAAGAATCTTTGCATCCTGACCATAGGTTTCTTTCACAGAGCGAACGGCCATCATCGCGGCCTGACGTTCTGTTTCCGCACAATAGATTTTCTCTACATCATTGCTTCTGTTGTATTTTTCCAGAACAGAACGTTCCTCAATTCGATATGCGGAACAAAGCTGAGACACTCTTCCTTTGGCCATCTGATTGTAAATATATAGATGAGACTGAACGCAACGCTCCCAAGTCCAGTTTCTGGCAGTGCGAACCGCATTGTCCCTAAGAAGCTTCAAACTATCAAAATCCTCTACAGCTCTAAGAAGAACTTTGGCAATTCCTTCACCATCATTTGGAATTTCAAGACAGTTCCAGTCAGGAACGGCATACATATCCATTCCAAGGCCTACAGGCAAAAGCACAAGACAACCTGATGCCATAGCCTCAAGTCCCGTAAATCCAAATGGTTCATATCGACTTGGCATAACCACAATATCCGCATCGGCATAGGCCTGATACAATTCTGCACCTTTCAAAAAAGCGATATTGTCAAAAAGACTTGGATCCACAATATCATCCAGTTCGCCACGGCCATAAAGGGAATATTCAATGTTGTGTTTTTCTTTAAAGTTTTTGCCCAAAACATTTACTGCATATATGAAATCGTTCAGACCTTTCTGCACATTTTCAAAGCGGCCAAAATAAGAGACCCGAAGCTTTCCGCCCTTTCGACCACCTTTTTTACAGCATTTTTCAATTCCAGCTTTCATGAAATTCTCCAATTTTAAACCCAGCGGCAATACCACAGGAACACACATGCCACCTGCAAGCTTCAATGCACTTTTTGCCGCAAAATCCGAATAGGCCGCAACCAGCGTTGAATGTTCCAATGCGCAACGCTCAACCTTAACTTCCTGAAAATAAATGTCGTCAAGACAACAGCTGGAAATCAAATCCGTGTAAATCAAATGAGAAGAATAAAGAACATTTTTGTCAAATCTAAATGGAAGATAAGTCTGCCGGTCATTGCAATGAATCACATCAGGCCTGAATTCACGAATCAGAGGCTCAAGCTGAGCTCTGAACGAAGCCGCCACTTCAAGAATCCTTGCATCCTGCGCAAAAGCATCAAAAACCATGGAAGGACGCAAAACCAAATCAACAGTTTCATCAGGCAAAGGTGGTTCTTCATCCCGAAGATGAAAATAAACGCATTTTACCTGTGCAAACTTCCGCAGTTCCCTTACAAATTCCCTGGTAAAAGTTCCAAGCCCACCAAATAAATCCGCAGGGTGCTCAGAAGTAACAAACAAAACTTTCATAAATTTTCTCCAATCCTACGCAGGCAAAGCCCCGTAAGCTACCCACCGTTTTTTTCCCCACTATTTATATCGCGGCGAAATTGCAAAAACGGCAAAACTTGGAGAATAAAAACAAAAAAAACGGATGAATTGAAACTGAATCAAATCCAATTTCAAACCATCCGGTTTTTTGCCAATATCAAAATATGTGAGCATCCAAAAACGGCAGACTTTTAAAAATCAATAAAACGGTAACTAAAGCAGCTTATCTCAAAGAAACATATGTCTTTCCTGTTCCACCGTCTTCTGGCATTGCGAACCTGAAATCCCGAACAACACTGCAATTTGAAAGATAGTCCTGCACGAACTGCTGCAGCACGCCATTTCCCTTTCCGTGGATAACGGAAAATTCCTTAAAATCATGCAGCAGGCACAAATCAATCTGGTGTTCCAGCTCACGCATTGCTTCTTCCACCCTCATGCCCATAAGCCTAAGTTCAAATGCAGGGCGCTCCCTGTGGCCGCTGGATGAGAGCTGCATATCCACAGTATAGCTTGCGGCAGCATAAGAAATCCCATTGTCAGCTTCATTTTTTGAAACCAGTTCCAGATCGCTTTGCTTCATGACCATAGTTATGCTGCCAACCTGAACAGACCATTTGCCTTTTCCAGCGGCCCCCACAATTACACCAGCTCTCTTTCCGCTTCCAGCAAGAACATTTGCACCCTTTTCAAAAACAAGGGGAAGCCGCAATTCGCCTTTGGAAAGTGCATTTACCCCAGCATCATTTAGACCGTTCGTTCCATAGCTTTGGGCCTGAGCCAATGCATCGGAAAGCTTAAGCTTTTTCTTTGTTTTTTTGTGGGAAATGCGAATCTTCGAAACCTTTTCCTTTTCAATGGCAATAGCCGCTTCCTCAGCTTCCAGAATCTTTTCCTGGGATTCAACAGATTGGGACAAGTCAGAAAGAAATTGCTTTACACCTAAAGTCTTTTCCCGGGTTACTTCACCTTCTTTTAGAATTCGAACCAGATTCTCTAGTTTTTTGCGGCTTTCACTTAAGAATTCCTGGCTTTCCCGCTGAATCCCCATTTTAAGCTCATGTTCCTTTTCTTTCAGGGCAACGCTTCGAACCTCAATTTCCTGCATTTTTTCAAAAAGACGATTTTCCTCTTCCTGAATCTTAATGGAAATCTTATCAAGCTCAGAGTGTTTTTTCGTAAGCCCGCGAATAAGAGAAGAAACATCAGCTTTCTCGCTCACAATGTATTCTTTTGCCTTGGAAACAATAAATGACGGAAGCCCCGAACGCTTTGCAATATCAAGGGCATGGCTTTCTCCAGGCACTCCCATCAAAAGTCTGTAAGTTGGACTTAATGTATCGCTGTTGAATTCAACAGATGCATTGATACATTCAGGATGGGTATAGCCGTAGTTTTTTATCACCCCCTGATGGGTAGTTATCAAAACGAAAGCCTTCTTTTCTATCAGATGATCCAAAACCGCCATTGAAATGGCAGCGCCTTCCTGAGGATCAGTTCCGCTTCCAAGTTCATCCAAAAGCACAAGGCTATCCTGATTCACATTGCGAACAGCCCTGGCAATATTTTTCATGTGGCCGCTGAACGTAGAAAGGCTTTCGTCCATGCTCTGTTCGTCACCAATATCCGCAAAAACCCCGGTAAAAATTGGAAGCCTTGTGCCTTCAGCTGCAGGAACCGGGAATCCCGCCTGATTCAACATAGAAAAAAGCGCAATTGTCTTAAGGGTAACGGTTTTGCCGCCAGTATTAGGCCCGGTAATAATCAGAATACGCTTTCCGTCCATAAAATGCACATCGATTGGAACAGCCTTATCCCCAAGAAGCGGATGACGGGCCTTATTCAGCCACAGGGGTTCATTATCGCAAGGCAACGCAAAAACACAATCTTTTGCCTTTCCCCAGGCCGCAGCAGCATAAGTGCAATCAAGCTTCTCCATAACTTTCAGGCACAAAATAAAATCATGACTGAAAGGCAAAAGGGATGCGGCAAGCTTCATCATTATTCTGCGAGTTTCCAGATCCAGTTCGAATTCAGCCTGAATCAATTCATTAGAACAAAGAACAGCTTCTTCCGGCTCAATATAGGAAGTCTGCCCGGTTCCAGACATTTCGTGAATGATGCCGGGAATGGAATTGCGCCTGGATGTCTTTACCGCAAGCACCTGACGGCCGCCTCTCAAAACTGGCACCGTTGATTCCAGAATATCGCCATATTTTGCATCACTTGTAAATTTGTGCATAATCTGACGAATCTTGTTATTTAAATTAGAAATCCGTTCACGAATGGCGCGAATCTCTGGTAAATCACGCAAAGTTCCATCAGGAGCAATAATGCGGCCTATCTGCGCTGCGCACTCAGTAATATCAGGCATGGAACGACAAAGTTCGCAAAGTCCAGTAAGGCCAAGCTCCTTTTCCCCAGACTCAAGACCTGATTTTACTTTGAAAATAGAATTACAAAATTGCAAAAGCCAATAAGCCTGTTCAACAGTAATGCAGGAACCGCTTACACCTACAGCTTTTATTACAGGAAAAACCCTTGGCCAACCGGTCAATACAGCAGGCCTTGTAGTATTCAAAAGAACAAGCCATTCCCGGCTTAAATTCTTTCGCTCTTCAATAATTTTTTCATCACTAAAAGGCTCGATACGCAAAAAAGTATCTCTTCCCTCTTCGCTTACACAAAATCCGGCAATCTCTTCCCGAATCCTATAAAAATCAAGTTCAGTTAAAGTTTTTTTATCCATAATAAATAAGCAAAAACAGAAAAATCAGTCGTCCCAAGTCTTGTTTTTGATCTGATCGCTGATTCTGCGCCAGCTTTCGTAGCGCTCCTCAGAAATAACTCCAGCATGTACCGCTTCCAGGATTTTGCATCCTGGCTCAGAAATATGCGTACAGCTCATGCCAAAAGAACATTTTCCCACAAGCGGCTTAAATTCCCTAAAATACAGGGCCAGATCTTCGGCCTGAATATCATGAGTCATAAAACGTCTGATTCCAGGAGTATCTATGACGGAAGCAATGCGTCCTTTTACGCCACCAGTAAGAGCCGTATTCAATTCAATGCGATTAAGAGTTCCCTTTGTGGTTGTATGATTGCCACGACCATATTTTTTGGAAAGACTGCCGGTTTTTAAAACACAAGTATCATCCAGAACATTCACAAGACTTGATTTTCCAACTCCAGACTGGCCCACAAAAGCGCTCAAATGATTTTCCAAAAGCTGGGCAAACTCTTCGATTCCTTCGCCGGTTTTTGCGGAAATGCGCATCACCTGATATCCAAGTTCTTCCCATATTGAAAGCTGGTTTTCCACATCCGGATCTTCATCAGCCAAATCATACTTATTGCAGACAATAACAGGAGTAAGTCCAAGCATTTCCGCCTGCGCCAGCTCCCGGTCAATAAATCTAGGCCTGAAAGGCGGTTCACAAGGCGTAGTAACCAGAATCATGTAATCCACATTAGCAGCCAGAAGCTGAGGACAGCGCCCCTTCACGTTCCAGCGAACAAATTCATTTTTTCTTGGAACAAGGGCTGTAATCTGCCCCTTATCCTCATCAATGGAATCAGCCTCTATCTCAACAATATCACCGGGAGCCAAAGGATTATAATATTCCTTTTCAGACTTCAAAACTTTTCCCTTAATCGAACAAGAGCGTATCACGCCATCGTCACATTCAACTTCAAAAACGTTGTTAGTTCCAGCTAAAACAGTACCTTGCATATATTTTTGATTATCCCTTGAATTCCACAAAAAAGCAAGTTTCCCCCACCAGCAAAAACACCGCTTTTGCGCAATGTTCATTCGCTATGTGCATGCATAGGTGGGTGCTTTACCCTCCGCAGATACACCTGAGTGAAGAAAGCAGTGGCAGAGCTTCTTGATGAATCGGATGGGGCTGTCCAATAAGTTTGCATTACGGTGGTTGAGCTTGTCGAAACC
>JAEDGP010000131.1 GCA_016297405.1 Treponema sp.
GGAGAATATTATGGAAAACATTAAATTGCTTGAAGGTAAGCTTGTTGCCCCTGAAGGAATGAAAGTTGGCATCGTAGCTTCTCGATTTAACGAAATCATCGTTAATAAACTTGTTGGCGGTGCTGTAGACGGACTTGTTCGCCACGGTGTAGATGAGAAGAACATTTGCTGTGCCTGGGTTCCAGGAGCATTCGAAATTCCTGTGATTGCACAGAAAATGGCAGAAAGCAAAAAGTATGACGCAGTTATTGCTGTGGGTGCAGTAATCCGCGGCTCTACAAGCCATTATGATTATGTTTGTGCGGAAGTTTCAAAAGGAATCGCTCAGGTCAGCATGAAATCTGAAGTTCCAGTAATGTTTGGTATTCTTACAACAGACAACATTGAGCAGGCAATTGAAAGAGCCGGTTCAAAAGCAGGTAATAAAGGTTATGACTGTGCTCTTGGTGCAGTTGAAATGGTAAATCTCATCAAACAAATCTAAAAACTGAAGCTTAAAATAAAGGTTAGGTGAATATTATGATTTCACAGATTATGGCCATTGCAATCTTTCTTGTGATGTTTATGCTCGTTATTACAGAGCGATTTCCAAAACAGTACACAACCTTGGTTTGCGGCGCACTTACTCTTGCCCTTGTCTTTGGACTTGGCATGCAGCTTGATATCCATATTTATGGTAATTCTGAATATTCAAGCCTGGATTCCATCAGAGAAACTTTGAATGTGGAAAATATTTTTACTTTGGGGTTCTGGTATACTGCTGCAGCAGCGGAAGAAGGATCAAGCGGAATTGACTGGGGAACAATTTTCTTCCTCTTTGGAATGATGGTAATGGTTGAAGGAATGGCACATGCCGGATTCTTCAGATGGCTTTGTTTGCGCCTTGCAAAAGCAGTAAAATACAAAGTTATCCCAATTTTTATCGTGTTCATGTTGATGAGCGCTTTCCTTTCGATGTTCATCGATTCAATTACTGTTATTCTGTTCCTTGCGGCAGTAACAGTTGAACTTTCGCAGCTTTTGAAATTCAATCCGATTCCGATGATTCTTTCGGAAATCTTCTGCGCTAATCTTGGCGGTTCGTCAACAATGTGTGGTGATCCTCCGAACATTATCATTGGATCTCAGCTTGGCTATTCGTTCATGGACTTTGTGATGAATACTGGTCTTATTGCAGCAGTTAGCCTTGTTGTTGTTCTTGCATACTTTTATCTGGTATTCCACAAAGAACTTTCAAAGAATGGCGGTAATGTTGATACATCTATGTTCCCAAAACCAGAAGATGCGATTACAGATAGAAAAGCTTTTGCTATCAGTACAGTAATTTTCGCACTTGCAGTTGTTCTGCTCATAACTCATGCAACAACACATTTGAGCGTTGCAACAATAGGTATTGGCATTGCAATCATTACTTTGCTTTGTTCGATCAAGCACTGCAAGCTTTTGCTAAAAAAAGTTGACTATCAGACGCTTTTGTTCTTCCTTGGGCTTTTCATTGTAGTTGCTGGTCTTGAGCAGACAAGAATCCTTGAAAAGATTGCTGAGTTCATTCAGAATGTTTCTGGCGGAAACGCTTATGTAATGATAGGAATTATCATTTGGGTAAGTGCGGCGGCGTCTGCATTTATCGACAATATTCCATTTGCTGCTACAATGGTTCCAGTTATCAGAGCACTTGAAGGTACAGGCGGGGTTGCTGTTTCCACAATGGCATGGGCCCTTTCTATGGGTACAGATATTGGTGGATCTGCAACTCCAATCGGAGCTTCTGCAAATGTGGTAGGAACTTCTGTTGCAGCAAAATCTGGTCATCCTGTGAGCTGGGGCAAATATTGCAAATATTGTGTTCCAGCAACAGTAATTGTTTTGCTGATTAGTACCGGAATTATTTTTGTGCGTTACCTGTAATGAAAGTCTAGGAGTGAAGGATGGGAAAACAATTCATAATTTCAGTTGGCCGTGAATATGGTTCTGGTGGCCATGAAATTGGTAGAAAACTGGCAAATGCTTTTGGAATTCATCTTTATGACAGAAGTCTTCTTGATGAATTTGCTGCTATGCAAGGAGTAGATCCAACAGAGCTTTTTAAATATGACGAAGCACCAAGACGACCTTTCTTTAGCAGAACGGTACGTGGCTATACAAATTCTCCGGAAGTGAATATTGCAGAACTTCAGTTTGACTTGCTTCGCAAGAAGGCTGATTCCGGGGAATCCTTTGTTGTTGTTGGTCGTTGTGCAGATACAATTCTTCGTGGTAATGAAGGCCTTATTTCAATCTTTGTGCATGCAGATTATGAAGCAAAAATTGAACGTGTAATTACTCATCGCAATCGTTCCAGAAAAGAAGCTATGGCTACGATTGAGCGACATGATAAAAACCGAAAGGCATATCATAATCGTATGTGTGGCGGAATGTGGGGCGAAACAAAGAATTATGACATTTGTATCAATTCATCAAAGCTTGGAATCGACGGAACCGTTGAATTCCTTAAAGTGTATATAGAAAAGATACTTGAAAGCCGCGGTTAATTGTAACGAAAGGATTGCAGGCATAAAGACCCCTAAAACTGAATATATAAAATTCGGTTTTAAGGGTCTTTTTTATTGAGGGGGTAGTACAAACCCTCAAAACGGCGAAGTCAAGGCTTTAAGCGTTAGCGTGCCTTGACTTGACGTATTGGGAAAACTATTTGAGCATGAATCTTAATTCATTTGCAAGTTTTGAA
>JAEDGP010000132.1 GCA_016297405.1 Treponema sp.
CTGTTTCTTTATTATCCAGAAAAAATCATTTGAAAACAGACGCTTTTTCAAGTCTTTTGTTTGATGATGAACATAACAGCAGGATGTTTTTTTATCGTCCTGGAGTTTCTGAAAATCAGGTAACGGATGGAACTGACAGAAAAGTAGACTGGAAAAGGCGGCTTGAATTTTCTACTGATGTAGAAACTGAAACTGTGCGTAAACAGGTGCTTTTCCGCTTTGAAAAAAGTGAAAGTGCTTTTGCTACCAGAGCGTTTGCATCCAGACTGTTTTTCAGAACCGTCCAAAGCATTGTAAGCTTTTGGGACTGGCTTCGAGGTAAAATCCGTGAGGCTAATAATGTGGTGACTTTTTTTTGTCCGATTAATCTGGAAATCAATTTTGAATGCAGGATATAAGGAACATATATGAAACGAATATACAAAGGCAAGACAAAACTGAGGATTCAGATTGATACTAAGTGTGACCTTTCTGGTTATGAGGAAGTGAAGGTCATTGCCAAAAAACCAGATGATACACTTAAGACCTTTCCGGCAGTTGTAAAGAATATTGAAAACGGACTTATATTTTTTGATATTCAGGACGAAACAGACTTTGATGTTTCCGGCTGGTGGACGCTGTGGCCGGAGGTGCGTTTTGATGATGACAGGACAGCCTGCGGTCGTGCAGTCTGTTTTTTTATCTATGAAGCTGGCAGCGTATGAGACAGACTGATGATTATATTCCGATAGACATCTGGCACGAGGCAAAAGATTTTGTGAAGGAAGTAACCGATGAGGTGGAGATTTACAAAATAATTTTGCAGACAGCCGCTTTGAAGCCCTGTGAAGAAGCTGATAAGTTTTGTGCCTACTGGAACTTAAAGAGTTATGAAAAATATCCTCATGCCCTGATTACTCTTTATGAGGCTAAAAACTTGATTGATAAAAAGCTGTTATCAGGCGATGTAATGAATGCTTTTGAAGTGCAGCAGATGAGAATGAAAAATTATTACTTGTTTCTGAAGGATAAAGGACTTATAAATGAATGAGAAAGCAAAAATCAGAATATCTGACGATAAAGAACGCCAGGCCATTGAAGAGCTTAGCCGAGATTTAAAATCTAACAAATTCGTAAAAGGCGAAATGCAGTTTACGGATGTTACTAACCGCGATTATTTTTTGAAAGCTCATGGAAACCACATCCGCTTCTGCACTACCTGGAATAAGTTTTTACTCTGGAATGGAACCTGCTGGCAGACTGATACCAGAGCCGGTGTTGAAAGTTTGTGTGTAGGATTTGTGCATAAAATGTATCGCGGAATGCGTGTGATAAATGACTTGCAGCTTAGAAAGGATTTTGAAAAGCATCTGATAAAAAGTGAAAGTTTCAGGCGTATTCAGGCTCTTGTCGGACTTTTGAAAATAAGCGAAGAGATTATAGTTGAAGACCACGAACTTGATACTGATGAATATCTTTTTAATGTTCAGGGAAATACCTTGAATCTGAAAAACGGCAAAGGACTTTCGCCTGAGCCAAAGAATTTGATAACAAAGAAAAGCAGATTTATTTATGATAAGGATGCAAAATGCCCGACCTGGGATATGTTTTTGATGCAGATATTCAACAATGATTTGGAGCTAATTCGCTTTGTGCAGAAAGCTATGGGCTATGCAATGAGCGGAGATGTAAGTGAACAATGTCTTTTTATTCTGTGGGGAACAGGTGCAAACGGTAAGTCAACATTTTTGAATGTGCTGCAGGAACTTTTTGGTGACTATGCCTGTTCTACTGGAACTGAAACTTTTATGAGAAAGACTTCTGAAAACTCTAATGACCTAGCTCGGCTTAAGGGAGCAAGGCTTGTAACTACAAGTGAAGTTGAACAGGGAAAGCCGATAAGTGAAAGTCTGATTAAGCAGATTACAGGTGAAGATATGCTGATTGCCAGATTCTTATACGGCGAATATTTTTCTTTTAAGCCGACATTCAAAATTTTTATGGCAACTAATCATAAACCAAAGATTAAAGGCTCTGACAACGGGATTTGGAGACGTATAAAGATGATTCCTTTTACGGTGACTATTCCTGCAGAACAGAGGGATAAAAATCTTAGCAATAAACTGATTGCTGAAAATTCAGGCATTTTGAACTGGCTGATTAAAGGTTATGCAATATGGAATAAAGAAGGTTTGAAGGATGAGCCGGATGCAGTTCGTGAAGCTAATGAGGAATACCGCTTTGATATGGATAGTGTTGGTACGTTTGTGACTGAATGTTTTGAAATGGATGCAAGTATGAAATGGAAGCTTGGAAATAAGATTCTTTATGATACTTATTTGAAATGGTGCAGCAAGAATAACGAGCGGCCTCTTAGTCATAAAGGGCTTAGTATGAGGATGCAGGAGAAAGGTTTTAAAAGGTGTGTGAGTAATAGCCAGAGATTTTGGATGGGATTAGTGCTACGGAATGAATGGAGAGGATAAAAAGAAAATTATTTATTCAGCTTTTTCTTTTCAATCTGTTTATAGATATTCTTTTTGAAATCTCTTGCTGAACCAAAGAATTCAATTTCAGAATGTGATAGGGAATTTTTATCGGCTTTATCTTTTGTTAACTCCATTGTACAGATTAAATCTGCAACCTGGAAAAGTTTATAATCTGCCGGTTGTACTTTTCTTAATTCAACATTGTTGAATAAGGCTGTAAAAA
>JAEDGP010000012.1 GCA_016297405.1 Treponema sp.
CCAATAAGTTTGCATTACGGTGGTTGAGTTTATCGAAACCACCACATTTAGTGTAACAGTCATTTCAGCCGAACTTTGGGCTTTTTTTGCCGGGAACCAGACTCGAACTGGCACGCCGTTTGACCAGCGAGGGATTTTAAGTCCCTTGTGTCTACCATTCCACCATCCCGGCAGGTTTTTATATAATAACCAAAATAAAGTCTTCTTGCAAGTACATCAAAATCACAAAGTTGAAACAATTTCTTTCCTTCAGTAGAATAAACCCCATGTATTCAGACACTCACTTTCATTTTCAGCACTTTACAGAATGGCACAACATTGACGGTGCCCCAGTACTTGAAGAAATGGCAAAAAACAAATGCTTTTTTGGCTTGGACATAGGAACAGAATCAAATGACCTTTTACCACGTCAAGCATGCATGGACAAGGCCATCGCACGAATAAAAGACTCAAACCTTGCAGATAAAGTTCGCAACTTCATCTATTTTGCAGCCGGAATCTGGCCATCAATTGAAGAAATCAAAGACAGACACAATTCAATGAAAACCCTCAAGGCTCAAATAGAACAGGCAAACAACTCCAATGATAATGATACACTTCACAGAAAAGTCATAGCCATCGGTGAATGCGGACTTGACCACCACTGGAATCCAACAGGCGTCGACGGAAGAAACGAAGCTGATTTTGACCAAGCCATGTATGTCGCCGAAAAGGAACTGTTTGAAATGCAGCTTGAATATGCAAAAGAACTAAAACTGCCTGTAATCATCCATAGCCGTGATGCCTTTCAGGACACATTGGATTCAATCAAAAATGTAGGTTATGACAACGGGATTATACATTGCTATTCCTACGGTATCGAAGAAGCAAAAGCATTCCTTGAAAGAGGCTGGTATATAAGCTTTGCAGGAGGAGTTACCTACACAAAAAAAAACAAGATGGAACAAATGTACCAGCTTGTAAAATCAATTCCAGACGACCGTTTACTTACAGAAACCGATTCGCCATTTCTGGCACCAGTTCCATTGCGTGGCACACCAAACGTTCCAACAAACGTTTTGCACACCTATAATTTTTTGGCCAGCATTCGCGGCACAACAGCAGAAGAACTGAGCACCCTTATAGACCAAAACATCAAGACTTTATTCAACCTGACTGTATAATCCGCTGATTTCACTGCGCCATTCAGTCTTAGTTTCACGATTTTCCCATTCGATGATTTTTTTGATTGTAAAATGGCGCTGATCACGTGGATTCTCAAAGTAAAGAATTCCAAAACGGCCTTGTCCAATGTAACAGATTTTTTCGTTCTGACCACATTTTTCGCTTCCATTCAGCTCTTCCATTACACATTCAAAATGTATTGGTTTTCCTGTAGCTTTGTCCGTCAAGGCACTTGCCATGTCTGTAATAAGCTGGGAACATTTAGGACAAACAATTTCCCTTGCCTTAAATTCAGAAATCGCCTGTTCCTTTTTGGCTAGAGCCTCCGGGTTGGAATGAACCATATAATGAAATTTAGGCGATTTATGGATTCTACCCTCATCATTGCGTTCATTAGTCTGATGAGGCTTATTGTTCTGATTTTTCTGATTATTCCAATTGCCGTAATGTTTGCGACTGTGCCTATTATTCTTTTCCACAAAAAACTCCTAAAGTCACAAAACGTTAATTTCGCAACTTTAATTCCTCAGCATTTTCCACAAGCTTTCTGCTGATAACCTGCGCAATACGCTGAATAGCATTATCAAGATACTCCTTATCCTGAATCTTCTCTCTAAGTTCCAAAAGCCTAGGAGAAATCTCATGTTTTCGTTCAAGAACCAAAGTTCTTGAAGTTTCCCTTCTACCAGAAATCATAAAAGCTCCGTAAAAGCATTTTCTATATGATACACTTGGGGTAAACCCGGCATGTCCAAAACAATTACATCAAAACGAATATAGCTGTTACTATATTGTCGATGAATTATCAGAAAACGTTTAGCGGTATTAATAATTCTTTTTTGTTTCCGTTTATCCAAAACATGAGAAAGCAAATCAACATTTCCGTTTGGTAATGTTTTTACTTCAACAAATACCAGCGTATTGTCTTTAAAGCAAATTATATCAATTTCGCCGGACTTTGTCCTGAATTTTTGATCCAGAACAACATATCCGGCATTTTTGAGAAAGATAGCAGCGCGGTTTTCGCCTATGTCACCGATTGATTTACGATTGTCGTTCAATTAATTAGACAGGAATAAGATCCTCTACGTCTGAATAATCTTTAGCAGATGCAACACCAGCAGCCACCGTTTTCTTTACAGCAACAGGAGCTTTTATAAGTGTACCATGTGTAAGCAGGAATGGAATGTGCCATCTTCTCAATACTGTAAGATGATATTCTTCTGCAGGGTGATTGCTTGGCAAGAACATGTTTTTCCCATCTTCAAAGTATACTGGTTCAGAATAACATGTACCAAGCTTGATGCTTTCAACTGCAATTCTTGACATATCTTCCATAACTTTTTCTCCCATAAAAAGAAATGTTAATCTATAAAGTTTTGTCGTTTTCCACAATCCATGCAAAGATTTTTGCTACAACTTCCCAAGTACTTTCTGGGATCATCGAACCGATTTCCTGAACAGAAAGTATATTTGCCAAGGCTTCATTTTCAACAACAGGAACTGAATTTTCCCGGGCAATTTCTAAAAGCCGCTTTGCAAGCTCACCTTTTGCCGTTGCAGAAATAAAAGGAGAACCATTTTCAGAATCATACTTCAACGCCACAGCCTTCAATTCTTGTGCTTTCATACAGAACCATCCACTGAAAACAAGTTTGACTGAAGGGCATAAAAGTCATCATCATCTGACCAAGGAATAGTTTCGAAATCAGAGCATTCAAGCTTATCTGCAAGAGCAGAAAGGCCTAAATCCTTTACACTTGATTCCAAAAAATCTCCCTTTCAAGAAAACTTAATTTTATTCACTTTATTTTCATCAAAATATAACACAAATCTATACGCTGTCACGCCAAAATCAAAAAAAGTTACAATTTCTTCTATTTTTTTTCTATCAGAATCAAAATAGAAAACTAACGCCCCGTCCCCGCTTTTAACAATCTTTGAAGAAAGCTGTTTTTTGGCAGCCGTATAGTCAAAATTAAAAGGAATGCGTATCCAAGTTCCACCAGAAACAGGTTCGTCTAATGAAAACCCAGTATGATTGAATAAAGCTAGAACTGAAGGATTCCCGCATTTTTTTTCTACTCCATTTTCAAGAAAAGCTGCAAAAAAACTTTTAAAAACATTGCCCACTTCAATTTCTCCAAGCCCTTGTTCTGACTTAGCCTTTGCAAAACTTAAGTCATGCTTGCTTTTTTGATGCTCCCAGGAAAAACTACCATTTCCGTCAAGTTTTTTGTTAAGAACATCATAAAATTCATCCAGGCCTTCATCCTCTGAATTGGAAAAAACATCATTGAGCAGCTTTTTTACGCTTTGCCTGGAAGGCCTAAGTCCCTTATGTTCCATGATTAACGCCGCAATTGCAGCCTGTTTTTGATGAGTATTAAACGACTTGCCAAGATTCCGCGCCTTGCGCAAAACAAAAGGTTGGAATTTCATGCCAAGCTTTTTCATTTCATTGAAAAGTTCAAAAGAAAGATTATCCGGAGCCATGCCGTTTTTCCTGAACCAGGCTGCAAGCTGAGGATTTTCAATCATACCGTCAGACAAAAAACCAACTTTTGTTTGGGCAACGACTGTAAAATCAGTTATTTTTTGTCCCTCTAGCTTTAACAAAAGCTGCGAACGTTCACCAATATTTGTAGTCTGACCAACTGTCGCCTTATATCCTTGACCAACTTGAAGAGGCAGTTCTGACTTTACAAGAATTCTTTTGCCATTAAGAGAAGCTGTATAAGAAGATGTATCATTTTTGGTAAGAATTCTTATAAAAACAGAACTGCCCTCACGCAGCACCTGAAATTCAAGGACTTTTGTGAGGGCATTTGTGTTTTGAATAACACTAGTATTCATTAACAGGACTTAACCTGAAAGAAACAACTATGCGTTGTTAGCAGCATTTGCAGCATCAGCCTTAGCAGCTTCTGCACGAGCAGCAGCTTCTGCAGCCTTGTTCTGTTCTGCAACGAAAGTAGCGATTTCGCCACCAAGCAATTCCTTAACCTTCTTATCTTTACCGATCTTGTCGCGAAGATAATAAAGCTTAGACTTGCGAACTTTACCAGCACGAACAATTTCTACCTTTACGATACGTGGGCTGTTCATTGGGAACACACGTTCAACACCTACACCGTAAGATTCCTTGCGAACTGTAAATGTTTTGCGTGCACCTGCATTCTTCATGCAAAGTACGATTCCTTCATAAACCTGTACACGTTCTGTCTTACCTTCAATAATCTTGAAGTAAACTTTTACTGTATCACCAACTTTGAACTGAGTTGTGAAAGCACGTGTCTGCTTTTCTTCGATTGCTTTAATCAGATCCATTATAAATCTCCTGGTTCTGCAGTTTGAATCGCCGGCTTTTTAGCCTTTTTGCGCTTCTGTTTCATATGCTTAAGTGAAACCTGCTCTGTTATTTCCTCAATCATCTTTTCGGCTTCTTCTGTCAACTGACCATTTTGGCGAGCATCCCAAATCAAATCAGGTCTGTTTCCCATGGTTTTCAGTATTCGTTTACGAAGCCGCCACTTTCGGATGTTTTCATGATTGCCAGAAAGTAAAACTTCCGGCACTTCAAGTCCTTTGTACACAGGTGGCCTTGTATACTGAGGATATTCCAAAAGTCCGCCGCAATAGCTTTCTTCAACAAGAGAATCCCTTGATATTACACCGTCCACAAGCCTATAGATTGTGTCGATCATAACAGTAGCAGCAACTTCTCCGCTGGACATTACATAGTCGCCGATAGAAATCTCGTCATCTACATAATAGTCGATTATCCTTTGATCGATACCTTCGTAGCGACCACAGATAAATACAAGTTCGCTTTCACAGCTTAATTCCTGGGCCTTTTTCTGTGTAAAACGCTTTCCGCCAGGGGTCACATAAATGACACGCTTACGTTTTGCATCAACACTATCCAAAGCCCTTCCAAGAGGTTCGGTCATCATTAGTTGACCGGCGCCTCCGCCATAAGGAGCGTCATCACAAGTCCGGTGCTTATCAAGAGCAAAATCTCTGATGTTCACCAGATCGTAGGCAATAATTTCCTTTTCAACTGCCTTGGCCATGATTGAGTTTTCAAAATAAGCCTTAACAATATCCGGAAATAAGGTCAGCACAGTAAATTTCATGGAATTACTCCAGAATCCAGAGGTGCATCAGTTGGATTGTCTTGTTTTTAACATCAATATTAGATACATGCTGTAAAGTGAAAGGTATCAAAACCTTTCTGGCTTTTCCAGATGATGTCTTCTTCAAGTCATCTGCAAGAACAGTGCAACTCTCGGAGATTGAAACCTCTAAAAGGTAACCAGCTCCGCCTTCCAATACGTCTGTGATTGTTCCAATCGTTTCGATTGGCGCAGCCCCAGCTGCCGTTCCATCTACCCACAAAAGTGAGCAATTTTTCAGGTCTTCAATGTACCACTCGTCTTTACCCAAGGGACGAGCGAACTTTCTTGGAACCATAATATCCCAACCGCTGAACTTTCGTGCATCGTCAGGAGAATCAATTCCTTCCAGTTTCATGTACAAGGTTCCGCATCCTGCTTTTGCGCTTGTTACAGCGAACTTCTTTTCAACAGAACCACTTTTTAAAGTTACTTCTTTTAGAACTTCGATATGCTCGTAATCCCCGGAAGCACTTTCTACTTTAAATTCCCCCGCTACTCCATGTGGAGAACGGACGAAGCCAACAATAAGCTGCTCAGTCATCAGCAATTAATCAAGAATATCAAGGCTGTAGCGCTTACCATCTTTTGAAGAAGAAGCACTAAGAACCGTGCGCATAGCTTTTGCGATGCGTCCATATTTACCGATTACTTTACCGATATCGTTTTCCGCAACTTTCAGTTGAAGAACCATACCTCTTTCGCCTTCAGTTTCGCTTACTGAGACTGCCGATGGATCATCGACCAATGATTTTGCAATGTATTCGATCAGGTCTTTTTCCATTTTCAGTTCCCTAATAAACTAGTTAGACTTTTTTGCCTGTTTGTTCATCAACTTAGAAACGATTTCAGTTGGCTGTGCGCCTACACCGATCCAGTAATTAGCACGTTCAAGATCAATTGAAACCTGTTTTTCTTCTGCTTCAATTGGCATGAATGTACCGATTTCTTCGATGCATCTTCCATCGCGTGGTTTTCTTGAGTCCTGTACTACAACGCGGTAGTAAGGGCGTTTCTGAGAACCGAATCTCTTAAGTCTGATTTTGACCACTTTATAACCTCCAAAGAACTTCGATGAAGTTCCAATTTTCACTAATAGACACCAATACCATTTTTAGATATGGGTTTTACATTTTACAAAATTAAAAAACTTTAGTCAAACCTAACAATTGGAATATGTCAAACAAAAAATGGGAGAACTACGCTTTTTTTGCGAAATTCTCCCATTCAATAGAACCTAAATTGAACTATCGCTTCTGTGCCA
This sequence comes from Treponema sp., assembly GCA_016297405.1. Taxonomy (GTDB): domain Bacteria; phylum Spirochaetota; class Spirochaetia; order Treponematales; family Treponemataceae; genus Treponema_D. Next base: position 6,607 of record JAEDGP010000012.1, read on the forward strand.
ATTCAATAAAGCCTTCATCTACCGCATATCCTACAACAGGATTTTTGGTTCCATTTCCATACACAATTGTACCATTACAGATGGAATAAGTTCCTTTATCAGCAACTGAAACAGTTTCGCCTTCAGGGAAATTATACATTACGCCAGCTGTGGAACCGGTTGTTGTCCAATCTTTAAGAACACCAACACTTACAGTATCTTCAATTGAAGCGCCTGAAGCTGGAACAAGGGAAACATTCCAGTTTGCCGTAAACTTTTCCCTCTCATCGGCGCCGGCCAAAGGTCTGCCAGATGATGTTTTAGCAGTAAAGCCTACAGGATATGCAATTTTGGTATGACTTGCATAATTGCTCTTGTAGGAAATATATGGAATCCAAGGAGAAGCAACAGATTCTCGACCAACCGTAATCTGACAGCGGTCACCAACATCCTGATATGAATCCACAAGAACAGTATAAGGTGTAGCTGTAGGACTTGCCATATATGTGTAATAAAGATCGGCGCCGGAATTACTTACATAGGCAAAATGCATTCCCCCTTCTTCATCACAAGCAAGGGAAACATATTTTCCGCCCACAGTACTTACAGTCTTTTCCGCACTCCAGCTTACATTCGTGCCTGTTACAGAAGAGAAAGCGGCATATTTCAGCTTAAGCGAAGAATCTGCAGAATCATACCATGCAACCACTGCTGTACCATTGTTCTTCAAAGCACCAACTGCCACATACGGACTTGTTGATGATGATTCAAGGACACTTACGTATTTATAGGCATTTCCTTTATCTCCAACATATGATTCACTTGTAGAGTCAAACACTTTGCAGCTATGACCAATTTTTCCACCATCCTGACTTCCATCATCTACATTCGTAGTAGCCTTGTTCAAATCCTGTAGACCCATACCAATATCATTAGCAGTAGAACCCACAGAACCAATCCTAAACTTAACCTGTCCAAGACCATGGTCATAGTAAGCCACATAAACATACGTAGTTTCACCGCTCACATAAGTATCAACTTCTGGATTCTGAACACGGAATTCATCGGTAAATATAGTGGATCCTTTGTAATATGACGTATTTTCAATACGTCGTGCATTAATAACATTCTTATAGTTCAGATTCAACGAACCAACTGCATCTCCAACACTTCTGCTGAAGAACTGAAAGTTTGCAGAAACACCATTCGTTCCAGAAGTATCAGGAGACTGTGCAACTCCGTAAGCTTCACCATTCTGATCAAAAGCAAAGTTACCGTAATTGAATCCACCAAAATTTGAACCCATACGAGTCTGACTCATTACCGTGGTTTTAGGAACAGCCGAAGAAACATAGCTGTAGTCCCCAACACGGTCAACCGCAGAAGAACTTGCTACATAGACTCCACTTTGGGATATAGTCTTATTATCCATTATTGTAGATGAGCTTGAAGAAGCGACTTTAAATTTCAGAGCAGCCTCATCCGACCAGTCAACCACATAATAATTTGAGCCGTTGTATGATTCTTTCACATCATTTGCAAGAGCCTTTACTGTAACAGTTCCAGGGTAAGAACCTGAGTTAGTATTATGACTATTGGAATCCCAAAGCCATACATAATAACTTGCCCAGGCAACCGGAAGATACAACTTGACTCCAGAACCACTGCCTTCTTCTGCCCTGTGTCCTGGCATATTGAAGTATCCGATAGCATTTTTGAAACTAAAACCAATGCGACCGCTATTTACAGTTTCACCCAAATATGGGCCGACCTTCATGTGAACATAGCTTGCTGCACTTCCCACAGGACTTGCGGCAACCTTAAAATTCCAAACATCAATTTTCATTGTATCTGTAAGCAAATCATTGTTCACACCATTTGAAAGCTTATTATATTGCGCATCATCATTGTTGCAATTGTTCAGATTTTTAATGCCTGCAGAAGTTACTGAAATTCCGCCAGAAGCAAAATCCTCGCCTACATCAAGGGATATGTATTTTGAACCGCAAACAGTATTCACATCACTTGCCTGTGCAGAACCTTTAGCTGAAGGCAAAAGAGGCAAAACGGTTGTGGAATCACCAGATACAGGCACTGTCACTTCTGCGGATGACCCGAAGTTCCATCCATAAACTTTTATAGTTTCGCCAACCCTAACAGGAAAGTTTCCGATTCCGGTTCTGGAGTAAACAGAAGCATTTGCCTTGCTGTATTCGCTAAGTCCCGTCCAGATTTCAGTTACATACGGAACCACATCCATTCTATAGCATGAAGTTTCTGCTCCCGATGCTGTCTGCACTGAACTTGTCAGGCTTGAATTATTCTTCCAGTCTTTTGCACTAATGCGAACAATCTGATCGATTCCAGTAACAGCAGGAAGATTTTCTGTATCAACTACCATAGTATAGGTTACCCGATGACCATCCTGACTGATTTCATCCTGATCAATAGTGAAAGAGCGGACGATAGAGCCTAACGAAGGTGTATAGGCAGACCATTTACCATTTGTATAGGTTGAAAGTGCATAATCAACCTCAAAAACATTGGCACTGATTGAAGAAAGGCGAACATCGTCATAAACCGTTCCCTGGATTTTCACCTTTCCAGAAACCTTTGGATCGCCATCATACTGAGTGCCGCTTGAAAGGCCATCATAACTTGTAGCTTTGCTGCCATCTGGGTTCAAGGCTTTCCAATGTTCTTCCAGTTCCACATGACCGCTAATCTTTTCGTCAATAAAGACACTGTTATCTTTATCATCAGTCCAATGGAATGGAGAAATCTTTGCAAGCGGCTTGTTAATTTCGCTTGTCATAAGGGTTACCGGAATCATAAGATGAGCCCACTGGCTTGTTGTTCCCTGAACAGTGCCGTCTGTTTTGTCCCAGAAAGTGAACGAAACATAAGGTTTTGTTGGATTGATGATTACACCACCTTTTTCGCTTACCTGCTCAGAAAGGGCATAAGAACCTTTATTCGTAGTACTGCTCAGTAAAACCGACTTTGAAGCAAGGGAAACAACGTTGCCGCTCTTGTAATTCTTGTAGTCAGCAGAATCCGACGAATCAGATTGAGTGAGAATGTAGCCAATTTCACCATTTCCGCCCACAAATTCAGGAACAACCGCAAGACCACTGATTACCTTAAAGCTCTCAGAAGCAAGCTGAACATCACTTTGGCTCATGCCGCTTATTGGGTTTATTGCAGAATAATAGCTGAATTCACCAAATGACTTTCCATTTGCTGTGGCTTTTTCTGAATCAACAGAAGTCACAATCTGTTTTGCATTATCGGCATTGAAGTCATATTTTCCGCTTCCGTTCAAATCGGTGGCCAACAGAACTTTCGTAAGGCGAGGACGATTATTTGTTACATTTGTACGAACATAGCCATGACTTACATTTCCTGCGTTATCCACAGCAACTGCATAAATGTCAACAGGTCCGTCCAAAATATTCTGAGAAGGAATGCTGGCTGTCCAGTTATAGCTTGAGCCAATCTGAGAAATAGATTCGCACATACCATCATTATCATCATTGATTATGCCAACCATATCGGAATCAATACTTTCGGTAAGCATGTGATCAACAACCTGAGCATAAATCGCTTCAACCACTGTAAATGAAGTAGAAACTGTAGGAGAGATTGTTATTTCGCCATTTTCTTCATCAACTGAAAGAATCTTGCTGTAAACACCGCCAGCCTTTACAAGTCCACCGGCACGAATATTCTTGTTGTTTGCCAGTGCTGAATGTCTGATTACATTATCAGCAGGGCGAATCGCACCAGTCAAATATAAAGCTGGTAGTTCATCGCTATTTATATAAACAGCTCCATTGGACTTTGAGACGCTTATCTGTGTTCTGTTTAATAAAGAAGGCCCCATTGAATACATAGGATTGTAGATTCCTGACGTAGAAGCAGTAGAACCATTATGCTTAAAATAGAAAGCAATATACTGCAATCCAGATCCTGATTCACTTACGATATCACCAAAAGTGAAGAATCCGTTGTTGTTCAAAACCGATGCATTCGAAGAAGCAGTTCCAAGCATCTTTCCATCTGCTTTTGATTTTAGACGAAGTTTTCCGCCGGCAGGATTCTGTTTTTCCGCATTATCCGTATCATAGAAGGAAGGAGCTGTGCTATCCACATTAATGATTACAGTTTGAGTCTGCTCTCCATTATCACTATCTTTTACTTTAAGAACATAATAAATCTGTCCAGACTGTCCACTGATATCCAGTTTCTGATTAATCTTATAGGTAGCCGCATCAGGCGAAACGTCAACCGGATTGATATCGATCATTGTCTGTCCAGATGAACTCATCTTCATCCACGAGATTCTGGAAACTTTCACATTATCAGCTACATCAGCTGTAAGATACCAGTCACCATTGGTTTCAATGGACTTGTCACTGATATACATGCCGGAAACGTATTCTCGTTCCACATTTACACTTCCAGAAGATGTTTTCTTCTGTACAAGCTTCACATTCTTGATTGTAGGTGTTTCGCCATCAATTATAATTTCTACAGGCTTTGTCCATGCACGAGTCTGATTATCATCATCAAAGGCGCGGACGCTAAGTGTCATGTAATTTATTGTCTTTCCATCTACAATCTTAGTAAGGTAATTTGAAGACGAATCAACTGTATGCTTCCAGCTGTTGGTACCAGTCACATCAACAATTTCTCCGTCATTTATCTTAAGCTGAACTTTTTTTATGCTTACATTATCACTTGCACCACCATAAACGGTTACCTGTCCGCTTGTAGTAGCATTTTCTTCAGGAGATGAAATCCAGGCAGTTGGCTTTCCGCCTTCCGAATCAACAAGAACATAAAGCTCATTTCCTTTGTAATCCGTAGTTCTAACTGACGAATTGCCAGCGCTATCTTCCACAAGGAAATAGAACGGAACTTTGTATATTCCAGTTCCTTCACCCAATTCTTCCACGCAATATATAAATCCATTTGGAGTGGCAACTTCAGATTTCGCTGTTGCATAGTAAATCAAACTGTCACTTGATTCATTTGAACCGCTGGCAAATGTAATTTCCCAGGATGCGGAAGTAGAAAGCGCTTTCCATCCATTCCGAGGGATTTTACCTTCACTCACATAATCATGCTGATCCCAATCAGGAATCATATATTTCACGCTCTTAATTGAAGAACCACCATCATCCTGAACAAGTCCCTTTACGCTTATTGCAGAAGAAACCGCATCGCTCATGCTGGCTGTAGGAGAAACAATCTGAACTTGTGGAGCTTCTGTATCGATAGTTACGTTCCTGAAAGCCTGGGCAAAGTTTCCGGCAGCATCACTAGCACTGATAATAATCTGCAATGACCCATCTGCAAAATCTGAAAGTTTCGAAACAGCAGTTTTGTTGCTTTCGTTGCCATAAAAACGATAAGTATGGAGGGTGTTACCATCAGAGCTTTCTTTCCAGGTGCCGTTTACAAATACTTCTTTAGTGCTGCCGTCCAAAGCTTTTCCTTTAAGAGTCAAAACAACTGAATCGGAAGCAGAACCAAGCCCCACAACTTCGGTTATATCGCAGGATACCCAGATGGAATTGTCTTTTCCGCCAAGCACAAGATTAGAGGACTCTGAATCCCAGACTTCATATCCACCAGATGTTTCAACAGCCGTCTGACTGCCTTTACCTATGAGCACAGAAAAGGACGGAGCTGTAACGTCATAACAGAATGTAATTGGTGTAGAATCGTCATAGACTGTAGCATCAAGCTTTGAAGTCACATAGTTTTGTGAAAGCTTACTGTCCGCTCCTGTAGTGAATTCAGTTCCATTTACATCCACAACCCTGAACTTCCATGAATTCAAGCCTTCTTTTTCTGTCTTACTGTCCATTGTCACAGACCATGAACCATCAGCTAAAACAGGAATTTCCTGTTCCACCTCTGATGTCGACAAGGAACCAGAGCCAGAAACCACAGTTTTTGTGTATTTACGGTACATCTTAAGTGCAACAGCACCTGTTGAATCCACAAGACCATCATCATCACTGATAGTACCGCTTACAACACTTGTGTTGATTGAATTCGGGTCTTCTATTATTGAAGATTTATATGTAACTTTTGTCTTTATGTTGGAAAGTTTGATTTCCGGACGGTCAGAATTCTGATCTATTGTTATATAAGCACAGTTTTTGGAAAGAAGTGCAGATTGTATACCAGCAGAAGACGGAGTACCGTTCACATTGCCGGCCATATCCGTAAATGATGCGTAAATATAACCCTTTTTTGCAGATGAAGCAGAATTAATATCAGTAGTATCAATGTCAGCAGTCCAGTTTGTACCGTCACAAGCAGAAAGCTTTCCATCTGAATCTGCATCTTTAAGATTAAGCTTTGTCCATGCAGAACCATCTGCACTCCAATAAACAGACGGCACTGAACCTGCAGCAACATTTGCGTCATTCACAGAACCACCAATCTGCACCTTTTTGTTCAATACCTTTCCCACACCAGAAGTAATTGTAACCACTGGCGCAACAGTATCCACAATCAGGCTGCCGACAGGAATATATTCACTTACATTGCCAGCATCATCAAATGCACGAACATAAATGTCATGTCCTCCGTCGGACAAAGAGGTCAAGGTATCACCTGACTGATAAGAAAGCGGAACATCAGAAACTGTCATTGGCTCGTCTTCAGTACCTGCAACGCTGACAGCTGAATCAAGAACCAAATTTTTAAGGACGTAGGTCTTATCGGCACTGATTTCGATATTCTTTATGCCGCTAGTCAATGTACCGCTCAAGTCCGACGATGCTTTTTCATCGGCAAAAGCATAATCAACATCAAATGACTGACTTGTTTTCAGAACAAGATTTTCTGTCATGGATGCAAAGGAAGAAACCGGTTTTGCCGTATCGATTTTGAACGAAATCTCTTTTGGCGCACTTGTATTTCCAACCGCATCAGTTGCCCAAACATAAATTTTTGTAACGCCATTAGCAGAAACCGTATTTTCGCTGGCACCAGCAGCGGCAAAGTTCACTTCATCCAGACTGTAGACAATCCAGTTTTTTGTTGATGCAGAAACATTGCCGTTTTCATCACAGCGCTGCCCTTGATTCAAGGCAATTCTCTGGTTTTCTGCTGCATCGGCTTTGAACGAATACTTTACGCTGTCCATGCCGCTTTTATATATGCCTGTATCAGACACCCAAACCTTAATTTCCTGAGATCTTGAATTGCTCCATGAAGGATTTGCAAATTTCACATCCGGAGAGCCATCATCTACAAAGCATACAAGTTCTGTTTCTGCCACATTTCCATAAATATCCGCAGCTTCATAAACAAAATGCTGTTCCCTTGTGCCAGAAACTACATACGAAGCATTGATTGTATTTGCCCAGGAAACAGACCCTGTTGTTCCAGTAACAGAAATCGTATCTGGCTTATCATCGGTTCTTGCGTTGATATAATCTGCAATCGGGCCGCCATTTTTATTCCAGGTTTTTCCTTCAGAATCATAAGCCATTTTGTACAATTTTATTGAAGAAATATGATCTTTCGAAGTTATGGAAAGGGTTCCCTTAAGATCAATTGGCTTTGCTGATGCAACGACAACTTCGTTGTTTGCAAGAGAAATGGCAGTATCACTTCCACCACGGAACGCCTGAGTGATTTTCATCAGCATTTTGTTATCATAAACACCGATAAAATATGAACTTTCCTTTTCATTTTTAAATTCAGAATCAACGGCTTTTACCACAACTTTATAATTTCCCTGAACTGACGGAACCGTATAATTTACGGCATAAGATTTTGCTTTATTCGTGGAAAAAGTTCTTGTATAACCGCTGGTAACGCCATCATCTGAAATGAGGTTTCCATTTTTATCTGTTACTTTCAGATAAACCACATCAAGACCATCATCATCACTTACAGTCACGTTAAAGATATTGTTTGATTTTGAACCAAACATATTTCTTTCGCTAGTAACCTCAGTCCATGAAGTAACCGTCTGGCTATCTTTTAAGGTTCCTGTAGAAGAAATTTCAGGAATATCCGTACTCTGGTCAACAGCAAAAATCAGTGAAGTATCAGAAACTTTATTCGAAGCCTTGTCTGTTGAAACAAGTTTGAAGGAAAGGTTTTTGCCGTCTCCAAACTCTCTTGTATCAATGACCTGCTCAAAAGCTGTATTGTCCCCAAAAGAATAATCTTTAGAAATCGTTCCATCACTTACGGTGAGCACAGAAAGCAATGGATTTCTTTCAATAACAGAGCCAGAGAATGTAACCTTTCCGTTTATTTTGGAAACAATTACCTCATCAACATCTGCATTCACAGCAACCGGAGAAACCGAAACTTTATTGATTACAGGAATCTTTTTGTCGATTGTAACCGTTCTGCTGGCAGTGGATGAAAGACCAGGCACATCCGTAGTAGTGATTTTTGCAGAATATTTATAAAGATTACCATCGAGAGGAAGGCATGATGTATATCCATTTTGTTTCGTCTGAACACCATTTTTAAGATCGAATCGCCATGATTCTTTATGGGAGTCAAAAGCCCCGTCTGAAGGCACACCACTGCCAGTGATTGTTCCAACCACAAGGGGATTGTTTTCTTCATCATTATTCATCAGGTCATAAACCGTAACTTCATAGCTTACGCCGGCAATATTGGATTCAGTCGATCTGGAAGTACCAGTATATATCAAAGACGAATCGGCATTACTCAGAGTATCTTCCACAGGCAGCGACAAAATCAATTCCGGTGCAGTACCTGACGCCTGACCTAAAAATCCATAGAACTGATTATTTGTCACAAAATCAAACCCTTCGGTATCTACGCCACTGGCGGCCAAAAGGTAATATTTGCCAGATTCAACATTGTCGGGCAAAGTAACATCTGCTGTAAAACTTGTTACGCTGCCAGAACCAGCCTGTTCAACATTAAAATCCTTCAGACAAACTGCCTGATCTGATTTTTCATAGATGATAAGCTGTGACACAGGATCTGAATATATTCTTGCAATCAATTCTGCGGTAATTTCGCTTTTTTCAAACGGTCCAAAGAAAATCACTTTCAATGTTTTTGGATAGAATGTGGTATTGTTCAAACCGCTTACTGCATTGAATCCTACAGACGCGCTTTTTGAAGATTTATGCGAACCTACATCTGTTCCGGTAAAACCATAGCCAATAAATTCATATTTTGGAGAAGCATTTTTGTTCAAAGTGAAAGCAAGCTGCTGCTGCCCCTCTGCACTGGTATCAAGTACATTTGCCTGAAGAAACTCCAGCACTTCCGCCTGCTTTTCGGCTGAAATAACATTTTTATCGTAAGTGCCATTCCAAATGGATTTTATATCGCTTGGCTCCAGATTCGCAATTGCGGAAGAAGCTGCGCTCATAAGATTATCGCGGATGGTATCATTCAACCAAAGACTGGTTGTTTCATTTCCTGTAGTATTATTTTCTACTACATCATCTGTATAGACAGGATGGCTGTAGACTTTTGCAGAATCCACAAGACGCACAGAGCAATAGTAGCTTTGGTTGCCGTTTGAATCTGGTGCAGTATATATGCTCGTATATCGGGTATGAGTTTCTTTTGTGGTGTTGCTTTCATCATATTTTGCAAAAGTAACGCTTGTGCCCCCAGTAATTTCCACATTCTGCTGGTTCCATGCCACCAGGGAATTCTTTGAAGAATCAAAAACAGTGACTTCCATCGTCTTCACTTCATGATCTTCCGTAATGGTTCCGTTAACTTTAAACACAGATCCATATTTTGAAGCATTTGTCATCTGGGTGTTATTCGGACTTGAGACAAAGAAAACCGGAGCCGTATTGTCAATTTCAAAGCTACGGGAACTTATGCCGGATTTTCTTCCGGAGCTGTCTTTTGCAGTTACATCAACAGAATATTTTCCGTCCTTAAAATCCCATTTGCCGTCTTTAAAAGAATTCAAACTGATTTTCCAGGTCTTCTTATCGATAGAAACATTTTTGTAAGTAACTGAAGTTTGGGTTTCGTTGTTTTTTACCACAACTTCCATGCTGGCCACACCCTTATCATCCTGGCAGGTACCTGCAAGAACAAAGGTATCCCTAATTATCGCCCCGGAAGGTGGATAAGTTATGGAAATCACTGGTGCCTGGGTATCAACAGAATCCCCAAGACCAACTTCACAAGACAAAATGCCGTTAAAAAAAACTAATGATGCAACAAACGAAAACACAACGCCAAAAACTGAACAACTCTTCTTCATAAACACCCAAAATAAAAGATTTTTTTTTAGCGGTAAAAATACCTATCTTAATTATCGTATATTTTCGCCAAAAATCAATTTAAAACCACTTTTTTAATTAATAACATCAGTGCCTGGGGATTTTATAACAAATATTTATAAAAAAGGTGGCCCGCAAAATTGCGGGCCACCAGGAGGCTATAACTTTTTTATTCTATTTAAGCTGGGCGGTTTCAACGTAACCAGTACCACCATAATTAATGCCGTATCCCAGCACAGGATTTGAGGTTCCGTTTCCACCACAAGAACCATTTGTTCCTCCAAGAGATTCGGTAATCTTTGGAATATTATTAAGTTTTCCATTTGTTCCACGATAAACACCGATATAGAAATCATCAACAATGAAATCACTCTGAGTTGGCAAAATTACAGATTCCCAGGCACCGGTGTACAGATTTTCACCGTCACAACCGTCTTTTGGAGCCCATGCAGCTCCTGCATTTTTCCTATCAGAAGATGTGGTATCAACCAGATATGCATATTTTGGATACTGCAAAGATGCAAGATAGTATCCAATATATGGAATTGTATGACCATCTTCATCCTTGGCAAAATCAATGGTAAGGTTCTGACCTGTTGTTCCGTAAGAATCAACCACAGCAGAAGTTTTCTTAACATCAAATCCTTCTGGATCCATTGAGTTATACGAATCAAGATATGTATAAATGAGTGAACCAGTATTTTCTTTACTGTACGAAGCTATGTGCACATGTTTGTCTTCATCTACTGCAACAGCACAATATCCACCAGAATATGTTGCATCAAGAATTGCCTTTGGTTTCTTCCAGCTTGAATTAACATGAGTAGTAGAATTTACATTTTGATGGTTATTTGTAAGTGGATCTACCATGTAAGAGTACCACAACGTACGTGTGATAGGATCATGCCAAACCGCTATAACAACATCAACTGTATTTCCATCAACAGATACATCTGGAACAACTGCTATTGAATAGCGCTGGCCTGGATTAAATCCACTTGCGGCTGTTGCAGAACTTGCAAGTACTGATACATGATCATAATTTGTTACCTGTGAACTTGGAGTGTCTGATCTTCTGTAGGCATCATCCTGGAAATCTCCGAAAACCATTGAAGATTTTGTGAACATACCAGAATTATCTGAGTTACTACTAGTAGATGTATGATTTGTAAATCCTTTATTATTTGCAATTGCTCCAGCACGGAAGCGCAGCTCATTCGTCATAGAATCATAATACATGAGGTACAAGTTAGTCATATTTGTAGAAGATTTTACGCTTGCCGCAAGCTGAGGATGATACAAGAAGCGAGTACCATTCAATACAGCTTTGCTATCTTGATAATTTCCCATGTATTCCAGACGAAGCGCATTATTTGCACTATATGCACAGTTCCAGTCATCATTAGAGCGGAAGTTAGAATTTATACCCCACAAACTTGATGTAAGGCGGAAGCGTGCGTTTCTAGGAGCATTTGTATCTGTGCCAGCATGCACACCAAACATATGACCTTGTGAGTCATAAATGAATCTTACAGTGTTGATAGGTGTATAGTCCATTGACCATCTGTAATATGAATTAGTCTGTGCATTTCCATTTGCGTTCACACCATAAGGATAGCTTGCATAGTTACCAAAAGCAAAACCAAAACCAAGCTTACCATCCGCAGGATTTACATGCATTGTAACTTCGCTGATGGCTTCACCTGAAGTTTTTGCAGAACGGGAATTTACACCCCAGATTGCGATTTCCAGGTCATCGGTCAGAAGATTGTTATTCTGGCCATTTGGCATGCGGTTATAGCAGTACGCATAATCGTCGTCTTCAAAACCACCGTCATACATACCAACCGCATTGTCATAGTTCTGGTTATTAAGGTTTTGGATGCCTGCAACTTCAATAGAAAGCTTGCCAGACTTAGCCGCTTCTGGAAGGCTGAAGGAATCTGAACCATCCAAGACTGCTGTTGCACCGGTACCAGTCATGGTTACTGTGGCACCAGAAATATTGTATCCCTGAACAGTAATCACTTCAGATTCGGCTGCACCATCAGAAGCATTCTTTGTGTAATAGTAAACAGGATATTTACCCAAAGCGGTTCTACCATATACAGAGGCATTCTTTCGTTCAATTCTTGAAAGGGTTGTTCCAAGTCCTGTTACATAAGGCACAACGTCCATTCTGTAAAATCCCGTTCGACTATGCGCTGTATACTTATACACGCCAGAATTCTTTGAAGTTTCTCCCACAAGAGAAAGAGTCATATCAGGATTTGCAATTTTTATGCCAGTACCATCTGCGGCTGCTTTTGCGGCAGATTCCGAAGTATAGAATGTCTTTGTTTTTAACTGCGCATTGGTTGCGTAATAAGTTGCAGTTACAGTTTCCTTTGTCTGCCCTTCTGAACTTGCGCCAGCATACGTTCTTCCTGCAGCATCCACAACCTTGATGGTTACAGTCTTATCAATGCCAACATGACCTGCAATCTTATCCGTATTCAAAACAACTTCATAACTTGCAAGATGTCCGTTTTGACCAATAAATTCATCCTGAACTTTTGCGTAAACAATTTTGTCAGTTGCCGTAAAATCAGACCAATCCCCTGGTTTTGATTGAGTATTGTATTCTGAAATCTTGATTGTTCCAAAATCCGCAAAAGTAACGCTGAACGAACCAAGCCGGACATCATCATAAATCAAACCGCGGAGAACAATATTTCCAGAAACCTTTGGATCGGCGTCAAACTGAGTTCCTGATGCATTTCCATCATAAGAGGTGTAATAACCACCTTCAGCTTTTTGTTTAGTCCAGTCGTCTTCCAATTCAATATGGCCGGCTATTTCACTTGTTTCAATCTTACCTTTGTCATTTTCAAAGTCATAGACAAGGCTGTTGTTCTTAGCTGAATGCCAGTAGAACGGATGAATGTGACCGACAGGCGCATTTGAGTCGCTCAAATCCTGATGAATTTTTGCATTAAGAACCGTCCAGGAAGAATCTACGCCGGCCGTTGTTTCTTCTGTTGAATCCCAGAAGCTGAACTGATAAGTCATATCCTTATCTTCACCGCTTGCAGCAGTTTTTGTGGAATCAATTTCATTTGATGTAAGATTGATTGCGGATGTTGTTATCGAACCAGTAACCGGATCTGTTGAAACAACAAAAAGATCTCCTTTCTTCACAACTGTCATGGTTGTCTTTACAGCTTCAGACAAACTTACGTCTGTAGCGCTCTTTGTGAACGTATATTTAAATGGCGCGATTCCACCAACAAATTCCGGAATCACAGAAAGACCTTGCTTAACCGTAAATCTACTGTCAGTTCCCATTTCTTTCTTTGTATCAAGATTCCAGATTTCCACGCCGCTTGATGTATTCTGATTTGACAGGGCATAGAATTTTTCGTATTCAGAAGCTTCATACGTGCCATTACCGTTCAAATCGGTTGCAAGCTTTACGGATGTAATGCGAGGAGCATTGTTTGAAAGGCGTGTGGTAACATAATCATGAGCTGAGTTTCCGGCCTTGTCAAATACCACTACATGGATCTGAACTGGACCATCTGGAATGTTTGCAGATGGAATGGAAGCATCCCACTGGATATTCGAACCGCTCTTTGCGAAAGTTTCAACCATTCCATCCCCATCATCGCCAGTAATGAAACCGTCCATCTTCATGCTTTCACCAGAATTATCCACTACCATAGCATAAACGAATTCCGCATCAGTGAACTTTGTGGCAACTTCATCAGTTGATTCAAGAGATACAGAGCTTTCTGTAACATCTGCAATCTTATGGTAAGCGCCACCAATCTTAACAAGGCCACCAATGCGAATATTGCTGTTTGTTGTAAGATTCAACGTTGTTTTATCCGGACGAGTTACAGTAGCTCTAAGAACTGGCAGCTGTTCATCATTGAAATAAACGCTTCCCGTAGCCTTGCCTGAGGTAACTACCACTTTGTTGTCAGATGAAGACATGACATTGTATATGCGGTTTCCACCAACACCTGTTTTATAGAAGTAGAACACCGCTCTGTGGAAGCCAGAACCTGCTTCATGAAGTTTGGAAGCAATCGTCGCATAAGAACCATTGTTGTTTTCAAGGTATACAGAAGAGCTTAATTTATTTGCTGCAACACCGTATGCATTCTTATACAAAACAATTTCACCGCTTTCACCATCCACAAAGTCTGGCGCCAGATTATCAATATTCACAGAGTATTGCGCATTTTTTGTATGGGACGGCGTACCATTATCTACAACAGAAAGATTTATATTCCATGATCCGGAAGAAACATTTACCGGAATCTTGAAAGTTGCGGTAGTTCCATTCTTTTCCATAATTACCGTTGAAGTAGTTCCAGTAGAAGTTATGGCATTAATGCCGTCTTTATGCGCTACAGATCCTTCAAGACGCCAATTGCTTCCCGAAAGGAATATGTCATCTTCATATTTGATCTGTTTTGAAACAGTCGTATACGTTGAGTCAGTATACTGAACAAGATTTGTTTCAGTAATCTGAGGGATTTCATTGTTTACTGTAATGTTTACAACTTCTGTCCATGCGCTGGCAAGACGGCCTTCCTGCATTCCACCGTTATTGTCGATTGCAATTACGCGAACATTGAACGTCTTTCCTTCAGCCATGGTAATTCCAGAAAGATCAATTGATGTTGACCAGCTTAAAGTACCCTTTGCCTTAAATCCGCTTCCACCAACAATCGGAATAGTTGTGGCTACATTCGAAGTATCACCACCTGCGTAGACCTTGCCAGAAGTATTTTTTGGAGCGCCAGCAATGCCAACCCCATTTTCGTAAGTTCCGTCCCCATTCATATCGAACTGAACGTAAATCGCGTCAATGCCTTCGTTATCCCCTGCGGCTCCCTGAATGCGGGCAATTCCACCCATTACGATTTTGCCGTCTTCCTTTTCGGTTTCCCCAGGATATGTGATTTCTATGGTAGGCTTATCGGCATTAGGATTGAAGTGAAGCTTGTTTGTTGTAATGTATCCAACGTTGCCTGCATTATCAACAACCTTGAACCATACTGGAATATCATACAATGCTGAGTTTCCTGCTACTACATAACCTGAATAATTTGAACCGACAGTTTCAGTTTCGCTGTTGTAGCCGATGACCTTATCAAGATCCCCAAGAGCAATGCTCCAGGAAACAGAGCTTTGAACAAGTTTTTCTCGTGTCCAGGCAAGCTTTTCAAGATTTGTGTCGCCTGTAGTATTTCTTTCGCTATATTTTGGAATGTAATACCACATGGCATTTTCCATTGGAATACCGGAGTTTGCGTTTTCATCATCCTGAACAAGACCTGTCATTTCAAAATCACCAGTAACCTCTGTTGTTGATGAAGGACTAACGTTTTTGATTGTATCAGGATGAGTATTATCGATAATGACCATTTTTGTGAAAGACTGAGGCATTCCAGCCTGATCAATGGCTTTTACCGAAAGCTGATATATTCCGCTTTCAACAGCAGACAAATCAATGGAATCTGTATAGTAGAATTTATTTGCGGCTCCACCATAAGTTGCAGGGTATACAGTTCCCGCAATCTCTACAGAAACTGCAAGATTATCGCCCTTGGAAACCGTATCAGCAGCTTCAATCTTGAAAATAACTGTTTTGCCTACTTTTCCGCCAAGAATCTTATTGTTCTGAATATTTGTATTTGCATAGCTTCCATTATTAAGACTTACATCAACCAGGCTGATTGTTGGCGCAGTTGTATCAACACTGAATGTAACTGGCGCATAAACTTTTGCACTTGACGAATACTGGATATATGGAACATCAAGTCCATCAGCCTCTGATGTTGTAAAGTTTTGGCCTTTTGCATCAGTAACCTTAAAGTAAAGCTTATAGTTTCCGTCTGAAAGCTTGTTTGCTTCAGGGATTTCCCAGGAACCTCCTGTAACCTTCAGTGATATCCAGGAAACTGCTGCGAAAGAACTTGAATCTGGCACAGCCTTTAATGACAACGATTTTACTTCCCCGTCATCATCAGTAATATTTCCACTAAAAGTTCCGCTGTTCAGACGGGCAGTTCCATCAGTTGTGAAATTTAGCTTAACAATCGGACGGTCGCTATTCTGGTCAACATTCAACGATCGGAAAGCGCCAGTTTCTGCTGTCACGTTATTTGCAGCATCTTTCATTCTTATCTGGAAATCATATTTTTTGCCATCCACCAAATTTGTTGTGTTTACAGGTACACTCCAGTCACCCTTTGAATCAACGGATACAGAATTGCCGCTTAAAACCCATGAACCAGCTAAAGTTCCACCCAAAGCAGAAGTCCTGTAATACAGCACAGGCTCTGGCGCAGCGCTGCGGTTCAATTCTACACAAGAACCGGAAAGAACAATGCTCTTGTTTACGGTGTCTTCGTCGCTATGTGAAGTGTATGTTATTGAAGGAGCAGTTCTATCGATTACAAGCCCGGAAACAGACTCTTCCTTAGAAGAAAGCCCTGCTTTATCAGTAACGCGAACATACAATGTATATGAACCTTCAGCCCATGAAGAAACATCAAGAGAAATGCTTTCAGAATAAGGGGCATTCAGCTTAGCGCTGGATTCTGAGAAGGAAGGAGTTGTTCCCACAAGAACCTTAGAAAGTCCGCTGGTAGCATCGTCTGCTGTCAGATTCAAAGTGATGGAATCTGCGGCAGTAACAAAATTTGACTGGGATTTTCCGTCAATCGATACAGATGTAAGATTTGGCTGAACAGAATCCACCTTTACGGCAATATCCTTGCTCATCGGATTCAAGGCAATGTCGATTACCTTAAGCTTGATGCTGTTTGTACCCTGCGCATATTCAGAAAGAAGATTAAATTCTTTTGCTCCAGAGAATTGAGTTTCTGTTCCATTTAGTGTCATTACAATTGAAGAAATATCGTTTTCATCAATAACGCCGCCACTAATAGTTACGTTCTTGTCATTGAACCAGGTTTCATCAGTAAGAGCAGAAACCAGAACGCTTTTTGAACCAGCTTTTACCGTAAGAGGATGGAGATCATCCAATACAGGTGGATTCAAATCGATCTTGTATGCGAAATTTCTTGTGCCAGATTTTCCGTATTTATCATAAGCAGTATAAGTAACAGTTCTGCCCTCATTACCAGGATTGAAAATGTCTTTGAACGAACCGTCATTATTTACGGTAATCTGATCAGATTTAGAAGCATCCACCACCACTACTCCATCCTTAACTGAGTATGATGGATTTCGGAACAAGGTTACTTTTCCACTTGAATCAGAAACAGAACCTTCAACCGTCACAGGATTTCCCCTGAATTTGTCGTTTTCTGTAGTAATAGAAAGGGCTGGATCTTTATCATCAATGCCAATCAGGAAAACTGCGCTTCCCTCAATGTTGTTCTTATCAATACCAATAACTTTAAGAGAGTAAACGCCTTCTTCCAGACTCTTTGTCTCTCCAGAAACCACTTTCAAAAGCTTAGCATCGATTGTATCTGTTGTGCTGCCAGTATTTTTTGGATAACCGCTTAAAGATTTGTATTCGGAATCAGCTTGTCCAAGCTTCTTCCATTTGATATCCACAGATTTCAAACCATCGTCATCCGTAAATGAACCACGAATCTTGCTGTTAGCCGTAAGGTCAAAAAGATTTTTTTCTGTTGTAATGAGGTTTTCATCATTCAACAATTTGTCAGCGTTTGTAATCTTTATTACAGGTTTATCCGTATCCTGATCGATATATACGGTTCTGTTTTTTACTGAAGAATTACCTGCTTTGTCGTAAACGGTAAAAGCAATTTCCAGATTGCAGTCATCATAGGCATTGTTATTTACAGTTGTATCAACGCTGACAATGGAAACAGAAGAACCTGTAGAACTGCCAGATGAAATCAAATGACGAGTTCCATTTGACTCCACCGCTTCCAGAACATATTCCGTCCTGGAAATCTGATAGTTATCAGTAGCAGTAGAAGATATTCGGTCAATTAGTCCGTTCACATATTCCCTGCCAATCACAAAACCTTCTTCAGAATCATTGAAAGTAACAGTAGGACTGATTGTAATTTCGCTAAGAACTGGTTTTTCAGTATCAAGAATTACAAGACGGGAAACGGCATTTGCAGATTTATTTCCCTTGTAATCCATAGCTTCAAAAGAAATGGTTATCTGATAAAGCCCTTTTGTGAATGAAGGATTTGCCACTTTTTCAAGGTCAGAAATTGCGCTTCTATCTGCATCAGAAAGACTGAAATTCCAGCCATGAGTTGTATCTATCCAGCCAGCACTTGACGGTTCAAAAACAAGAGTCTGTTTTCTTGAATAAAGCACATCCGAGCCGTTTCCGTCTGTTACTGAAATGCTGCATTCAACTGAAACGTTCTTTGTTGAAGTAGAAACTTCTCCAGCTAAACTGATTGATGTTGAATTTACGGCAGCACTGTTTTCTATGGCATTTCCATCACAAGTAGTGCTTAGTATTTTTACAGTTGGCGGCATAAGGTTTTCGTAAATATCAAAACCGTACACCTTATCTTCATAAGGCTCGATTACATTATCTTCCTGATCGCGACCTGTAACAACCAGCAGATAATAAGTACCGGCACTGCGGTCTCCAATGGTTGTGCTTATCATAAGATTTGCGTCATTTGCAGAAATTGCATTTTTCCTTAGATTATCCCATTCATCAGGTGTATGGATTCCAGAATAACCTTCTGCCTCATAGATTTCCGGTGCTTCAAGCAAAACTACAGTTGATCCATCTGTTTTTTCTTTCAGAGAATTTATTCCCGCATCATACACAGCTTCTTTGAGCAAAACCCTTATGGAATTTTTCACCAGAGAATAACCGTCGCGGCCTGGTGACA
Organism: Treponema sp.; assembly: GCA_016297405.1. Taxonomy (GTDB): domain Bacteria; phylum Spirochaetota; class Spirochaetia; order Treponematales; family Treponemataceae; genus Treponema_D. Next base: position 25,739 of record JAEDGP010000012.1, read on the forward strand.
CAGAAATCGTTACCGAGCCATTGTTCATGATAGTTGTGTGGGAACTTCCTGAATTTTTGAATTCATAGCCAGAAGACTGATATGTAGGGGAATTGTCCGGGCTGATTGAAAAATCTACAGCTTTCTGAAAAACAAGCCCCTCATCTGATTCCACAGGATCACATTCATATTTATGGTTACCCAAAGCTTCCAGCGCATCCGCTGCAACCTGGCCTGTCATATTTCCGTTAAGAATCTGAACAAGCTGCTTATTTGTAAGCCCCAGATTTTTTCCAGTAGATGAACTGTCTGAATAGATATCTGAATAAATATCATCATAGATATAAAAGAATTCAGAAATATTACCACCTTCAACCACACCATCTCCTGGATAGGAAACAGCTTTATCATTGACTTTTACTGAATAATACAGGGTTTTCTTTTCCTTAAGGTTATCGCTGTTGAACATGGCCTTATAACGATTCATAAGAACCTGCTCTTCTTCAGAAAGCACCGGCTTTGTGTAATATCTTGCAACGATGGCTTCGTAACCGTTTCCAGAAATATTATTCTGTGCAAACTTCACCTGATTTCCATTTTCATCAATCACAGGAGAAAACCTTTCCCCATTCTTTAAATATGGAGTGAATTCAAGGGTGCCCAAAAGATTTTCATCGCTAATATCCCCTGTAATCTTAAAGGTCCGGCCATAGGAATCATCACAGACAGGACGCTTAATCACCACAAATGGCGAAGTATTATCGATTTTGTAGACACGGGTAACATTTGTAGTTCGCTTTGCAGAGTCAGTGGCAACAATAGAAACCTGATATTCACCATCTGGAAGCTCGTATTTTCCTTCTACCTTGCAGTTAAGCGAGCAGTTCCATTTTTTCAGCACCGGATCAATTTCTGCAGTATAGGTTTTGGAAAAACCTGAAGGCACAGCAGAAGATTCCGTTGGCGTAAATGTGATCTTAACGCTTGCAACTTTCGTTTCATCATCCGTAGATCCTTTCATCACAAACGTATCACGAATTACAAGGGAATCTCCGGAAGGATAATCAAGAGTGAGTTTTGGCGGATAAGTATCTACAGATTCCCCAAGTCCAACATCGCATGAAAAAATGAATGTAAACAGAACAATTGAACAAATTAAAAATATATAACCGGTTGCTTTTTTGAACATAATAGTGCCTCCGTAAACAAGCTCAAAATGGTCGCTATACAAACCAAATCCAAATTCAAATTAAAACTTTTATAAATTACGATCGGTTACACTAAGTGCCTTTTACAATTTAACATGTTTCACTTCAATAAACAATTTTTTAATTTGAAAAAAAGGCTAAACTTGTGTTATATCACATCCGTTATCATTCAACTCACCCATTTCCACAAAAAAATGGCAGGCAAAAGCTTTTACACGATTGTCTGCCAAGACATCCAGCGAACAGCACACAACCAAAAAAAATCATGTGCTGCACCTTTGTTTTTAACAATAGACTTTTAATTACTGCAACAAAGCTGTTTCAAGTCCTGTTTTTGTTCCGTAACCAAGCATTACAGAGTTTTCAGTTCCATTGTTCTTTACACCAACACCAACAGAGTAATTCAACAATGTTGTTGTAAGTGGTGTTGGAATACACTGAACTTCCCATGAACCTGTAAACTGGTCTGTTGCTACACCATCATTAAAGGTTTCTGCTGCACCAGAACTTACATTTTTTCCAGTTGCTACAGGCCATGCAACTTTTGCAAGTTTAAGAGCATCTGTAAAGTAAGAAATGTATGGAATATAACGTGTAGTTGTTGTTCCATCAGACTTAGTTACAGTTTTCTTATCTGAACTTACTTCAATACTGATGTTTGTACCAACAGAAAGGTAACTGTCTACAGTACAAACATCTGCTTTTGCAGCATTGTAGCTTGAAAGGTAAGCATATTTAAGTCGACCACCTGCACGGAAGTATGCAATATGGATTCCCCCATCAGGGTCTACTGCAAGGTCACAGATTTCTCCAGCATAGTCTGAATCAATTGTTTTAACAGCTGACCATGTATTTCCAGATGGTGTTGTATTGTACTTATACTGCAATGCATGGGCACTAGTATCATAATAAACAACAACAGCAGTGCCAGCTCCTGTTGCACCTGTTGGTACAACACCTACAGCAGAATATTCACTAGCTGAAGTTCCAGAAGCTATAACCTGATAGCCTGTTGCAGAACCATTATTTTGTCCATTATGATGTCCAATTGCTCCTGTTGTTGCCATTGTTCTTGTAGTCAATGTTCCGTATCGGAATCTAATCTGGTCAGCTGATGAATCATAATAGGTTGTATATACCTCAGTTTGTGTAGTTGTAGCTTTTGTTGCAATTTTAGGTGTTTTAATACGCATTGCATTAAATTTAGTACCATTATTACAACTTTCAATTGCTTTTGCATAATTACTTCCACTGTAAGCCCAACAATCATTACCACTAGACATATTTAGGAAAAGCAAATAATTTGCATAGTTTCCTCCAAATCTCTGATTTCCAGATCCTCCACTATCACCATTCTGAGCTCCTCCGTAAACTCGCCCCTGACTGTCTACAGCACAGCCTGTATCAAAGTAAGAACTAAAAGAAGTACTTACATCAAATGGACTACCTGGATTAGCAGCATTCGTAAATTTATGCATTTTTGCCGCCGTAGCACCACTATCATAAACAAAGTTTGCTGTCTGATTAGTATCTTTACCAACCCTGAATGTCGGATATCTAATTGTTGTATCGTTATTAATCCGATTCAACTTCCATACCCAGAATCCACGGTTATCCTTAAGAGTATTGTTATTAATCTTGTTTGGTTCCTGGTTGTATTCTGTATCAGCATTCTTGTTGTTCAATGAAGATACAGAATTTACAGTTACTTCAATTTCGCCAGAAGCTGCGGCAGTTCCAATTGTACCTGTAATTTCAGATACAGAAGAAGCCGTAATTGTAAAGTAATTGTTTCCGCTATTAGAGTTCAGTTTTACAGTAGTAGCCGTAGTATCACTCTTTAAGTTGAATCCTAAGATTTTAACGTTAGTTTCACCTTGTCTTACAGGATACTTTCCATTTGCAGAACGGTTGAATACTGATGTATTTGAACTGTATGCATCATCCAGCCGTGTGCTTATTCCGCTGATATACGGCACAACATCCACTTTGTAATAACCGGTGCGGCTGTGCTTTTCATATTTGTAGTAGCCAGAGCCTTCTTCTGCTTCGGAAATCTTATTCAATTCCATATCTGGATTTGAAACTGTTGTGATCGCAGAAACGTCACCCTTTGCGTTTGCAAGTGTTGCATAGAATTTGCCTTCGCGAACCTGTGCATCATTTGCATAGTAGGTTGCAGTAACAGCATCACTTGTGATGCCATTTGCTGCAGCACTTGTGAAGGTGTTATTTTTTGCATCCTTTACAGTCAAAGTGATTGCTTTATCAGCACCTGTAACACCAGAAATCTTTGATGTATCTACAACGATTTCGTAATTTGCAACATGACCATTCTGGCCAATACTTTGTGTAGTTACTGTTGCAGAAGGAATCTTTCCGCCAGTTGTATCACTATAGCTGGACCAAGCTCCGTCAACGAAAGAAGAAATGGTAACTGTTCCAAAATCTGCAAAAGTTACGCCCAACGAAGCAAGGCGAACATCATCATAAATCATACCGCGAAGTACGATTTTTCCAGATACCTTTGGATCAGCATCATAAACGCCATTTGCTGCGCCAGAGTTATATCCTGAAGCATTCTTCCAGTCATTTTCAAGCTCGATATGTCCGTTATTCTTGCTGTTCTGATACAAACTGTTGTTATTCTCGTCTTTCCAGTAGAACGGGCGGATATAGCCGGCTGGTTTATTACTGTCGTTCAAAACCTGACGAACACTGGCATTCAAAATTGTCCATGAAGAATCTACACCACTAGTTGTTTCTTCAGTTGAATCCCAGAAACTGAACTGATATGTAACATCCTTTCCTTCGCCAGCTGTTCCGATTTCTGCGTTTGTAATGCGGATATCACTCATTGTGACTGCGCCAGTTACAGCATCAGTTTTTGAAACTGTAAGATCGCCCTTCTTTTTAGAAGATGCTGATGTGGTTACAGGAGATGTAAGGTTTGCGGCACTTGCACCACTTGTTGTGAACACATATTTGAATGGGGCTGTACCACCAACGAATTCTGGAACTACACTAAGGTTGTTCTTCACAGTCCAGTTCTTGGCAGAACCCATTTCCTTCTTTGTATCAAGGTTCCAGATTTCTGTACCGCTTGCATTCGAATGATTTGCAAGCACATAGAATTTTTCATATTCATCATCTGAATAAAAACCGTCTCCGTTCAAGTCTGTTCCAAGCTTTACAGTTGTGATTCGAGGAGCATTGTTTGCAAGACGAGTCTGTACCTTGCTGTGGCTTATGTTTCCAGCCTTATCGAACAGAACTACATGCACATCAATTGGGCCATCAGGAATGTTTGCCGATGCGATTTCTGCATCCCAAGTGTAGTTTGTTCCACTCTTTACATAACCTTCAACCATTCCATCCCCATCATCTGATTTGACAGTTCCATCTGAATTGCGGCTTTCTCCTGAATTATCCACAACCATAGCATAAACGAATTCCGCATCGGTATTGAACTTGGTGTCAACTTCTTCTGACAGAGAAACAGAAGTTGCTGTAACTTCAACGATTCTATGATATGCACCGCCAATCTTTACCAGACTTCCAATGCGGATATTATCGTTTGTGGTAAGTTCAATTGAAGTAGTTGATGAACGTCCAACGCTTGCCTTATAAAGAACAGGCAAATTATCGCTGTTTATATAGACCTTTCCGTCTGCTTTTGCAGATACAAGCACTGATTTGTTTTCAGTTCTGCTTACCCCGCATGGTTTCATCACATTGTAAACACGCTTTTCGGAAGCACCGTCACGTTCAAAGTAGAATACAGCCCTTGCAAATCCAGAACCTATCTCCTTGATCTTTGATGATATTGATGCAAATCCACCGTTGCTATTTTGAATGTATACGGTAGAACTAAGCTTATTTGCAGCAATACCGTAGGCATCCTTGTAAAGAACAAGTTCACCGCTTCCATCTGCAAATGTCGGAGCTTCATTATCAATGTTCACAGAAATCTGCTGAATCTTCTGATGAGGAGTCTGACCTTTATCTGTAGCGGTAACTGTTGCAGTCCAAGCACCAGATGTCTTGTTTGTTGGATTTACCACAATCCTAAAGTCTTTGTTGATTCCATTATCTGTAGTTGTAATTGTATTTCCGCTGTCAACAGTAATGGACTGGATGCCGTCCTTATGTTTAGCCTTACCTTCAAGACACCAGTTATTTCCGCTGATAAATACATCTTCTTCATACTTTATCTGCTGCTTGAAGCTTGTATGGCCTGCATCATTGTACTGAACCAGATACATCTGCTCGTACTGAGGAATATCGTTGTTAATTGTTATTTCAACCACATTTGTCCATGCGCTGGCAAGCTGACCTGCTTCATCTGAGTCGATTGCGATTGCGCGAACATTGAAAGTCTTTCCAGCTGGAACTGTAATTCCAGAAAGATCGATGGAAGAAGTCCATGACAAAGTTCCCTTTACCTTAAAGCCTTTTCCACCAACAACCGGGATTGTTACCGCAACATTTGATTTGTCACCACCAACATAGACTTTTCCAGAATCGTTTACGGCAACACCAGAAATGCCTTCGCCGTTTTCCCAAACGCCGTCACCATTCATATCAAACTGAAGGTAAACGCCTTCAATTCCTTCATTATCGCTGGCAGTTCCCTGGAAGCGGGCTGTACCACCCATTACGATTTTGCCTTCTTCTTTTTCACTTTCACCAGGATATGTGATTGCCACAGTCGGCTTATCGGCGTTTGGATTGAAGTGAATGAAATTGTTCTTTATATATCCAATATTGCCGGCATTATCCATAACCTTGAACCAAACCGGAATATCATAAAGGGCTGAGTTTCCAGGAACCACGAATCCGCTGTAATTTGAGCCTACCGTTTCTGTAGCAGAATTATATCCAATTATATCCGCAAGGTTTCCAAGTTTAAGAGACCATGATACTGATGAGCGGGTAAATTCATCATTTGTCCATGAAAGAGCTTCCAATGCAGAGCCCGTAGCATTTCTTTCGCTATATTTTGGAATGTAGTACCACATTGCTTCGCCATCAGCTGGAATACCAGAGTTGGCATCTTCATCATCCTGAACAAGACCTGTCATGCTGAAATCGCCTGTAACTTCCGTTGTATTTGACGGTGTTACGTTTTTGATAGTATCAGGCGCAACATTATCTACGATCACCATTTTTGTGAAAGTCTTCGCCATATTAGCCTGGTCTGTTGCAGTTACAGTAAGCTGATGGATTTTGCTTTCTACAGTTGAGAAATCGACATTTTCTGTGTAATAGAACTTGTCGGAAGCTCCACCATAAGTTGCATCATAATCAACGCCTGCAATATTTACCTTTACGGTAAGGTCTGTGCCCTTTGAAACAGAGTCAGAAGCATCAATCTTGAATTTTACAAATCTATATGCAACACCACCAAGCACATCATTATTCTGGATGCTTGAGCCAGAATAATTTTCATCTGCCGTTGATGTTTTTCCACGAGTCATATCTACCAGATCAATATTTGGAGCCGCAGTATCTACACTGAATGTGACTGGACCTGGAACTGGAGCATTGGTTGAATACTGGATGTATGGCACAGTAAGACCATCCACTCCGCTTGTTTTGAATGTGGCATTCTTTGCATCTACAACCTTGAAGTACAAGGTATAAGTTCCATCCACAAGTTTTTTTGCTTCAGGAATTTCCCATGCACCGCTTGTTACAGTAAGCAATGTCCATTTTGAATCTGTATCGCTGAATGTTTTGCCAGAAGCAACTGTCTGAACATAAAGATTCTTTATGTCACCATCATCATCTGATACAGTTCCGGCAAACACACCGCTATTCAATCTTGCAGAACCATCTGTAGCAAAATTCAATTTGATTACAGGGCGGTCACTATTCTGACTTATATGCAATGTTATGAAATTACCATCCGAACCAACAGAGTTTCCTGCAGCATCAGACATTCTGATCTGGAATTCGTAATATGATTCATCAGAAAGGCCTACCTGAGTATCAAAGTCAGCAACCTGCCATGTTCCATCAGAATTTACCGTTACGTTAGCCGAAGATTTTGTCCATGAGCCAGAGCCTTTCTTTCTATAATAAAGTTCTGCTTCCAATGATTCAGTTTTATTTGCTTCCACATAATTTCCAGAAAGGGTAATCAATTTGTTTACCTTTTCGTTTTCAGAATGAGAAGAATAGCTGATTACTGGTGCAGTTTTATCTACAATCAGGCCAGAAAGAATTGTCTCTGCTGAACTGAGTCCAGAAACATCCAGCGCACGTACATAAATTGTATTTGCTCCTTCTGTCCAGGCTCTGGCTTTTGCAGAAATATCGATTGTGCCGCTCTTTCTGTTTCCAGCGGCAGTTGTTGAGCTAAGATCCAGAACCGCAATTGCTTCGCCTTCAGAGAACGAAGGTGACTTACCGATAAGGATTTTTGAAATGCCACTAGTTGCATCTGATGCAGCCACATCAATCTTTACTGTAGAATCTGCTTTTATGTAAAGTCTGTCGCCAGTTACTCCACCAACCTTTACCACAGCTGAATCAAGAACAGGATCCACTGTATCCACATTTATTGCTATTGTTCTGGAAGTTTCGTTTCCAGCTGTATCTTTTGCAATAAGCAAAGCTGTGTTCGAGCCCTGATTGTAGCTTGAAATAATTGAATATGAACTGCCGCCATTTGCAGTCAATGCAGGCCCACCATTTACAGAAAGCGTATATCCTGCAATTTCGTTCACATCATAAGCTTTTCCGCTTAATGTGACGCTGTCTGAGTTATACCAGAATGGAGTTCCTGCATCGATCAATGAAGCAAGTTCTACATTTGTCTTTGATTTCTGACCACCAGAAACTGTTGTAGGAACAACTGCTCCACCTGCAGTTTCTTTCCATTCAGGGGCTGTAATATCTACCTTGTATGAAATGGTTGTTGAAGATGAGCGGCCATATTTATCTTTTGCCGTAATCTTAACATTCTTATTTCCTTCTGTTTCTGTAATGCTTGAAGAAGTCCATGTGGAAGTTCCAATTGCAGTTGTTCCACCAGGAACTCCAGTAAATGTTACAGAAGAAACACCACTGTCATCGCTTGCGCTACCTGCAATCGTGAAAGTCTTTGGAACAAACATATCTTTTTCGTATGTTTTTGATCCAATCTTTATTCCTGTGATTACAGGCACATCATTATCGATTGCAAAATAAACATCTGATGGAGAATAAGGCGTGTTGTTGATATCTGTTACAACAAATGAAATTTTATGTTCCCCAATAAGGTCATCTGCAAAAGTAATGTTCTTTGTTACAGAAGTAGAGCTTCCAGTATAAAGAGTCTGTACGGCGCCTTCATCGATTCTATATGTTACAGATTTCACGCCATCATCATCTGTAGCAGTGATGTATACAGTCTGGCTTCCCATACCATAAAGGTTACCACCATCTGCACTGGAAACCAAAGCCACATCATTCAAATCCAGATTCATGTTTGATGAAGTAAGGGTTGGAATATCAGTTGACTGATCGATATAAAGTTCCTTCTGGTTATATGCACCTTCAACCAAAGGATTATAGATTTTTGTAACACTTGCATTTCCAGAACGATCAGTTGCAACAACCTTTACGGTAAGCACACTTTCATCGTCCCATTTTTTTGTGTCGATTGAATAGCTGAATCGGCTTCCACCGTCGCTATAATTCAGTTTTGCCACTTTGCCAGCAAAAGCGGAAAGAACTGCACCATTATCATCAGTTGCAGCTTCGCCGTTTATATAAAGCAATGTTTTCAAAACCTTATCATCATCGCTTGCGTTTCCGCTTACTGTAATTGTTCCGTTTACATTGTTTTCTTTTCCATTTGCAGTTACCTGTGGAGTAATGGCGCCAATTTCAACATCCGGAGCCAAAGCATCCACATAAATGCTTACAGTTTCTGAACTAGCTTGAGTTGCTTTATCTACTGCATTGAATTTAATTGAATTCTGACCAGCAACAACTTTTGCAGCAGGCAATGAATATGTAAAGTCAAATCCAGTTGGTGTGGCAGTTGTTGTCAATATGCCATTTGGATTATCCACAGAAAGACACTTTTGATTTTTGCTGCCATCAACGGGTACATAAGTTTCTTTTACAGAGCCGGTGATCACAAGATCTGCTTTTCCTACATAATAAACGTTTGCGCTTGCAGAAATTTCTTCTGAACCGCTTGTTACTTTTGCAATGCTGATTTTTGGAACATCGTTATCAAAAGTAACCGATATCCATTTAATATTTTCAAGAGAAGTCTTGTTGCCAGCTCCATCCACAGCACGGAACCAGACGTATGCGCCTTCTGCATCGACCACACTGCAGTCCAGGTTCAAAACCCATTCGTCACTTCCAGTAACTGTCTGCCATCCATCAGAAAGCCAGTCGTTTGCTTTCTGCGCATCAACTGCAGTCCATTTGTCACCAGAAAGCCTGATTGCGTCACCATCTGGAACTGCATATTTGTATTCAACAAGAGAAATGCCGCTATTACCGCAAGGAACGCCATTATCCATTACAGGATCAGTTGCAGTTCCGCTGAATTTCTGGAATGAACTCAATGTTTTTCCCAGGAACACCGCAGCAGTTGGTGAAACAATGCTTACAGATGGCGAAACCTGATCTTCCAGATAAGAATAAGAAGCTGAAGTTGTTTTTCCATAACGATCTTCTGCAATATAAGAAAGACTTTCACCACCAGTAACGCAGGCAAAACTATCGCTCCAGTTGATTGTGACTATGGAATTTGAAACCGTGTAATCACTTCCCTTAACCAGCGTTACAGCAGCTCCATCAGCTGTCATCTTCTTTCTGACAGTCGCATCCGATGCCCTTACATCTGATATTTCGTAGATTCCAATAATTCCATTCTTTGGACTTGTCAAAGTAATTTTGTTGCTGGAATCCTGAATTGTTCCGTTAACTACAACGGTGGAAGTCTGATATGAATCGCTCTTTGAGGAAATCACAAGATTAGGATCTTTATCATCAATTGCAATAAGGAATTCCGCAACTCCGCTCATTCCATGATCATCTGTAGCAGTTATCTTGATTGAATAAAGGCCTTCATCAAAATTCGTATTTGCAGGTTTCAGGAACTGCGCTGAAAGAGAGCTACTGGACTTTGCAATACCGTTTTTTGGATAGCCGTAAACTTCTTTATAATCCAAATCAGAAGCTCCAGCCTTCTTCCATTTTACAGAAATCGATTCCAAAGAATCATCATCAGAAACTGAACCCAAAATCTTGTTGTTTGATGTAAGATCAAAAAGGTTCTTTTCCCTGCTGATCTGATCAGAAGAAGAAACGTTTTTATCTGCGTTTGTGATATATATTACAGGTTTATCAGTTTCCTGACTGATGATGACAGATTTGACGGTTTTTGCACCTTTGTTTCCAGCTTTATCAACAGGAATAAGTTCCAGCTTCAAAGTCTGACCATCATATTTATTGCCTTCCCTTGTGGTATCAAAATTTTGAATCTTGATAGTGTTTCCAGTAAGGAATCCGCTTTGAAGAGTTGTTTCATTAAATGATGAATCCACAGCTTTCAAAACATAATCAGTGCGATCCAAAGTATGGTTGTCGTTTACGTTTGCCTTAAAATTGATTGTTCCGTTCGCATAATCTACACCAGATGCAAACAAATCCAAAGCTTCATCATAAGTTACGATTGGAGTAATCTGCACATCGTCAATATCCGGTGCCTTAGTATCAATATAGAATGATCTTGATACTGAACTTGAAGTTTTTTCGCCAAGCTTTGATTCTGCATCAAAAGAAACAGTCATGTAATAAAGACCTTTTGTATATTCAGGAGAATCAGCACTATCCAAAGCCTTTATTCCATTGATTTCTGCATCTGTTGGCACAAAAGTCCATTCATGTTCCTTTGTTGGCCATGCAGATGGTGTCATTGCCAAAGCAGTGCCTGAACTTGAATAAAGAACATCGCTTACTGCACCACTGGCATCTGTAACAGAAATTTTATATGTAACGTTTGCCTGTTTGATTTCTGAAGTGACTTTGCCTTTCAGCAAAATCTTTGCATCAGGAATATCGCTTGTGTTCACAATATCAATATCATAGGCAGAAGTCTCTTTGTTATATGCTTTGCTTGAATCGATGATCACAACTGGAGGCTGCATGTTTCTGGCAATCGCAAAGCCAAAAATCTTTCCGCTTTCTGCTTCAACTTCATTGTTTTCAGCATCACGGCCTTCAACATTTACAATGTAATATTCTCCTGCAGCCAGAGAACCAATGTTGATGCTGATGGATATATTATCTCCATTTTTCATCTTTGCTTCTCTAAGAGCATCCCATTCGTCGCTGGTCTTTTCGCCAGAATAGCCTTCCGCATTGTAGATTTCCGGTGCTTCCAGAAGTACCACAGGAGCTTCGCCCTTAGAAACAAGCTTACGAGTTTCCATGTCATATTCTGCCGGTTCTAGGAACAAGCGAATAGTATCGGCTTTCAAACTATGCTGGTCCGCACCACGAGTAACAGTAACGTTTATTACACCATCATTTGTAATCGATGTTTCTGTTGTGCCATTATTTTCATATTCATAACCACCCACAGTAAATGTTGGTGAATTGTTTGGGCTGATCGAAAAATTAACAGCTTTCTCAAATGAATAACCTGCATCAAGATCAAGGAGCGCAACAGGATTACATTCATATTTTTTTGCATCAAGAACAGCCCTTGCACTGTCAGCCACTGCACTCTGCTCATTACCATTAAGAATTTGAATCAATTCTTTATTTGTAAGGCCCAGATGAATTCCATCAGAAGAACTGTCGCTATAGATGTCTGCATAGATTTCATCATGTATATAGAAAAATTGAGAAACGTTTCCAGTCTCATCGCTGCCAGTGCCAGGATAAGAAACCGCTTTGTCATTAACTGTTACTGTATAATAAAGTGTAGCTTTTGCATTTTTGTCATCGCTATCAAGCATCTGTCTGTAAAGTGCATTCTGTTTTATTTCATCTTCTGTAGTTGGAGAATCATAATAGCGGGCAGAAATGATTTCCAGACCGTTTCCAGAAATATTATTCTGGGAATATGTCACAACATTTCCACCTGCATCTACAATAGGTTTATAAGAATCTCCGTCTTTTCTATAAGGAGTAAAAACAAGTGTTCCAAGAGTATTTTCATCACTGATATCACCTGTGATCTTCAAAGTGCGTCCATATGAATCGTTTGTTGCCGGTCGCTTGATCACCACCACTGGAGCAGTGTTATCAATTTTATAAACTCTAGTTACAGTAGTCGTTCGACTTGCGGAGTCAGTCGCAACAACAATTACTTTGTATTCACCATCAGGAAGCTCGTATTTTCCATTATCAAAACGGTTGATTGTGCAGTTCCAGCTGTTTCCTCTTGGTTCAAAATCTGCGGAATAAGTTTTTGTTTCATAAGAGGCAGGAACAGTGGAAGTTTCTGTAGGTTCGAATGAGATTTTTACACTTGCAAGACTTGTTTCATCCGAAGATTCACCTTTCATTACAAAAGTATCCCTTATCACAAGGGAATCTCCTGCAGGATATGACACGGTAAGACTTGGAGGATAGGTATCAACAGATTCGCCAAGACCTACTTCACAAGAAATTACTGTTAAAGCGGCAAATAATACCGCACTACATAACGCAATAACCCCTGGTAAATTAAAAAACTTTTTCATTGTAATTTCCGCCTTTACATTGAACATTTTACAAATGGAAAACACTGCTCCTCTCGTTTCATCGGCATAATACTAAAAATTCTTGAATCTAGATTTAAATAACCATAAATAAATTAAGCTCCTTAACAAAAAATTAAGAAAAAAACGTACAATTTGCCGAAAATCGTATTTTTTTGCGATATTAAATATGCAGGCAAAGTGACGCCTGTCTTTTTATTTTTGTTCGAACTTCATAAGACATTCAAACAAAGGAACCGTCGGTTACCTCTTTGAATGACGCCTGAAAGCGTGGTTCAGATCATTTTTTTGGAGTATTAATTGAAAAATCTTTATTGTAATTGCAAGTCACTCAATTTCAACGAACTGCTTAAGGTAAACGGAGGCTATTCAAGCTCAAGCGGAGGCGGAGGTTCCAGAACCAGTTACAGTTCAGGCAACAACAGCCGTTCTTCTGCAACCAGATCATATTCCTCCAGTTACAGTTCTTCTTCAGGTGGATCAGCCATTTCGTTTTCATCAAAAGGTGCAAACATCCTGGCAAGTGCCTCAAACATCGCAGGCAAAATTATTGGAACTGGCGTAAATTCCCTTTCATCCGCTCTTGGAAAAACAATTTTTAGCGGAGTTGCAACAGGCATCGCATCAGGGCTTGCAGGCCTTACCAGCAGCATGAGAGGCGGAACCTCAAGCAGTTCTTATTCCACTACAAGCGCAAGAGGAACAACTGCTGATCCAAACGTTGCCCGCATTTCAGATGTGGATAGCCGCTTAAGAACCGTATTTGGTGCAAAAAAACGCGCTAAGTACAAATTAACAGAATTTGATTGCGACATTTATGTGGAAGAATGCCTGAACGATGCAGGATTCACAGACTTTACTTCCATGTGGGGAAAAGCAAACCAAACCAATTGCGACCAGCATGTTCAGATTCTTGGGGATAAACTTACATCAAAACCTGATGCAGGCTGGGCCGTTGTCCTTATGACAGAAGGCCATAAAGTCAAAAAAGACGATGGAACTGAAAAAATTCTCATGTCACATGCAGCTGTGGTGGAAGTTTCAAAAATCAACGGAGCGGTAAAAGTTTATCAGAACTCAAGCGCAGTAGAGCAAATCTCATATTATCCTTCAATCAAAGCTTTTCAGGCTGATTACGGATATGACAAATTCAGCTATTATCAGCTGACAAACACAACTAACACAACAATTGCACCATTTTAATAAAAAAATCTATGACAATACTAACAATTAATTAATATTTTCTATAAAATATATGGGGCTGTCCCAAAAGTAATGAGTGTAGCGCTCATTGAG
>JAEDGP010000133.1 GCA_016297405.1 Treponema sp.
ACAAATCCGTTTGTTTTTCTGAAAATGGCCAGGGGAAGTTGTTGTAGACGATTGTGTTTGAATATCGGTAATCGCTTTTTAGCCGACCGCAAACTGCACGCATCCATGCCATGTGAACACTACTTGTTAAGATACCAAAATGATATAAAGAGGCATTTGGAATTATCAAATTTGCATTTCCACATATTATTTCAGGGTTTTCAAATCCGATTGGAACATAACGTCTGTTTTCAGATGAGTGAGATGGGATTATTATGTATTCTGTTTCAGGCTGTCTTATTTCCATAAATCTGACAGCGTAATCAGCATATTTGCGTGTAGCTGCTTTTGTACTTTGCAGACGAAACTGCCGAACCTTTTCAACTCTTTTCAAAACATTTGGCATTGATTTTATCTCTTTCGGAGAAATATTTTTTAACCACAAACACCATCGTTCTTCATTGTGTAAAAATTCTCTTGCTCCATAAAATCGATGAATATACTTTTTGGCGTTAGGTTCTTTCTTTATAAACTCTTTATACTCATCGGGTTCAAAGAAAAAATTACCATCATCTACAGGAATGCTTCCTTTCTGCATTTCAGGGACATTACATAAAGTTTTTTTTCTGTTTTCTATAAATACTACAGGAGCATCAAGTAAATATCCGTTAATATTTTTTACTTCGATTTTAGTTCCGTCTTCATCTATAATAAATTTTGGAGATTCTGAATCGAGTTCAGAATGACTGTTACTACTGAATCCAATTATTACGCAATGAACATGGGCTTTTTGTGTGGACTCGCTGTCCCAACGGAATGTCCTGTAGGCAAAATCAAAATGAATGTTGAATCTCTCAAAAATCGTTTTCCATAATGCGGCAACCTGTTCACCCTGTGTTATTGAATTTGTTGATACTAAAGCACATTTTATATTTGTGTTTTGTATCAGTTGAGCCGCTTTCCAATACCAACCAGAAACATAATCAATTTTTCCAGCAGCTTTATAAACTTTTCCATTTTCATCTACAAAAAGATTCAAAATATCTGATTTCTGACTTTCTGATTGTAAAGAATATCCCACAAACGGCGGGTTTCCCATGATATAATCGTAGTGGTGTTCGCTGCCGTCTACGTGGGTGGTGATTCCGGCAAACAGGCCGTCTTGGGGAAGGTTGTTGCCGTCTTCTGGTTTGAGGGTTTTCCAGTTCATGCGCAGGGCGTTTCCTTCCACGATGTAGGCGTTTGTCTTGAGGGGCAGAAAATCTATCTGGCGGCTTACGATTTTTTCGGTTTCGGCTATCATCTGACTTTCGGCAATCCACAGGGCTGTTTTGGCAACTGTTACGGCAAAATCGTTTATTTCTATTCCATAAAACTGGCTGATTTTTACTTTTATAAATTCATCAAATCCAAGGACTGTTTCTCCGTTGAACAGGGAAGAAATCACTTTGTTTTCCAGGCGGCGAAGGCTCAGAAAGGCTTCTGTAAGAAAATTTCCGCTTCCGCAGGCCGGGTCTAAGAACATAAGGCTTGCAAGTTTGTCCTGAAATTCCAAAAGTTTCTGGTCGCGGTTTTTCTTCTGAGTGATTTTCTGTATCGATTCAAATTCGGCATTGAGGGAATCCATAAAAAGCGGATCAATCACTTTGTGGATATTTTCTACACTTGTGTAATGCATGCCGCCGCTTCGACGGGTCTGGGGATTCAGGGTGCTTTCAAAAACTGCTCCAAAAATCGTAGGGCTTATTTCTGACCAGTCAAAAACTGCACAGTCGTTTACAAGAACATCTACAATTTCCTGAGTAAAGTTTGGAATTTCAATTTTTTCATCTTTAAAAAGTCCGCCGTTTACATAAGGGAAAGGTTTTATGGTTTCGTCGTATTTGTCGCGGTCTTTAAGTTCCGTGTCCAGTGCCTTAAAAAGGTCTATAAGTCCTTTGCGCACATTCTGCAAGTTGAATGATTTTATGTAGTCTTCAAAACTTGTGCGGGTGGCAAAAAGTCCTGCATCTTCGGCATAAAAACAGAATACAAGGCGGACGCACAGAATGTTCAGGCTGCGAAGGCTTTCTGCTGTTTGTTCTGCATATTCTGTAATAAGGGCGTTGTACAGTTTTTTTACAAGTTCACCGGCTTTTATGCTGATTTCTTCTTCCCGGCGGATTTTTTCGCTGGTGCGGTCTGCAAGAAATTCCAGACGGTAGAATTCTTTTTCAAGGTTTTCCAGTTTAAGAATTTCCGGCTCGTCTTCCGGGCGGTTCATATCGTGAATGCGGATTTCTGCAAAATTGGAAACGACTATCCATCGTGGGCGCAAATCGTAGGGAAGTTCCGAAGCGTATCTTTTTGCCTGCTGATAAGGTGTGAGCATTGTGCCGTCGGACTGGGCGTAAGATTTTTCAAGGTCGATGTCCATAGATTTTTGTTCTATAAGAACTTTTGTTTCGGGAATATAGCCGTCAATAAAACTTGTGTGGGAAAGTTTTACCCGCTTTTCAAATTCAATATAAGATGCTGCCTGGGGAACGCCCAAAACATCTGCCAAAAGCCCAATCCAAAAACGCTGGGTTTCCTGTTTTTCGTCTCCCCGGTCTTTCCATTCTTCGCTGAATTTTTTTGCT
>JAEDGP010000013.1 GCA_016297405.1 Treponema sp.
CGTTACCGTCAGAAACCAATCCCATCAAATGGAAAGTTGTTCCCTTGTCCTTTACGTTCTTTACAAGCTTCTTCCATGTATTACCCTGGAACATTGTGCCAGAAGAAATAGATTCACCAACAAGCTTAGCACCCTGAGCAAAAACACGACCACAACCAATAGCATTGTGGCCAACTTCAGAGTTACCCATATCGTCGTCGCTTGGAAGACCAACAGCAGTTCCGTGAGCCTTAAGCTGAGTGTGTGGACAGTTAGCTGTGAACCAGTCCAGATACTTCATTTTAGAAGCCTTTACAGCGTCCCCTTCTTCATATTTACCATAACCAACACCGTCCATGATAACCAGAACAACTGGTCCCCGGCGTCCCTTCCAGTTTGGATTTTTTTCCAAAGCATGCATTGTATCTGCCATTTATTTACCTCAATGTGGTGATTGAGCAGGTCGAAATCACCTTTTATTTATCAGGGCGTTCCAGTCAGGGTAGTTTCGACAGGCTCAACCACCCTGACTGTCGGGCTTTTCGGGGTTCCGGCTTTCGCCTTCATTACTTCATTCTGGTGGTTTCGATAAACTCAACCACCGCCATTGTGTAACGCTACGCGCCCCTACAATCCCTAACGCGTTTCAAAATGTACAATTTCTTCAATAAATATAATGATTTTTTTAAGGTTTTACAATTATTGAGAAAGCTGTTGTTCGTTCTAAAAAAAGGGGCTGTCCCAAAAGTAATGAGTGTAGCGCTCATTGAGCCCTTCGACAGGCTCAGGAACCACCCTTCGACAGGCTCAGGAACCACCCTTCGACAGGTGGTTTCGATAAACTCAACCACCGTAATGCAAACTTATTGGACAGCCCCTTATAACATTGTGGCATTTCCGCTCATGTCATAAATGCCAAGTGCGTTTGCTTTCTTCTTACCTACTTCGTGTATTTCAATAGTATGCGGATTTTTTCAGAAATTTACTGCCGCAGATTTTTCATTCATTGCCGCTCCTGATATCGAATCAAATAATTGCTGATTCCATTCTGTATTTTT
The DNA here is from genome assembly GCA_016297405.1 of Treponema sp. Taxonomy (GTDB): domain Bacteria; phylum Spirochaetota; class Spirochaetia; order Treponematales; family Treponemataceae; genus Treponema_D. Next base: position 1,038 of record JAEDGP010000013.1, read on the forward strand.
TTGTAATTGTCTGCCCCTTTCTTCCAGTTGAAATCGTTTCGGGAATGACAATCCGCATAACACATTGTTATGCTCACATGCCACAGGCACGGAAAAAATAAAAAAAGGTTATAAAGAGAATGAATGTACGTATAAGAAATAAAGAAGATGCATTTTTTATAATTGGAGCAATTTTACTACTTCCCTTGATAGACTTTTTCCAAGATTTTCGTAATGGTAAAAAAACAAAAAAGGATTTCAATTTTTTTTTAATTTTAGATTGTATTTTATCAATTTTATTTATTATTTTTCTAATTCTTTTATATGTGTTTAAACTTCCATTGTTATAATAACTTGACTATATAGAAAAATACATATTATTATATAGATAAGAGGTGATAATATGATGGTAGATACAGCACAGATAATGCCAATTACTCAGTTGCAAAAAACTCTTACACAGACTGTCAGAAAAATTTCGGAAGATAAGCAGCCTGTATTTATTATGAAAAATAACGCAATGGAAGCTGTAATGATGTCTTTTGACCGTTACGAAAAACTTGCTGAATTGGAAGAACTTGAAGAACAGAAAGAAATCTATTCAATGGTACAGGAACGAATGAGTCATTATGATGCTTCAAAAAATGTAAGCTGGTCATCTTTAAGGAATAAATAATGGCTAAAAAATGGGAAGAAAAAAAGGATGAATTTGACAAAATTCAACTTATTCCAGAAGCAGCCGAAGAGTACAATAATTTAGATGGTAGCATAAGAGTTGAAGTAGACAAAAAATTCACAAAACTTGATAAAAATCCATTTCTAGGATTCCCTTTGGGAAACAAGGCAAATATGGATTTAACTGGTTTTTATAAATTATATGCCTGCGGAAAGGCGGTTCGTATTGTTTATCGACTTTTGACTCCAGAAAAAGTCGAGATTATAGAAGTCTGGGGCATCGGTAAACGAGAAAATATGGAAGTCTATAAAGATGTAGACGACAGAAAGAATGGATAAAGCATAACAAGAAGTTCAAAGCCGACAAACCGGTCAAGCCGGTTTGCGGTTTAACACATTGTTATGTGGATTGCCCACTGGGCAACAAATGGAGAATACATGATAAAAAAGAATTTAATGTTAATAATTTTTCTATTTCTTTGTTCTCATTTGTATTGTCTTTCTCCAGAAGATGAATACGATTTTCTATTAAAAGATTTATACAATTATTCAACTTACGGATATAAAAGAACTTATGATTTTGATGCAGATAAGAGTTTTGGAATAATAAATTTTGACCAAGGCAGTATTCAATTAACAAATAATAATTTGGATATTGCTATTATGGGTAATGGATTTTTTAAAGTTAAAGATGATAAAGGTAATGAATATTATACAAGATATGGGATGCTTAAGTATGATTTTGAAACCAGATCTTTGTGTATAAATGTTAAAAATGTAACATATTTCTTAGATGTAAAACCCTTACCAGAATATAATAATTTAAGTATTGATAAAATCAGGATCCGAAGAGATGGATGTGTTGAATGTGTGATTATAGAAGATAAAGAATCTGTAAAGGAAGATAAAAAAATAAGCTTATCTGAAAAGTTTGAATCAAAAAACGGCTTAAATGGAAAGATTATAAAGGATGAAAAGTATTCTGAGATACTGACAGACAAAATTGAGAAGAAAGAAGAAAAGAAGGAAACAATAGATAAAATTATTTTATACAACATTGTTGAAGCTAATATTGATTCATACGACGGGTATTTATTAAAAACAAAAGTTTCACCAGATACAATTGATGCATCCGAAATTTTAGAAGGTGCATTAGAAATGAGTAATGTTGGCATTGATAATGTTTTAATTAGAATGTTATTCATAATTGAAAAACTGGATGATAGTAAAATAAAACAAAAGGAAGTAAAAAAATATTTAATAAAAAAAATGCTGGATCCAGATTTTGTCAGAGTAAAATTATTTGGATATTTTTATGAAGAAAATCCAATTATGGATGATATCAGTGGATTAATAGATTATATTCATTTTCTAGAACGGGAGTATGAATAAATACATAACAAGAAGTTCAAAACCGACTTCGGGCAAGCCGCCTGCGGTTTAAATGCAAGTTATCAAGCAAATTCTCTTTTTTCATATTATAATTATAGCAAAGGTATATATACACATGGAGAACAATCTGTATTGGATTTCTACTCTTGTATTTGCAATAATTCTCACAATCATTTTAATCAGTGATTATCTGAGCAGCGACAAAAACAACAAAATTGCTAAAAGCTTCCAGCTGATGATTTTATGGGTCATTTTTTTCTGTCTTCAGGATTCGCTTTGGGGACTTTGCGAAAGTAAAATCATCAATTCAAACACAGTTTTTTTCATTTCATCCGAAATCTTTCATATATCTACTGTTCTAACAACTTTTTTCTGGTTGAACTACATTCTTACCTACCTCGGAGAAAAAATAAGATTCAAAAAAATCTACCTGATTATGAACATAACCATAGTTATTGTAGAATTTACTTTCGTCATAATAAATAACTTTGATCCAATCCTGTTTTCAATCAGGGAAATGAAATATGTCACTGGTCCCTATAGGCCTCTTACATTTATAAATCAACATATAGTTTACCTTACAAGCGGAATCGCCACATTAATTTGCGCAATCAAGGGAACATATCAGGAACGCAAGAAATTCTTTTCGGTTTTCATCTTTACCCTTTTCCCAATTCTTTTAGGCGGACTTCAATTGCTTTATCCAGACGGACCGTTCTACAGCCTTGGCTATTTTCTTGGCTGCTTTGTTGTCCACATGTTCGTTTTTTCAAAAGACCGTGAAGAAATCTCCAGAAACAAACTGCTTAAATCATTGGCCGACATTTACTATTCAATGCACATTTTCGACCTTGCAAATGACAGTGCTGAACGCATTCTTGAATCGCCAATTCTTATAAAACTCATCGGTTCAATTACCAGTGCACAGCAGATGATCAATACAGTCATGAATGGCGTTGTTTGTGAAGAATATCTTGAATCTACGATAAAATTCGTAGACCTTTCTACAGTTTCCCAGCGAATGCAGAATAAAAAACACATTTCTTTTGAATTTGTGGGGAAAAATTTTGGTTGGACACGCATTTCCTTCATCTCTGTAGAAAAACAAAGCGAAAAGCAAAAAAAGATACTAGTCACCACTCAAATCATTGATGCAGAAAAGCGTAGCCAGATGGAACTCATGTTCCAGTCACATCACGATCAGCTTACCGGTGTTTATAATCGCCGCGCATATGAAAAAGAAATCGAAAAAAAACAGAAACAAGGTATCGAAGATAACTTCATCTACATTTCCATGGATTTGAATGGACTCAAATCTACAAATGACACCATAGGCCACAACGCCGGTGACGAAATGCTTAAAGGTGCAACCTCATGCATGAACCAGGTTTTTGGATTTTGTGGAAAAATCTTCCGGATTGGTGGCGATGAATTCTGCGTCATGCTAAATGCCAGCGGCAAAGAGCTGGACGAAATGAAATACAGTTTCGAAACGCTTGTAAATCAATGGTCTGGAGAACTGGTGCAAAAGCTTTCCGTTTCGTGCGGTTATGTATGTAAAATCGATTTGAGCAATCCAACCATCGAAGAAATTGTAAAGCTCGCTGACCAGAAAATGTATCAGGAAAAAAGCAACTTCTATCGCAAAAATGGAATTGACCGCCGTGGTCAGCTTGATGCCCATGCCGCACTCAGCACTCTATATTCAGAAATTCTAAAAGTGAATCTTACAAAAAATTTATTCGAAGTAATAAACATCGATCCAAAAGAAATGATTTATGAAACAAGCTCCTCAAAACAAATTTCAAAATGGTTTGATTCTTTTATTTTCAGCGAACTGATTCATCCAGAAGACAAAGAATATTTTGTGGCAAAAACAAACCTAAAATATCTTAAAAAATATTTTACAGAAGGAAACAAAATCCTTAGCCTTCTTTACAGACGAAAAAAAGGAAATACATTCTGCCATGCCATAATGGATATCATTCCGGCAAACGACTACACCAATGAAGACCAGAATCTGTTCCTTTATGTAAAGGCATTGGATTAGTTTCCTTACGCAGAAACCCGAATTTTATATAAAAGCCCACATACTCCATCTTCAAACTTTTCTAAAGATGATTTATAACTAACAAAAGAAAATCAAAATCACAGGAAATGAACATGTTCACAAAATGGGTAGCAGCTTGGGGAAATGCCACAAGCATAACAGACAGAAAAGAAGCAGTTTATGCAAAAAACATAACATTACGCTATCCAATAAAAATGTGCTTTTCTGGTAGCAAACTGCGATTCAGATTCTCCAATTTAACTGGAACAGAACCTGTGACAATCTCTAAAGCTGTTGTGGCAAACCAACAGGAAAAATATCAACCGGTAGCCATCACATTCAACTCCGCTTTAAGCACACAGATTCCAGCCGGACAAGAAATTCAGAGTGATGAGATCCCATTTTTGGTAAACGCGCAGGACACAATCGAAGTGAGCATGTATTTTCATGATTACACCCAAATGAATGCCGGCACGCTGATTACGGGCCCGCTTTCAAGCGGAAAATACAGCTACGGTGATTTTGCATCAACAAAGGAATTGCCGCCCGATCTTACCAGAAACACAAACTGGTTCTATTTTTTGAACACCATAGACATCTTCACAGAAGAAAAAAACCGGGCTCTTATATGCTACGGTGATTCAATCACTGCCCAAAGCTGGCCAGATTATCTTGCCATCCGCTGTGCAGAAAAAGGCTTTAACAACGTTTCCATCATTCGCCGTGCAGTGAGCGGAACCCGCATTTTGCGCCAATATGACTGCATCACTTATCAGGCATACGGATTAAAAGGCCAGACTAGATTCCCAATCGAAATGAATGTTTGCGGCGCAAGAGATGTTATCATCCAGCACGGCATCAACGACATAATTCACCCGGTTGGCGCAGAAGTAAACCGCTTCCGTCCATGGAGTGACATGCCTTCTTTTGAAGATTTAAAAAACGGCGTTCAAAACATATATCTTTCACACCTTAAGGAAAAATCACTTATTCCATGGAGCGGAACCTTGCTTCCAATCTACGGCTGGCGAACCTATGCAGACTTCCGCGACGAATTGCGTTGCCGCTTTAATGATTGGCTTAGAAGCAGCAGCGACTTTGCCGGATGCGTAGACTTTGATAAAGCCGTGCTTGATCCAGAAAAACCAGAAGCATTCAAGCCAGGCTTTGACTCAGGGGACCATTTACATCCAAGCGAAATTGCATACAAAGCAATGGCTGATGCTGTTCCAGAAACGCTTTTAAAATAAAAGCCTTTTGAAATAGCAAGGGATACATAAATTTTACCAAAAATCGGCAGGCACAAAGCAGGCTCATATCCGTTTATGCAGCATAACCAAAATTTTATGCTACATACCCTAAACCGTACAAACATGCTTCCAGTTTGTCCAATGCTCTGTGCTCAATCTGCCGAATTCTTTCCTTTGAATAGCCGTAGCTTTGACCAATAGACTGCAGGGATTCGCTTTCCTTGCCAAAAAGTCCGAATCGTCGCATTATTACGCACATTTCTGTTTGAGAAAGGCTACGCATTGCAGTTCCAATATCTTCGGATACAGCTTCCTTAATGAATTCCTCTTCCGGAGAAAGATAATTCGTATCAGCAATAATATCCCCAAAAGTTGCGCCATCATCCCCAACTGTTCCCAAAGGTTTATCAAGACTTGCCATATTCCAGCGGCCATCTGAAAGTTCTTCTCTTCTGCCGATTGGAATGCGAACAGACTGCCCCTGTTCAGAAATAGCCTTATTTATGTAATGGCGAATCCACCACACGGCATAAGTGATGAATCTGGTATTTCGCTCAGGATTAAACTTTGTTGCAGCATGCATAAGGCCAAAATTTCCTTCGCTGATTAAATCTTCAACATCAAGTCCATGACCTTTGTATTTGTGTGCCATGGTTACAACAAAACGAAGATTTGCCTTCACAAGTTTTGCCTGTGCCTGTTTATCACCACCAAAAGCCAAAGCTGCAATTTTACGTTCTTCCTGAACGTCCATCATTGGAATCATGTTAATTTCTTTCATGTAAATGCTCATAAGCCACCCATCCTGTTGAAGTTTTTCTTTCATGCGAAAGGATTAAGAATATAGTGCGACAAAAACCAATCGTCAAATTTTTTTTTAAATAATGGTGCGCACCCTTACTTAGAAATAAGATACCATTGGAAGGGTATCATTTAATGACACCCAGAAAAAAAAATTATTTATTTGAAAAAAAAAGATTTTCAAGGGCTTTTAAAAGAAAAACAAAAGTACCTGAAAAAACAATTGCAGAAGCTGCAGTCAAAACAAGATGCAGGCCAATAAAACTCATCACATCGGATTTGCCATTTTTAACACTTAAAATCAAAGAAACAATAATTGCACAAAGCTGAATGAACACAATTGCCCTGGCAGCACCACAAATGAATCTGGATGCAGCATCGACTACAGAAGCAAAATCAACAGCTTCATTAGACTTTTCATCAAGGGCACTTTCCTTTGTGCTTTTGCCATCCAGAACTAACCGAAGATTTTCCAAAGTTTTTGACTTGCAATTTTCGCAATACCATAAAATAAACGCACCAAGGCAGACGCTGCAAATCGAAAGCAAGACCTTTATCCAAAAACAGTTTATAAAAAAATCTTCCATAGGTCCGTTTATGTCAAAAGCCATTATGGGCGCCGCTCCAATCTGAACCCGAGCCAGCTGAATATTCAAAACAACCATGAACAGGGCGCAAACCAATGTAACAAATGGGACAGAAGCAAAAAAACGCCCCTTTTCTGCTTTATTCTTAAAAAAACGGCTATAAAAAAAAGTTGCAGCAGCAACCAAAAAGAACACAAGATTCATTGCAACTATAGAAACAGGGGGAGTTTTTATGACAACCAGGACAGCTGCCATAGCCAGCATAATCCCAAAGGATCCAGATTTTTTTGAATCAATCTTGTCGTTTTTCAAAACTCCCCCAAAAAAAATGAACTTAAGTGCTTAAAATATAATACAAAAAATCAAAATGTCACAAAAATCGTGATATTTTCGCAACATTTTGATTTTCATATCAACCAAATAGATTTCAGGCAACAGTTCCCTTCTGCTGCTCCTCAATATTTGCCTTAAGCTTGTTTTCCCAAATCAGAATAGAGCCCATTACGCTGTCTTCTGTATTTCCAAGCAATTCAGTTTTTACTCCATAAAGATAATCTCTAAGACCATCACGGAAATTCTCCTTGCCTTCAGCAGAAGACTTCCAGTAATCAATTACATCCCAAACAGCAACACCGATTGTGATTCCCCAGCCAATGACCGGAATAAAACGGCCAAAACCTGCGGCACCTTTCCCTGCAGCTACAGCACCAGTTTTACCGGCAGCCGTTCCTGCAGAAGTTGCGCTTTTTGCAGCAATCTTTGCTACAATTTTAGAAGAAAGCTTTGCCACAATCTTTTTTACCAGCGGCGCAATCATCACGCCAGTGAGAGTTGTTCCAGAAACTACGGCAACCTTCAAAGAAAGCGGATATGTTGCTTCTTCACTTTTATAAGCTATTCCTGTAATAGACGAAATATACGCATTCCATTCCGGCAGCGGAATATCCCATTCTTCCTGTAAACGAATCAGCTCGTTGTCGAATGTTGTCATGTAAACATTAATAGCATTCTTTGTAACGTTCTGAATCACCATCTGGGAAACTTCCGGGCGAATCACTTTGTTTGTAATCGCATATTCCAGATCGCCGATGATTTTTTCTTCCGCTGACGGAATGAATCTTGGCGCAACTCCATGACCAACCCAATAAGCAAACGACTGAACTTCTCGCTTTTTGGTTTCAATAAAACCAAAATAATCGTTGATGAAATCATCTTCAGCTCTGGCTGTAACATCATCAATCCATTTGTCCAGTTCCGCAGAAGCATATTCCATCGCAGCAAGATTCGCTTTATTCATGGATTCTCTGATCTCTGCAGAAAGATTTTCATCATTATAGATAGGAACAGTGAGCGCCTTTCTACGCTGAACCTGCTTTGGTTCGATTCCCAGAAGCGAGCGAATGGCCCCAACTTTTACAATGAGAAAAACAGTAAGAATGATCCACGGAAGTGCTTTTACGAAACTCATCAAAATGGATTTTTTCACTCCCCGTTCTTTCACGGTTACAACCTGTACCGGAGCCTGTACTGGCGTTACAGGAACAATTTCATTTGACGAACGCTTTGCAGCATACTGAATTTGATTCTTAAAAAATTTCATACAGGACCTCCCTTTTTGCTGCTGGCAGCAAGTTTTTTTGCTTACAAGCAAATAATAAACACATAAAGTATCAAATAGTGACACCCAAAATGCTTTATCTGTAAAAAAAAGTAAGTCAAAAAATCAAAAAAAGCAAATTTATTTTGAAACCTGGACAATCATGCCCAACTTGCTTTTTATTAATCATAAAATCTGTTAAAATTAAATTCATGATTCCAAAACTGCTCCTTTTTGATTTAGACTTTACCCTTTTGGGGACAAACAGAAAAATTTCTGAACGCACGCTAAAAGCACTAAAAACCGCTCAGAAAAAAGGCTCTTTGATCGGATTTGCAACAAGCCGCGGAAACACTAACTTGGAAAATCTGGTAGAACTTGTAAATCCGGATGTAGTAATGACAAACGGTGGCGGAAGTATCTATCTAAAAAATCAGCTGATCCACACAGAAACATTCACATTGGAAGAAACAAAAGCACTTCTTTCAAAAGCCTTTGAAGTTCTGGGACCAGAAGCAGAAATCACAATCGACACTGTGGATAATCTATACTGGAACCGCAAAGACAATAAATCAGAATGTTACGCCCCGGATGCGACTTACAATGACATGCATGATTTTCCAGAACCTGCCATGAAAATCTGCATTCAGACAACAGATACAGAAAAAGCAAACCTTATCGCATCAAGCATAAAAGCCTGCGATATTCTTCGCTTCTCAGACATTCCATGGCACAAGTTTTCAAATCCTTATGCCACAAAAGGAAACGGCCTTCGCTATCTGGCATCACATCTTGGCATTCCAATCCAACAGACAGCAGCATTTGGAGACGATTTTCCGGATTTAAGCATGCTGCAAGCCGCAGGCATTGGCATTGCAATGAAAAACGCACCTCTGGCAGTTCAACAAGCCGCCGATGAGGTAACAGCTTCCTGCGACGAAGATGGGGTTGCCGTTTGGCTTGAACAGCACCTGTAAACAATTGCAGCCACATTTACGGACCTGACAACAGTTCGCAAAACCTAAAACATACACAAAAATTCAGGAGAAACAAAAAATGAAAATCGCAGTAACATACGAAAAAGAAACCGGAAACGTTTTTCAGCACTTTGGCAAAACACAGTTTTTCAAGATTTACGAAATCCAGGATGGAAAAATAATCTCTTCCCAAATTATAGACAACGGTGGCTTTGGTCATCATGATCTGGTCGGCTACCTGACATCACTTGGCGTTCAAACTTTGATTTTGGGCAATCGAGGCCAAGGCGCAATTGACGCAATTAAAAATGGTGGTCTTGCAGAAGTCCCAGGCATTACTGGAAGCGCCGATCTCGCCGCCCAGAAATTTGCCCAGGGCACTCTTATGGGAAACCCAAACGCCCGCTGCAACCACCAGCACTAACCGGGAAAATTCGGAAAGGGCAAATTTTAGTTGCAGCAAAGTTTAGCTGTGGGTAATTTCCGCAGCTTTTGCTTTTACAGCTTCAAAAAGTTTATCTTTATCGCCTTTGTTTTCTGTAATGATTCTTACAAAAACAGAACCTGCAACAACAGCGTCAACAGAACTGCAAGGGCGGCAGACTGCTGTCCATAAAAGCAATTTTCCTTCTTCAGCTCCCATTTAAAATCAGCCGCCACATTCTTTTTTTCAGTTTGTCTTATTCTTCACCTTCATCCCCACTTTCATCCCCACCAGAAAGCAAGGCATCCACTTCATCTTCCGTAAGTTCCCGATACTCACCCAAATCCAAATCAGGATCCAGTTTAAGCGGTCCAATTGTAAGCCGCTTCAAATAAACTACTTCGTTTTCCACCGCGCGGAACATTCTCTTTACCTGATGATATTTTCCTTCTGTAATGGTAAGCACACATTCATCGCCGGTTTTCCAAACAAGTTCCGCGCTCTTGCAGTCAGCTTCCATTTCATTATCTTCCGCTGGAATACGAATGCCCTCCCCAAATCTGCGGCAGATTTCGTTTTGGCGCTCAACGTTTTCTTCATGGGCCAGGCGCACAAAATAGCTTTTAGGCGAATGAGATTTCGGACTTGTCATTCTATGAGTTAAAGCGCCATCAGTTGTAAAAAGCAAAAGACCTTCCGTATCCATATCCAGGCGGCCAACCAGATGAAGGTTTTCCTGCAGAAAATCTGTTTTATACTCTTCCCCAAGACAATCAAATACAGTCTGATGCAAGCCATCCTTATTGGCACTTACAACTCCAGGTTTTTTGTTCATCATTATGTAATGATTACGCTTTATGCAAAGCACTTCACCATCCACACAGATTTCATCCTTATCAGGATTCACAATAAATCCCGTATCCGTAACTTTTTTTCCATTTACAGTAACTTCACTCACACGCAAAAGTTTTTTAACTGCCTTCCGTGTCCCAAAACCTTCATGACTCAGTATTTTATCGATTCTTGCCCTGCTCACAAAAAGCCCCCTTCCATAAAAAAACGGGAATCGCAAAACCACGATTCCCGTAATATCATCCAAAAAAAACTATTTCCGTTCATCAATTGGAATGTAATCGCGCTTCTCACAAATGTTTTTGTAAGCAGGACGATAAATCCTTCCGCCAGCAATCAGCTCTTCGATTCTATGTGCAGACCATCCGGCAATACGACTGATGGCAAAAATCGGAGTGTAAAGCTCACGAGGAATATTCAGCATTGTGTACACAAAACCTGAATACAAATCCACATTTGCGCAAATACGCTTGTCAGACTTGTGAACTTCCATAATAACCTCAGGAGCTATTTCTTCAATCATGCGGTAAAAATTGTATTCCTCAATGCAATTTTTTTCCAAAGCCAAAGCCCTGGCTTTCTCGCGCAAAAGCAAAGCACGTGGATCACTGATCGTATAAACGGCATGCCCCATACCGTAAATCTTACCAGTGTGGTCAAAAGCTTCTTTCCTTGCAATCTTGTAAAGATATTCACGAACCTGTTCGCTATTCGTCCAATCCTTTACGTTTGCCTTGATTTCATCCATCATTTCAACAACGCGGATATTTGCACCACCATGGCGACTTCCCTTCAGGGAACCAACGGCAGCCGCAATTGCCGAGTAAGTATCAGTATCAGCAGAAGAAACAACATGAACAGTCAAAGAAGAGTTGTTACCGCCGCCGTGTTCTGCATGCAAAATCAAAGCCAAATCCAAAATCTGAGCCTCAAGCTTTGTATACTTTCCATCAGGTCTAATCAAATGCAAAAAGTTTTCAGCCGTAGAAATCGATGAAATCGGATTATGAATGTACATAGAATTATTTTCGTAATAGCGGCGGCGTGCCTGATAGCCATAAGCTGCCAGCGTGCTAAAACGGGCAATCAACTCAATGCACTGACGAAGATTGTTTTCAATGGAACGATCTTCTGGATTCTCATCATAAGAATACGAAGCCAAAACTCCCCGGGCAAGCTTATTCATGATATCCTGGGAAGGAGCCTTCATGATCATATCTTCCGTAAAGTTCGGAGGAAGCACTCGACTTTCGCCAATCATTGCACGAAATTCATCAAGCTGCTCGTAAGTCGGCAATTCACCAAAAAGCAAAAGATAAGCGCACTGTTCGTAACAGTAATCGTCATTCTTTTCTGCATCGCGAATCAAATCCACAACATCGTAGCCACGATAAAGCAAACGGCCAGGAACAGGAATTTTTTCCCCATTCGGACCAATGTCATAGCCCACAACATCACCAACTCGAGTAAGTCCAACAAGTACACCAGTGCCATTTGCGTTGCGCAGACCACGTTTTACGTCATACTTCTGATACAAATCTGGATTTATAGGGTCATTAAGTTCGGCAAGTGTTGAAAGTTTATCAAGAAACTTAATGTGTTTTGAATTTGTCGTCATATTGCCCCCAATCGCAAAGTATTGTATAAATATGCAGTCATGCAAAATTAATTATTATAATTATACATTTTAACCCACCAAGTATCAATACGAATTCTGTCTTTTTGGGCGCAAACAAGAATCCCAAACCGCACATTTCGCGGCTCGCCTCCCCCGGCTCGGCTAAAAAAAAATCGCCCCAAAACCCTGTTCATGAATGTCAAGCAGATTGATTTTTTTCCGATTTTCAAAAAGCTCAACACACAAAAACAGCTGGTCGGGCGACCTTTTTTTTATCTGCTTCGCACCGCTACAGCGCGGCGCAGGAATTTTTCGCTCAAACTTTCTATCTGTCCACAAATCTTTGAGGTGGAGTTACAACCCAAATAGCCTTAAGCTCTTCATCACCAGCATTTTCAATTGTATGAGGGCAGCTAGCAGGAAAAGAAACACTGTCCCCCTTGTTCAGAATGTATTCATTTTTTTCGTATTTAAGGCGGGCTGTTCCCTGAATCACTACTCCGAACTCCCGGCCCACATGACCGTAGGAACCGTGATGAGTGTGGCTTCCAGCAGGAATTTTTATCACATAACTTTCCAAAGAATTTTCACGATCCTTTTCATCAGCCTTTGCCAGTTCTTCATACACAATATCATCTTCGTGAATCATAGGCCGCTCATTCTTTCTGATTACATAAACAGGCCGTTCTCTTCTATATTCTTCAAAAAGGAATTCTAAATTTATGTCCAGCACATCCGCCAGAGAAAGCAAAGTGTCAATCGCAGGACTAACATGATTTCTTTCAATCTGAGACACAAGACTTTCACTAACGCCAGCCGCCTTTGCAACCGACTTCAATGTAAGCCCTTTCTGTTCACGAACAATCCGAAGCTTTTCACCAAAACGCACCTGAATACGTTTTCTTGGTTTATCCTCAGGATTTTGCAAAGGTGTCATTGCTCTGCTTCTCCATATTTTTTGCGGTTACAAATTCAATAAAGTAGTCTTCCAAAGTCTGATGCGGACCATCAACCTTCATTCGTTCCCTGGCACGAGCATTATCACGTCTAACTGTATAAAGTGAATAGAAATCTCGATAGTCCAAACCGGCGTCGGCTTTTACGTGTTCACCAAGGAATGTTGAAACTTCATCGCGGTTAATTGCGGGGATTCCCTTAGTCTTCAAAATGGAACGAAGCTGCTGAATCTGCTCATAGGAAATGCCGAACAGAAATTCCTCCATAGCCTGAGAAACCTCCGGATCACCCATTCGCTGCTTTATAAACTGAATCCACTGTTCATCCATCTGTATGCTTACAAGCAAAAGTTCGCTTGTTCCCATCATTGTCCCAAAAGCAGGAGCAAGCTTTCGCCTTGCACTCCAAACTGACTGCAAAACCGGCGCTACAGATTCAATTGTCTGGTCATTTCTGTGTTCCCAAAGCAAAAGCAATGACATGCCCCACTGCCGTCTGAAATCCATGGGCTGATTATTGTCATTGATAAGGTTCAGGTAAACGTCTTCAGCCATTACCGTAAACATCATGGTTATTGTTTCCAGCTGCAGCGCCTGAACAAGTTTTTCCGGGGCTCCTACAGAAGCAGCAAGTTTTGCAAGAGAAGAAAAAGTATGGACTTTCGCAACTATATAACCCTTTCCGAGAATAGCTTTGGAAGGTAATCTTAAAGTTGTATCACCTTTTTCCTGGTGTTTGATCAGGGAATCTACAAGCAAAGTCGGTGTGCGCACACCACCAGCCAAATCATGACGTTCAAGAAGGGACGGAAAACAAGCAACAGCTTCTGCAAGCTGAGTCAAATCCTTCATTCTTTCTTCAATAATCGGAAGCCGCTCAGGAGCTTTTTCCTTCAAAAGCGTCATAAGCTCTTCATACAATTCCTTCTCTTTTGGAGTAAGGACGGCAATTCCTTCGTTTTCTAAAACTACCTGAGAGTCATCTGAATCGTAAAATTCGCCGATATCAACTTGAGAAAATTCACTATTTACGTTTTTCATTGTCTCATCCACCTTTAAATTATACAACACAAAACCCCATATTTTCAATGAAAATTCGACTAATATTGCCGATAATAAGAATATGAAAAAAACTGTACTCACAGCCATAACACTGCTAATTTTCTCATCAGCCAACTTCTTCTGTCAGGAACAGAACAGGCTTCTGATAAAACCTACCGACTTACGTCTTGTTCCAGAAAGCTCAGACAACTTCTCTGACTCCCAGGGATACCACCTGTACATCCGCAAAATTCCTGGCATCGAATCAATCATGCTTACAGAAACCACAAAAGACCCGATAGGAAAATCTGACAATTACGCTTACCGTGCTCCTTCTTACAACAAAATCAACGGTGACGAAATCCGCTACCTGAACGGAAAGCCACTTTCTTCAGAATATTCAAAATACAGCCTGATTGATTCCACTGCGGAACCAGATCCCCAATTCGGACAGGCTTTCCACATCTACATTCCGCACACAATACAATTCGGCTACCCTTGGGCGCGAAATGGCAGTCTGACCATCGGAAAAGGCACATTCCTGAACATCCGTTCATTTTCAAAAAAATATGGTGACTACACTGGCCAATTCTACGACAATCCATACATGTTTGATCTTGGAAAAGCAGTTATAAAGAAGCCTGCCGAAAAGCCTCTGCCTGCCCCAGAACCTTCAAAACAAGCTGACCCGGAACCTATCCCAGAGCCAGAAGTACAACAGGTCATTCTTACCGACGACTACAATCCATTGGCTAGCACCGCATTCGATGAAATGTCGGAATCAATCACCTACTCTAAAGGCCCACAAACAATCGTCCAGGACATAATGGATTCCCTCATGAAAATCCAGCCAAAAGACAACACCGATGTAGTTTTTGTTATCGATGCTACCGGCAGCATGAAGGATGATATTGAACAACTACGAAAAGAATGGGTCCCAAAACTTCTGGAAGGAATCAAGGAATTCAAAAACATAAGATTAGGCCTTCTTCTTTACAGAGATTATGGGGGAAACTTCAACTACAAAAAGCTGCCGGTAAAATTTTATGACTTTACTACCGATATTTCTCTTTTTACCAAAAACCTGAACGGTTTTGTAATTCGCGGCACAGAAGGCGGCGACATTCCGGAAGCTGTGTATGAAGCCATTTTTGCAGGCGTTGAATTCTATCAGTGGCGAAGTGACGCATACAGAAAAATCATTTTGATTGGCGACGCAGAGCCTCACCCAACTCCAAGAGGAACCGGCAAATACTCAAAGCAATTCGTTCTGGAAAAAGCAAAACAAGCAGGCATTAAAATCGATGCCATCATTACACCAGATGAAAAAGACCGGCGTGGTCGATAATTGGTGTGACTCCACTTTCCTGAACTTAAACCCCACCTAAAAAAAAGCGCCACATCTGAAAGTACGTCAAAAAAAGTACAAATCAGAATGCCGCGCTTTTTTTGCTTTACGCAAATATTTTTTCAAATACGGCGAAGTCAAGGCACGCTTCGCTCAAGGTCTTGACTCGCTCGTTTTCAGGGGTTGTATTAACCCCTGAATCAAAAAACTATCCGCCAATTTTTGTTCCCACAAAATCCTTGTCATCAAGAATTGCACGAATATTAGGGATATTTTTTCCGCCAGCACAAATTACAGTCATGCCACATTCATCGGCCTTTTTAGAAGCAATTGGATCGAACGGACAGTTTTTTCCAGGAGTCCAGTCGTCGCCAACCATTTTTCTAAAATCTGCCCAGGAAATCTGATCAATTGGCTTTGCGTCAGGATTTTTTCTTGGATCATCTGTATAAACTTTCTCGATATTAGAAAGATTTACAACTGTTTTGGCCCCATGCTTTTCTGCAAGCAAAACCGCATCATTATCAGTAGAAAATCCAGGATGCCAGCCTGCAGCAAGCAAAACTCTGCCTTTAAATTCAATTGGAGCAGTTGGATCATAAACTACGTCATTCTGACAAAGATCACCAAAACTTGCCTTTACAAGCTGAGCATTAAGACGAGTTGCCATAATACCAATCCAGTCAGCAGCATCACTGGCAGAAGATCCGCCTGCAACTTTTGAAACTTCAGCATACGCATTCTGGTAAACACGTGCAGGAGCTCCCCCACCAACTACAAGAATCAATTTGCGGCTTTCATCCTCTTTAAGCCAATCCTTAACCATCAAAATGAATTTTCCCAAAAATTCTGTATCCGGTTTTTCAGGAACAACAATTGATCCACCAACTGAAAGAACTTTTGTCATTTCCCAATTCCTCCAAAAAATTATTTGCCAGGATAAAAGCCCTTGCCATTCGGCACTACCTTTATCTAGTGCTGCTCAACGCAATAATTCTATTTTATTTTCAATTTTTTATATTAGTATACACCAATTACAGTAGGATCGGCCCAAAAAGAACTGTAATTTATGGAATTTCCAGAAGCTTCTTCCCAAATTGACTGCAAAGCATAAGTTCTTGGTCTTGAAACAATCTGATTATTTGATGAACCAGGCTTTATTTCATTCCAACCGCGAGAAATCAGAACATGCTGGGCATCAAGATTATTGAAATAATAAACCGAAGGTTCAATATCCTTCTGCCAGTTCTTGTATTCCAGACCGGCTCCCAATGCAGGATCACTTGGAACCCAACCAAAGCCTGGCAAATAGAATTCGCACCACCAGTGATTTCTAGACTTCAAATCTGCATCTACCAGCACTCCACTATCCGGAAGCGCCGGGATGCCACTTGCCCTAAGCAAAGCTGCATAAACAATAGAAAAATCATAGGCATCACCCTTCTTGGTTTCAAGCATATCCAAAGGCTGCACTACTCCGCTTCTAACTTGATCCAATATGGTAAAATTAGAAATCATATAGTTATATATTGAAGCAGCAATATTATAAAGATTTTTTTCAGCCTTCATTTCCTTTTTGATTTTTTTAGCCAAAGCGATGATTTCTTCATGCTGGGAAGGAACCAATTCATCGGCACTTGTCCAATTCTTCACAATCAGCGGATTCATATTTTCATAAGAATTCAGTTTTGCAGCCCAAATATTTGTTCTAACTTCATAAACGGTCATTGCATAATTCTGATAGAACTTTTTCCGATTCTGTCCCTTCATATTGCTCTGAACCTGAAACCACAATGTTTTCTGATGTTCAATAATCGCTTCCGGATTGCATTCAACAAGACGAACCGAAGTTTGATAGGAAGTTTCACAAGGGCGGGGGCAACGAATAATTATGTTCGAATCGTCATTTCCAGACTTTTCTTCGATATCAGCAGATATCTGGATTAAATATGATTTTGGATTTATAAAAGCTTTCTTTCCAGCCGCACTGCTTATGGAAATCTTTTTGTTAGCAGATTTTCCCATTACTGTATCAACGTAAACCGAACCAGAAACAGCTCCATCAGGTACAAAGACCCTTATTTCAGAATTCGACCAGTAGCGGTATGCATTTTCGCTTTCATCTACGGCCACATAAGCAACATCATTTCCATCTCTGTCGCCCATTCCCTTTTCAGAAGAAAGAGACTCGCGCTTTGTAGTAAAATACACTTTGGACTGATCACGGGAATTGCCGAAGTTCGAACCTTTTATTGTCAAAAGAGAACCTGGAACAATATCATCTGCACTTAAACTGATGATAAGCGGCAAATTGTTTTCAGGATTTTCCTCAACAAGGGAAGGTGTTTCATTCGCATTCGCAAAATACTTCGGCTCCGAGCGGCTGTCCTTATTTCCAACATAAACAAGCCCTTCCTTAAAATCCACCGGAAGAATCACCTGAATTTCCGAATCTGTCCATAACTGAAATGAATTAGCCGTAAGAGTACTTCCGCCCATTTCAAGATACGCAGACATTGGAGAATCACCAAAGTTTTTGCCCCGGATAGTAACTTTAGTGCCCGGAGACCCCACTGCCGGCTCAATTTCATAAATTTCCGGCACTTTTTTGGAACCGAGAGTCAAAACAAAGGAAACCGTTCCAAAGATAACTATAAAAACAACCCAAAAAAGAGTACGCACTATGGGCGATTTTCTGAGAACATAATAGAATGAAGAAGACTTATTCACTGCAATTGACCTGAAATTGTTTTTTCTGGAAGTCTTATTCTAACATTTATTTCATTTTGTTCAAATCCTGCCATATCAAAATTGAACGTAATATTGTTAGATCCAGAAAACTCAGGTCTAAAAATGTCCACATCACCGGCAGGATAAGTTCTGTTCAAACTTCCGGTGCTTACATTATGGGCATATTGATCGGAAATATTTCCGTTTACTACTACATTATGAGCAAGTCCATTTACATTTTGAGGACGAACCACTGGAGAAAGAGCCACATCAGAAGTAACCTGCTGGCTTTGTCGTCCCTCCACAGTTTTACCAATCCTGAATGGAATGATGACTGCGGCTACCACAGCAGCTGCTGCAACACCCCAGGAAACAATCTTCATATCGGGGAATTTATGAACATTGGCAGCCCCGGAATTTTTTGAATAGCGAAGCTTTGTGGAAAGCCTTGCAAAGCTTTCATCCATAAAAACTTCATCCAATTCCATAGACTTGCTGTCTGCCTTAAGAATTTCATGCACTTTCCCAAGGCTTTCCAGTTTCTTTGCGCATATTGGACACGAAGCCACATGAGCTTCGTATTCCTTCATGTAGGCCAAAGGAAGTTCACCATCAAGATAAATTGAGTGGATATCATCAGTTGGGCAAGTAGACATCATCAGCTCCTAAAATCTCTTCAAGTATTTTTCTCGCACGGAAAATACGGACCTTTACATTCCCCTCCGAAATTCCTGCGATTTTTCCTATTTCCTTATAGTTCAAGTCACCATACTCTTTAAGCACAATGACTTCTTTCAGTTTTGGAGGAAGTTTGTTCAATGCGTCCTGAGCCTTCTTTTTTGCCTCATTCGCAAGAACATCAATTTCTCCGGAAGGTGCCACCCGATGATCCTCATACTGGGCTTTTTGATAAGCCTTGCGCTCCCTGGCCTTGCGCTTTACATAATTCAAGGAAGCGTTTTTTACTACGCGGATCAGCCAGAATTTGGCGTCATTCATACTCGGAAAAACAAGTCCCTTTTCATTGGCCTTAATCAATGAATCATGGGCCAAATCTTCGGCAGCCTCTTCATCGCATACAATTCGATATGAAATGCGGTAAAGCGACTTCATGGTTTCCCGGTAAATAGCATTGAAGTCAGCAGAATTCGCTGCATTCAGTGATTTTGAGTTTTCTGTCTGACCTTCCATATTTAACAAACAACGCTCCTGATATAAGGTTACTTAAAAAAAACTTTTTTCCAAAAAATCTGCAAAAAAAGGACCTGTTCCCAAGCCAAGCTTTTTAAAGCTCAACAAATCCACAATTTTATCCGCGTTTCCAGGCTGGTCCCTGAGGAGTATCTATGATTGTTATACCGCGAGCTGTAAGCTGGTTACGAATTTCATCAGCGCGGGCAAAATCCTTGTTCTTTTTTGCAGCTGTACGCTCTGCCACAAGGGCATCGATTTCTGCCGCTTCAGGATCACCTGAATGATCTGGCATGGAAGCTTTTGCCTCTTCCAGCGTTTTTTTCTGCTCAACGGCCGCAGTTTCCAAAAGCCTGAGCCCAATTACGCTATCCATGCGGTCAATAAGATCAAGGGCTTCCTTCGGTTCCAAAGTCGCATCCTTTACGGCTTTATTCAAAGCGCTGAATGCAACTGGAGTAAGCAGATCGTTTTCAAGGCCGCCCTTGAAAGCGTCAAGAATTTCATTGGCTTTAGCAGAAAGGCCTGTACGATTGTCTGCCTCACCCTTTTTATAAGATTTACCGGCCTTAAGAGTAATATTTCCCTTATTTGCAAGCTTCACGATTTTCTGGAGCAATGCAGCGCGGCCGCTTTTTGCGCCTTCCAGAGCTTCCATGCTGAACACAAGCTGTTTTCTGTAGTGACCGCCCAAAAGGAAAAAGCGGTAGTCCAGCGGCTCAAATCCCTTATCCTTAAGGGAATATCCCTTTTCAGCAGGCAGTGAAGTCTGCAAAGTAATGAATTTTCCAGAAGACTTGCTCATCTTTCCGCCTTCAAGAATAAGGAATTCATTATGAAGCCAGAAATTTACCCAAGGCCCCTTAGCACGTTC
Organism: Treponema sp.; assembly: GCA_016297405.1. Lineage (GTDB taxonomy): Bacteria > Spirochaetota > Spirochaetia > Treponematales > Treponemataceae > Treponema_D. The sequence continues at coordinate 21,380 of JAEDGP010000013.1, forward strand.
AGCATCATCAAAACTACCTTCACTCTGAGCAATTTCGTTCGTATGGTGAACAGGAACGTGGTCAATGCCACCAGTATGAATATCAAAGTGCTTTCCAAGATATTTCATGCTCATTGCAGAACATTCAATATGCCATCCAGGATAACCACGACCCCATGGAGAATCCCATGTCATAGCCTGATTTTCAAACTTTGACTTTGTGAACCAAAGCACAAAATCTCCTGGATTGCGCTTATTTTCATCAATCACAACTTCCTTGCGCTTACCAGCTCCTTCCTTAAGTTCATCCAGATTCAGGTTTGCAAGCTTGCCATAATCAGCATAAGTGGAAATATCAAAATAAAGGTTACCGCCAGCCATGTAAGTGTGCCCATTTGCCTCAATCTGCTTAATCAAGTCAATCATTTCCTGAATATGTTCAGTTGCAGGACAAATAACGTCCGGGCGGCGGATATTCAAAGAATCAATATCCTTTAAGAAAGCATCTGTATAAAACTTTGCAACTTCCAGAACAGACTGATGACGTTCAGCGGCAGATTTAGTCATTTTGTCGTCACCGTCATCCCCATCACCAGTAAGGTGGCCAACATCAGTAATGTTCATGACATGCTTAATATCGTATCCCAAAAACGTAAGCGTTCGGTCCAAAGTATCAAGAAAAACATAAGCCCTAAGATTTCCAATATGGGCGTAGTTGTAAACAGTAGGTCCACATCCATAAAAACCAACAAAACCTTCTTTGATTGGCTTAAATTCTTCCATTTTGTGACCCATGGTATTAAAAAGTCTTAAACTCATACAGAAACCTCTAAAAAAAATCATACAGAGGGGCGCCTGCCCCTCGTCACCACCGCCACTTTGTGCCGTTGGTTCCTGCCCCCTCGCCTAGGGGTGGCAAACCTGCCACCCCTAAAACCCCAGGAAACATTCCCTTTCAGTTTAATGAAAAACGCACCGTTATTCCACCGCATTTATTAAATGGAAAAAACCTTTTTTATACTATATAATAAATTACATGAATGATTTGCAAAAACTTTTTTCGGACTTTATCACAAGCTCAGGTTTTTCCGGAAAACTCACATTAGACGAAAAGCTTTCAAAACATTCCACTTTCAAAATCGGTGGAACCACAGAAATTTTTTATGAACCAGTCCTGTTCGATCATCTCATAAAGACGCTGGCTTTCTGTCGTTCTAACAACATAAAATTCTATGTCATTGGTGGAGGAAGCAACATAGTTTTCCCTGACGAAACATTTCATGGAGTAACCATAACCACCACCGGTATCAGCGCAATCACAAAGACCCAGATTGACGAGCACAGAATGCTTGTAAAATGCGAAAGCGGCACCACCATGGCAGCCTTCGTTCAATTCTGTACAGACAACGAACTTTCCGGTGCAGAACAATTCGCAGGACTGCCTGGAACAATAGGTGGTGCCTTATATATGAACGCACGCTGCTTTGAAAAATCCATCAGCGAACTTTTTAAAAGCGCCAGGTATCTTGACCTGGACGACTTTACGCTAAACGAACACGGCTACATGGACCGAGACTGGGACTACAAAGTTTCTCCGTTCCAGAATTCCTCAAAAATAATCGGAAACGCCACTTTTGAGCTTTCAATCGAAAAAGGCAAAAAGGCGCAGATTGCAGATGCCTGCAAAATATTCATTGGGGAAAGAGTTTCAAAAGGGCACTTTAAATATCCAAGTGCAGGAAGCGTATTCAGGAACAACCATTCTTTCGGAGCTCCCTGTGGTAAACTCATAGATGAATGTGGCCTGAAAGGCACAACCATCGGCGGTGCTCAAATCGCTCCATTTCACGGAAATTTCATTATAAATACCGGCAATGCGACCGCAAAAGATGTTAAGGACCTTGTAAATTTAGCCGTTAATACAGTTAGAGAAAAGAAAGGTTTTTCCCTGGTTCCAGAAATCATTTTTCTGTAGTCAAAAACACGAAATTTGCTTCTTTTCTGGTAAATTGACAAAGAAAAACCTAAAATTTATAATTTTCTAAACAAGGCGGAACTTAATGCTTCAGTTATCTTTTGTTAAATTCAAAAAAGACTCATATCTTCTCATAGAGGGCAAAGACCAGAACGACCGCTTTTACATCATTCAGACAGGAAAAGTCCGCTGTTTCAAGGCAAACGACCCAAACAATGTTTCCCTAAAAAATCTTGGTACCGGTGACTTTGTTGGCGTCATTCCGTGCATGACAGGACACCTGCAGATTGAATCCGCCGTTGCAATGACAGATGTTACCTGTATTTCTGTTCGCAAAGATCAGTATCCAGCTCTTATCGAAAAAAACATTCCTGTTGCGCTAAAAATTATCCGCACCTTCGCAAACCGAATGCGCACAATGAACGAACAGCTTACCCAGCTCACATTGAACAACGTTTCTTCCGACACACCGGAACACATTTTTGATGTTGCCAAATATTACGACACCAATGGCTCAAGTGACGTTGCAACCTATGCATACTACCGCTATCTTAAGGAATGCCCAAAAGGAGCTAATGTACCAGTTGCACAAAAAAGATTCATCGCCCTTAAGCCAACCTCAAATGCTGTTTACTACGAGCCTACCGAAGAACTTGTCCGCAAATACCCTAAGGACACAATGATTATGTCCGAAAGTCAGGGCGGTCATGATATGTTCGTAATCCAGGAAGGCCAGGTTTCCATTTCAAAAGTTGTGAATGGAAATGAAGTTATCCTTGCAGTTCTGAAAAGAGGCGACATGTTCGGAGAAATGGCCCTCCTTGAAAACAAGCCAAGATCTGCAAGCGCCATTGCCCACGAAGACTGCCGGCTTATGGTCATCAACCAGAAGAACTTTGACCAGATGGTCAGCACACAGCCGCAGTTGATTTCGCGTCTTACTGTAACACTGGCCGAACGACTGTGGTCAATGTACCGACAGCTTGACAACGCTTCAATACAGAATCCGCTGAACAAGATGATTGATATGCTTGCCCTTCAGATGGAAAAACAAAAGAAATTTACAGGTCCAGAACAGACTGACCTTACTCCTAACGAACTTGCAAACATGTGCGGCATTCCGCTTAAAAATCAGCCTGCCGCCATCTATCAGTTCCAGCAGGAAAAGATCATCAAAATGGTAAACTCAAAGATTTTCGTATCTGACTGCCTTGAGCTGTCAAAGCAGGCTGCATTCTTCAGAAAGCAAAAATAGGTTGCCAATGAAAAGAATCATTTGCATTGCATCCGTTGTTTTCCTTTGCGCTTTTCTTTTTGCAAAGGAAAACATACCATCAGGATACGGTGGAATCCAGCTTGGCATGTCAGTGGACACCGTTAAACAAAAACTCAAAGAAAACTCCGACTTTGGCTATCACGGAGACAAGGACGTGTCTCTTTTGCCAGGGGAAAACCGAGTCCTTATCGAAACAGATGCAGAATCCGGGTACTCCTTTGGATTCCTTGAACGCTGCTGGTTCCAATTCTATAATGATAAACTTTATGTAATCACCATAAACATCAATAAAGAAAAGATGGATCACTACTCCATCTTTAATTCTCTTTGTAAAAAATATGGAAATCCGGACTCAGTTAGTCCCGAAAAATCAGTTTGGGCAAACGAAAACATTTCCATGAGTCTGGAACGCCCTTTAACACTCAAATACATCGATATCAAAACTTTTACTGAACTGCAGAACAATTCCCTCGTGAAGCCTTCAGGCAAAGAAATCACAAGGGAAATGTTCCTTGATTCACTCTAATGCTGGATGGACCCAATATGAATGTTTTGAAATTAAAAAAAATTGCAAGAAACCTTGTTGCAGTAACCTTGTTTTCAGTTTGCTTTGCCGCATGCTCAAAACCAGCTAAGGCTATACAAAAACTACAGACTACAAACCTTACCCTAATCAGAGCTGACGGTACCCGGATTCAGCTAAACGCAGAAATGGCAATCACAAAAGAAGAACAGATGAAAGGCTTCATGGAAAGAAAAGATATTCCTGAAGGAACGGGAATGATTTTCATAAACCAGGAAGATGCCATCCGCACATTCTGGATGAAAAACACTCCGACCCCGCTTTCAATTGCCTACATTTCATCCACAGGAAAAATCAAAGATATTTTTGATATGCAGCCATATTCAATCACACCAGTTTCCAGCACATCACATGTAAAATACGCACTGGAAGTACCTCAAGGCTGGTTTGTCAAAAACAACATAAAAGTGGGCGACATTTTGCAACTTGATTTTTAATTATGAAAAAGGCTTTGCTTTAGCAAAAAAATCATTTTATGAAAAAAGGCTGTCTGATGAGCAATAATATTGAAATCATGCTTTATCAGGCAGCCGTTTTTTTACTATTCAGCATTCTCAAGCTTTGCAAGCTCGTGTGCTGCTATTCTATCATTTGCATCAAATTCCAGAACTGCCGTAAAAAACTTGCGCGCTTCATCTTTGTTTCCCTGGCGCAAAGCCAAGTAACCCAAATTTGAAATTATCTTCGTATCTTCCGGAGAAAGCTCAAAAGCCTTAAGAAGGCTCTTCTTAGCTCCATCCACATCACCTAATTCCATCTGACAGATTGCAAGCTCATTAAAAGTATCAGCCTGCTGGTCTCCACCACATTCAATTGATTTTTCAAATGACTGTTTTGCTTCCTGCCAACGGCAAAGCCTTCTCAATCCCCAACCCAAAAGGAACCATCCGTTCCAGACTTTCGGATTTTTTTGCAAAAACACACGAATTTTATCAAGACCAGCTTCTTCCTGGCCATCAGAAATTAATTTATAGGCACTGTGAAAAACCTCATTATCCATATTGTCATTGGAAATATGGTTCACAATTTCCTGAGCCCGCTCCCTTCGATAGATCGCATTATCATCCATCTCTTCTTCATTTGCATCACATGTAAGGGCAAGGTACGTTTCAAAACAATTTTTTCCTTCGTGATAATCATGCTGCTTTAAATAATAAAAACCGGCATTAAAGAAAGCTTCAGGAATAGAAGGTTCTGCATCCATTGCTTCCTTATAATATTCCAATGCGTCAGCATCATAAGCATCAGCATCCTCATGAAGCCCTGCACGACGATAACTTTCTGCACGCTGATCAAGGTATAATGCCATATTCAAGGCCACAGCTTTATCTTCTGGATCAACACCTCGCAAGCTTAAAAAAAGTTCTTCCGCAAGATCCCAGTCCTCGTTTCTGGTCTTAAGAATAGCAGCTTCCGAAAGCTCGGTTTTGATATTTGGCCTGGCCTTTACGATTATTGAACGATAATAATCAAGATGCTCGTTATGGTGGTCATAAGCAAGAACTGTCAGAATACCCGCCAGAATCTGTTCCGGAGCAAGCTCTTCCATGTTGAAGTTGCCCGGGGCATCCTGCATTTTTTTCTGAACCGGTAAAGGGATTGTGCTGTCAATCTGAAGAGCATTTTCAGAAAGCTTAAAACCTTCCGGCAACGTAATGAAATAAATCGATTCCAAAGGATTTGATGAAGCCATTGTAATTCCTGATATAAATATTATTGATAAACTTAGGTTTTACGAATTTATTGCTGAGCTGCTGGCGATACAGTTTCCTTAGAAGGCTCCTCAGCAGAAGCCTCAGTGGAAGCTGCACCTTGATCAGATGCTACAGAATTATTTTCAGAAACAGAATCTAGCTGAGCAGAAGTTCCCTGCGCTGCCCCATCGCCAGCAGCAGATGGTGCAGACTGATTTTCTGATGCATCTTGCCCTTCAGGTGCAATCTTTTTTGGCGCATTAATCTGACTTTCATCCACCTCTTCAGTCTGCTGCGGCTGAATTGCATTTGCTTCAAGGAAAGACTTTCTGTTCAAAGAAAGGTAATCATTGATTCTGATTTTATATGCAAGAGGCACCTGATCTTCGTCATATTTAATTCCAACAGAAACAAGATCTTTGCGATTGTCGATTGCTTCAGCTTTTACAATCATTCCTTTTATATCAACCACTTCATTAGGTTCAGAGAAAAGAAATCGAATGATACAAGCCTTATTCTCCAGGAATTTAGGCACACCCATAAGAATAACCTTTGATCCAGAGAAAGAAATATTCCACAAGATACATCGTCTTGGTACATTCTGAATGAAAATGATTGTTTCTTTTTTATCGATTCCAAGCTTACGAATCGTATTGTCATTTATGGCAATACGATCTTCTTTGCGCTGAACAAAACCTTCGTTTGCGGCAATTAAAGTTCCAAGCTTATAAATAAGATCATCAGGCGGACGCTGGGTAAATGTCAACGTAACAATTGCCAGCTCCTTTGAGTTCATATATGGAGTAACATCTGTAACCCTGCATGATACAAAGAAAATCATCGGCTGGCCATTCTGTTCAATAAAGCAATAGCGCAAGTTTACAGGTGGCGCATCTTTTTTTGTAATCTGCTGAAAAGCTCCACCTGCTGTTCCGATGATGATTTTGGCCATCTGAAATGAAGTTGAATTGATAATACATGGCCACTGTGAACCAGCACATTTTACATAAAGCTGGCGTGGATCAATTTTAAGAGAACGTAATATATCTTTAGTGAAAACTATTTCATTTTCACGATACAAATCGTAATAATTATTTATTACCTGATTTGTTGCAATCGACATTGCCATATTCTTTAATAATAATTTATTCCCTTTTATTAGTCAAACAAAATATCGGGCAAAAAGACTTCTGTTTTTTCAAGTTGCAAAAACATCAAAAAGAACAAAAACACAGAACCGTCGCAACAGGCCTCTCAATCTTTCTGCATACTTTCCCTTCATTTTCCACAAAAAGACATGCGGAAGAGCCTCCATCAAATTGCATGGCGTCATCACATCCAAGCTTCTCAAGAATCACCGCACAATCAATAAAGCTTGCGTTTTTTCCAAAAAGAAGATAGACCAAAGCGCCACTTTCAGAAGTCCCCAGGGCACAGCGATAGTCTTTTATTTTTTTGAAATCCCCATATTTTCCATTATTCAGAATAACCCAATAGCCACCAAGCGCACATAGCACCTGACATTCATCTTCATTTGCCAGAAATTTCGTAAATTCCCTTTGGGTTTCAAGAATTTTACAGCGAATTCCATCTGAAGATTTTGTAAAAACTGCGGCACAATATCTTTCCAATGGAAACGAATGCAACACATTATCAGAATACACAAGCCCTAATGGAATAACTTTGGCAAACACATTCCATTTTGAAATTGAAGAAAAAGGAGTTGCGTTAATAGCCACAACTGCGGAAGTTTCCCGTGCCGCAGTTTTTACAGAAACGGGAAATACCCGTCCTTCATCATCAAAGGAATTATGGTAAGCGACAGGAATAAAATTCCCTTTTCGTAAATCAAGTCGAACAACAGAAAATTTCTGACTCTTTTCCATGCCCTTCAGATCCATACGGTCAACACCAGCACAAACAGGCTGCCACAAACCTTCAGAATTTTGTGGTACAGTTTTACAGGAACAAAGGGCAAATACTATCCCCAAAAACAGAAAAAAAATGCACCGTCTGAATCTTAAATCTCTAAAAACCATCTAAGCCTTCTTTTCAAGCACAAAAAGAAATTCACTTACATGAATGTCACGGCCATGCAAATTGCGGGAACCTCTAAAAGCATTGTAATTTGATTCAAAAACTGTGACTTTGCCATAACGGCCAAGCAAAGATTCCATCTCTTCTCTTGAAATAAAACCTTCTGAATTGAACGATACAAGCAGAAATTTTGCCCTTAAATTAGCCACAAGATTCTCAAACACATTGGCTGCAAAACGCCTTTTATTGTAATTCGAACGATTCCAATCCTTGGGAATTCCTGAAATGCGGCTAATGAGTTCCGTATCCGGTCTTTCATAAGAAGCCACCAGATTCAGCATAAAATAATTTGATCCATAAGGATGCTGGTTGTAAGGCGGATCAATATAAACCAAATCAAAACAGCCTTCATCCACATCTGCATAAACCGATTCAGACTCTGCCATTTCATTGGCTTCCATATTCAGCACTTTTACAGGACATTCAAAATTACTGAAAAGAGGGTACGGAAGCTTGATGTGGCCTTGAATACGATTTAAGGCATTTTTTCCATTGCCACCAAACTGACCGATTCCAGTTTTTGAATTCTTATAAAAACCTTTGAATATACCGACTGTATTCGCATGAACCGAAACCTGACTCAACAAAGGAGCAACAAAAAAATGCCGCAGTTCTGAAGGTACCAGACTTATGATTTCCTGGCTGACAAAATCTATGTAATTCGCATTGCGTGTAGTATAAAAACACCGTTCGCCTTTTTTTATATCAAAAACATCTTTTGGGGCATAAAGTTCTGAAACAAAACCTGGAACAACTCCCTGCCCCATTTCATTCATTCTTGATTCCACATTATCAAGAATGTTTTCGTGAATCGACTTCAATTTAATTTCATCAATCTCAGATCGATTTGAAAGATAACAGCTGTTGATTATTTTTGAATACAATTCCAGATCATTGACACAAAGAGAACTGGCAAACTGTTTCAGATACCTGGAAACCACTCCACTACCAGCAAACACATCAAGACATGAAAGCTTTTCTTTGCCAAGCTTCTCCTGAACAAACGAAATGCCTTCTCCAATAAATGGCAAAAGAGATCGCTTGTTTCCTATGTAGGTGATCAATTGCTCGCTAAGGAATTCTGGATTTTCAGTCATCGTTAGAATTCACCATGAAAAACTTCGTAACGGTTTTTACCTTTTGACTTTGCTTCATAAGCAGCTGCATCTGCAGCATTGAACCATTTTTGGCTTGTCCAGCCTTGTTGATACATAGCAATCCCAATACTCATGGAACAGCGATCCCCATCATCCATGAAATCAAATACAGCTTCATTAAATTCTTCTCGAATCTGCTCTATTATGCAAATAACTTCCGCAACATTTTTATCCCTGAACAAAATAACAAATTCATCACCGCCATATCTAAAGGCCAATCTGCCTGAACCAAGCACACGCTTAAGCAGATCAGAAAGGAAAATCAATACCGCATCACCACCGGAATGGCCATATTTGTCATTTACATACTTAAAATTATCAAGATCCATCAAAACCTGAAACAGAACATTTTTTGATGGATCGAAGTTTTTTATGGAATTGTTGATGGCAATCGCGTATGCAGTTCTATTGTAAAGACGAGTCAAAGGCTCCAGTCTCAACTCTCGAACAAACCTGCGCTGGCGGCTATAACTTTTGTAAAGGAATTTTATATGCACATTCTGCAAATGATAACATTCCAATGACAAAAGGAAAAACCCTAGCAAAATAACAACTTCAAGAAGAAGGCGAGCTATCTTTTCAAAATTTGAGATTTCTGAAAAACAGAAAAACCAAAGACAGCTTTCCAGGAAAAAGACTGCAAGGGCAACAGCCGAAAGCGCCCAATGCAAATGTTTATCAGAAAGCATTGCCGCGACAAGAACCGCCAAAAAAGGACAAATAAACAGCACTTCATATCTGCAATGAAAAAGCGAAAGTACGCTCATAATCACAAACATGGTAATGACAGCCCATCTATTCTTATATTTTAATGTTACCCGTTTGGAATGCATCACAATCTGCATCAGAATCATTGAAAAAAGCTGCAGAACAATGGGAATCACTAACTCAAACCAAAAATAACAATCTAACCGACTCTTTTCTATCAGATTATTTGCATAATAGTGAAAAGAAAAGGCCAAACTTAATACTGCAATCAGAATAAAGACGCACCAGCATTCTATAACAAGACGTTTTTGCCAACGAGAAAAATAGTCTGCTCTAAATTCTGAAAAAGTCATCGCCAACAATTATAGTTAAAAAAAAGAAATATTCAATCAAAGAAACATTATAACAGTTTTTCAAAACCTGCATTTATTCCATTCATTGATTCAAAAAATCCTGGAAAGCTTACGGCGCAGCATTCTGCATCTTTTACCACAATACTTTCTCCTGCAGGAAGCCCAAGCCCCATACAGGCAAAGCTCATTGCAATGCGATGATCTCCAAAACTTTCGATTTCTCCACTGTGAAGACTGAACTGAGGATTCAGAGAACCATCTGCCATTACCGGCGAATGACCACGAATTATCATAAAATCGTCACCTTCTTCTACTTCAGCGCCAAGTTCTCTAAGAAATTGTGTCATTACTTTAATGCGGTCAGTCTCTTTACGACGACAAACAGCCGCATCTTCAATATAGGTAGTACCTTCTGTAAAAGCAGCAGCTACTGCAACAGCACAAATTGCATCCGGATAACCTGAAATTGGTACATGAAGCTCTCCATCAGGACAATTTTCTGTTGAGAGGCGTCCAATTCCATCAGAAGCTTTTTTTCCGCCACGAACAGTTATCTTTTCTGATTCCTTATCCCACTGAATATCAGCCCCAACGCTCTTCAAAACATTTACAATTTCTTCATCACCTTGAGTTCCGCTTCCATCAATTCCATCAATTGTGATTTCACTATCAGAAAAAAGCGCTGCAATCAGAGGAAAGGCAACACCCTCCCAATCACTTGGAACAGTACGATCAAAAGCTTTTATCTGAACAGGCCCGTGAACCTTTATATGTTTGAAGTCATCCGAAATTTCAACCTTCGCACCAACACTTTCAAGCCATTTCTGAGTCATTGTTAAATATGGTGTTTCCTTTGGATTTGTAAGTTCAATATTAAGAGTTCCGTTCAGACGAAGTGCTGCCATCATCATTCCGCTTATGTACTGACTTGAAACTTCACCTGCAGTAGTTACTGTTCCAGGCTTGATTGGCCCTTTTATTAAAAGAGGACAAACAGTTTTACCTGGCTGACTTACATGACATTCTGCCCCCAGCTGATTAAGAGCGTCCACAACGTGATGAACCGGACGGCGGCGAATCAGTTCGTCGCCTGTAAAAATTGACCAGCCTTCAAAAGTTGCCGCAATAGAAGAAAGAAAATACAGAAGCGAACCGCTGTCCCCAACATCCACCACATTTTCTGGAAGATGAATGTTTTTTCCAGCGCCCTGAACTGTCCAGCAGCCGCCGATTTTTTTGTCTGTGTCGCCTAAATCAACCTTTGCACCCATTAAAGGAATCGCTTTGCTTGTATTCAGACAGTCTTCACTTGGAAGAGGATTTCGAACATAAGAAGTGCCTTCAGCCAATGCAGCCAAAAGAAGAGCACGAATTGTATGAGATTTTGAACCAGGAACCTGAATATGTCCCGAAAGTGATGATGCTTTAGATTTAATATTCATGATACCCCCATTCTACCAAAACAACCAATTTTTTGAAACACATAGAAAAACGATGAGAAGAAGAAGGTAATAAGGAAGAAAAGAAAGAAGGAAAACTATGATTTAAATTCCTTTAACAAAAGCATTAATAATCCTATAAAAAAAATAATAATTGCTATTATTAATCCAAAAAATTTCATTCCCCAATACATTCCGAAATGTTTATTTTCCCTAAATTTTCGAATTGTAAACAATATGCTATCAGGTAACATAAATAAACAACTCAGAAGCAATAATGAACCTACATATAACAGAGGAATCTGCTCATAGCATAAAAAAATAAATGCTATGACAAACAAAACAATACCTATAATATTTAAAATTTTGGACAGAAAAAATTTATTCTTCATTTTTCAATGCCTCTTTAAAACCTTCAGCTGCTTTTTCAACAATTTGAGATGCAATTTCGGGAATAATATTTTGACCAAAATAATCAGAGGCTATATACTTTGCTACAAGTTTTCTTAAAGCAGCTTCTGTCCATCCGGCTTTTTCACTTGTTAAACTCAAACTTTCGGAAGAATCTGGTAAACATGATCATTGGGTAGGTGTTACTGGAATTACTCAAAAAGATGGTAAGGATTATTTGATTATATCACAGACATCAAGTAACGATAATGCTGTCGGAAAAGACAATCTTAGGGGCAAGCAAGGTTGGTTGAAAGATTCGGAAGGAAATATACTGGTTCCTGTCTCGGAGACCAAGGGTTATGTAAATTTTAAGGCACCCATAATATATGAGTAAGGAGTAGCTATATGAAAAAATATTGTTTTGTTTTTTACTTTATGCTTTCAATTTTTTTTGGACATACTGAATCTGTAAAGAATATTAAGCCATTGGAAAGTTCCGAATTCTTAAAATATTCATACAGTCCAGACAATTATGTTTTGACAATTATCAGGACTGACGGAAAAAGTGAAAGTGTATATTTATCAAGCGAAGACTCTTTATGGGGCGGATATCAAATTTCAGAAGACAATAAGAAAATGATTTTTTGGAAAGACACTTATGAAAGAGATATGCCACTATACTATTTGAATGGGGAAAAAGGTAAGATGAAACATATTGGCAAGATACCTGTTGGAGCCCGAATGGATAAGACCGGGAATTTCCTAATGTATGAAAAGGACTACAATTCAGGAAAATTTCATATCATCAACATGAATGATGGCGATATAAAAGAATTTTCTTTGACTTTATCGAATATTGGTAAATGGACATCTACAGGAGCAACATTTTCTGTTCTAAGGGCTGCTGACAATGGAGAATATGATTTTATGATTCTCTTCACAATAGAAAAACTTGTCATTTCCAAGATTTATGTAAAAGCATCGGGTTTGCATTATGTTGATTTTGATGATAGTAATCTTTCTGAATTGAAGTTAAGGAAAACGATTGATTATAAAACCGAATATACAGGATGGTATTAGCTCCTATACAATTTTTCTACACAAACTCTTACCCCCACAAATTGAAATTGATGGGGTAATGGCACTTTTAGAAAACTAAACATGATTCGTGCCAAATATGCCAGATGTGAGTGAGGGATAAAATCTGACTACAAAAACCAAAATTATTGTGTTATAGTATATTTAAAAGAGTAAATTGGAGGTGAAAAAATGCCATACGATGTATTAGAAAAGACAATTAATTCATTGCCTGAAGCAGCAGTTATAGAGCTCACTCATTATGTACAGTATTTAGCTTCCGTTTATTCTACAAAAGAAAAAGATACTTCAGTTACAGCTAGAATCAATGAATTTCTTCAGAAGAATCCAGATGCATTTTCTGATTTCAAAACAATGGAAAAAGCTTCTTTAAGTTCTGTGAGGGAGTTAACAAAAAATGATTCGTGGTGATATTTGGTGGGTTGATTTTGGAGAACCTTTAGGGAGTGAACCTGGATGGCGTCGGCCTGCAGTGATTGTTCAGTCAGATGAGTTTAATAAAAGTTATATGAACACAACCGTAGTTATTCCTCTTACAACAAATTTAAGATTGGCTGAATTTCCCGGCAATGTACTTTTATCAAAACAGGATTCAAAATTATCGAAAGATTCTGTGGCAGTTACCCCTCAAATTACAGTAATAGATAGTATAAGATTGGTTGAACATGTGTCAGTTTTACCTATATCGTCTATGACAAGTATTTCTGAAGGAATTAGACTGTTATTAGCTTTGTAAAACAAATGGTAATTTGTATCACTACGCGGGGAATAACCCGGTACGCTATATAGATCCTGATGGAAGGGCTCCTCGCAATTTAACAGAAACTCAACGTACTGCGTATAAAAATAAAGTTAAATCGATGAAACCATCTGATATTCCAGATGATCATGATTGTGCTGATACGGCTTTGTATATTTACGACAAGAGTTATGAGGTTGCAACAGGAACAAAAAATGGTTTTAAAAATATAACAAAGAATGAATCAAAACTTGACATACTTCGAAATGTACAAGCAAAGGACCTGTTTGGAACATTAAATAAAACCAATAAGAATATAAACTATTATAAAGCAGATGGAACAGGACAAACCTATGATTCATTACTAGCTGATAGGAGTTTTAGTTCATCTAATATTGAAGTTGGCACCGTTGGATTATATAAACCCAAACAAGGTGTAACTGGCTTTTCAGGACATACAATTACGGTAACAGGAGTTAATCGCGATGCCAATGGTAACGTCTTATCTATAACATATATTGAAGGACACATGGGCGGATTGAATCAAGAAGAACACACATTTACCCGAGAAGCTAGTGATTCTGGAAGTGCATCTCTACAAAACAGATATTCAAATTGTATTTTTGTTGGCTGGGGTGAGTTTGAGCCGTAATTTTGATGGGAGATAACAAAGATGAAGAAAATTTTTATGATAACATTTATTTTTTTATTTGTATTTATAAGTTGTAAAAAAAATACTAATAAATCCAATATATATAAAGAACTTAAAGAAGCTTGTGATAGTGTAAGCAATATGGAACTGAAAGGGTTAGAAGTTTATCAAAATTCAACAGATCTTTTTGAACAGTACAAAGAAGAAAAGATTAAGTTAATTCTTAAAGTTTTTGATGGAAGTGACTATTCTTATGAAACAAATAAACTTAAAGAAATAACAACTGCTTTTAATAGACTGACTCTTGACGAAGATTCTTTTTATTATGTTGAACAAGGAATAGAAACTAATCCATATCTTGATTTATTTAATTCTATTTTATTAAGAGAAATCATAATGTTATCAAATGAAAATGAATTTATTGAACTTGATAAACTTAAGTACATATATTTGTATTAAGTTGTAAAAACATACAATTTTAATTATTGTATAGTAGATTTATTTTCTTCCCAACAAATAGGGATTTGTTTAACGATGGCAGGGAAAGAGCGAAAATTGCGTAAAATTCGCTCTTTCCCTAGGAATAGAACAACTCTTTTACAGAACCACAGGAAGAATAATATATAGAAATTGATTTTAAAACAGCAAACTATTACAAGAATAGTGCTTGTTCCGGTGGTCTCGTTCTTTTTATTGATGGAAAAGAAACAGATTCATGTTATTCTTTAATCCATCCGGCAAAGATGTATTTCATTCCAGAATGGACTCGTGATATTCATCACATATCATATGATGATGTTCGAAATAAACCTTACTTTCCAGAAGTCTGGGATTCTCTTGTAATGCCATTCATAAATCAAACACCAGATATTCCACTATTTGCTCGTAATGGTACAACATTTGATATGAATGTTATAAGAGACTGTTGCAATTATTTTGAAATGAAAATCCCAAAGCTTCAATATTTTGATTCTCTCTTTGTAGCAAGAAAAACCTGACCTGAATTAAACCATCATCTGACAGCTCTTGGAAAACACTTCAAAATTGTATATGAAGCTCATGATCCACTTGAGGATTCTAGAACATGTGGGCTTATTGTAAACAACGCCGTCAAATATTATAATGTAAATTCAGTTTCACATTTATTAGAAAAATGTAATTTACAAATGAAGAAGTTATAATTGTTATCTCGCTGGATGATGCTTTCCATTTCCTTGAGTATTATTTCTACAAGTACCATGAGTTAATTGAAATAAATCAGTATAGCTTGTTCCACAATATTCACAATAATACCTAGATTTCTTTGTTCCTTCATACGGAACATGTTTTCCATTACCATGAGTGTTATTTCTACAACTTCCATGAGTCAATTGGAATAAATCAGTGTAGCTTGTTCCACAGTATTCACAGAAAAATGGACCTTCTGTTTCACCTTGATATGGAACGTGCTTTCCATTCCCTTGAGTATTATTTCTACAACTTGCATGAGTCAATTGGAATAAATCAGTGTAGCTTGTTCCACAGTACTTACAATAGTATTTTTGAATTGATACTTTTTGCCGTTGTTCCGTTTGTATTTTTGAGGCTTTGAATGAAACATCATTCTCTTCATAAACTTGATTTGAATATGAACTATGAGGTTTTGATGATGGATTTCTTGAATTCTTTGCAGCCGCATTTACTGCAGCTTGAAATTGTCTTTCAGAATCCTGTTCTGCTTTAGTTTTAAATTTTGAAAAAGATTTATATTCAAAAAACAAATCCAAATGATTATCTTTCAATTTATAAAGTAGGAAACAACAAATTCCTGTTATTAATACTTTTCCAAGTGTAATTGATGATATAAGGGCTATAAAAGCTAGGGCATAGGCGAATAAAAAGATTGGAAGTATTTTTGAAATTAATAAACAAAGCTTTCCAAAAAATAATTTCATAACATTAAAAAAGCGTTTATCAATCTTTTTCAATTCGTGCTCTAATTTTTGTGATAAATCATTTTCATTACATTTTTCATGATATAGTTTATTTGCAATTACAAGCAAGTCTTTTCTGTAAGACTTACAATCAATTTTTTCATATTTATTAGTAAACTCGACAACAAGGTTTGCATTATATACAAAATCATCATCAGTCATTTTTGTTGATAAAACAGTTAAAAGCATTCCAAATTCTGGTATTTCGTATAATCTATCCCAATATCTTCTTTGTATTTTATCCCAATTATCAAATAGTTCTTTGAATATATTGATAAAAGTAATTTTCTGTTTTGTAGTTTCAATTGTTGGATTGTCTTCAAAGAAAATTTGTTTTAACCCTTTGGTTACAGTTTTATCATCAATTGAATTACCATTTTTTGTGAAAATAACCTGTCCAAATTTATATAATAAATAATCTTCAGGGCAATGAATTCGTGTTGATTGGCTGCGAGCTTTTTTTACCATTGAATTATAAGTTTCTTGTAATAAGTTATAAAATTCATTATCTGGATCTATAAAGTTTGAACCATTAAATAATGAAGATAGGGGATACTCTATCTGGGGAAAGTTTATTGAATAACGCGTGTAATGTCTAATAAGCTTAAATATAAATACAGTTATTGTTGTAACAAGAATTAAAATCAAAATGACCAAGCACAGCAATTGTGTTATATGATTTTTATAATATGAAAAATCCTTTTTATGATTTTCCCAGTATAAATCATCAATAAGTTTTTGAATTGTTTCTTCTGTGTAATTTTTGTGATTAACATTTAAATCTTTTTCTTTTGTAATTGCATAAGAATAGTATTTATTATCCTTGTCATTATCCCTTTCAAAACAATATGCAGCAGCACAATATAGTTTAGAATAGGTTGATTTTGGAAGACTTAATTGTTCATAGCTATACCCCAATCTATAAAACAAAGTACCGTTTGCTATTCCATCATTAAAAAGACTTTCTTCTAAATAAGACTTAGCTGACGAATAATTATTTTCATCATAATATTTATTTGCTATATCAATGTTACTTTCAGCAAAACATAAATTTATAAGAAAGATTTGTAACAATAGTAAAATCGTAAATTTTAAGATACTTTTCATTTAAATTTTCCTTATTCTAGTTTAATTTTAAATTTCATATATTAAACTTATAAATGCCTTTATTCTTTCAATAATTTGTTCTTTTTTATATATAAATATAAAATACAAATCTAATGGGGATACAGATGCATTGTCTAAAAAAAATTCTTTAGTATTTGAAATATTAAACCCTCTTGTTAGGTCGATATCTCCACATTCAAATTTAGCTTCAGTTAGTTTTTTCCT
The DNA here is from genome assembly GCA_016297405.1 of Treponema sp. GTDB lineage: Bacteria > Spirochaetota > Spirochaetia > Treponematales > Treponemataceae > Treponema_D. The sequence goes on from JAEDGP010000013.1 coordinate 38,828, forward strand.
TAATTTTTCAAAAAGTTCTTGCTTTTGTGTTTCTGAAAAGACATCTTCTGTACATGTAATAAATAATGAATTAAAACATTCCGTAAAATCAACTTCAATTTCATCTTCTATATGTACTGTTAGTGTGTTTTTCTCATGTTGTTCAAATTCGTGCCAGCCTCCAATTGTCTTTTGTTCAATATTATTACAGAAGTTTTTCCATAAATCATTTGGATTAATGCTCTTTTCTGCGGAACAAATAGCTTTAGCTGCTTCCAAATTATTTTCATTTTTCAGTATTTCTTTTAGTAATTCTTCATTCATTTCCTTATTCTCCACTAGACCACAAAACTTTCTTATGGCAATCTTTAATTCTCTGATTAATTCAAGCAACATTGGCGTATAATCCGAATTATCTTTTTCACAATTTTCAAGCCAGTTTAAAATTTGCTCTTTAAAAGTTATGAGTTTTAATGTTTCTCCAAGTTTTAAATCTCCTTTACTAGATTCATCAGGCATATGTTCATAAGGAGTCAAATAAAATACTTTTTCAGCATTATAATTACTATGTGAATAATTATAATAATGGACACATTGCTCTTTCTGATCCGATGCATAAATCTTTACTTCAATTGGAATAAATCTTTTATTTGATTTTAATACTATATCGATACGACGTCCTTGATCCGTAGGAAATTCTGTTATGACATCAAAATTTTCATTTTGCTGTATAGTTTCTTCTCCTATTTCTTCAAGAAATAGATTCAAAAATTTTACATCTTGATTGTGATTTTCTTTTGGATTAAGTAAAAAGGCAATTAATCTACAAACAACAACTTCATCATGATCTTTACCAGAAATCTTAAGAATACTGATATTGTTACCAGATTTATTCTCTTTCTCTTTATATTTGTTTAAGATACTGTATATATTTTCAAGAAAATCTAAATTGTATTCCATTTTTAATCCCATTTCAGACATCTGTAACCTCTCTATTATTATAACACTGTATATTTGAATCCGCCATTA